>NZ_QLNF01000056.1:25379-215334 GCF_003261015.1 Agrobacterium sp. MS2 | reverse complement strand
ACGATAAAGGGATTGCCATAAAGAGCGCGGGCCAGACCGATGCGCTGGCGCTGCCCGGCCGAGAGAGCTGAACCCGCCTCGCCTATATCGCTGTCATACCCCTTTTCGAAACGCAGGATCAGCTCATGTGCGCCGGCAGCCCTAGCTGCAGCGATGATGGCTTCGGGATCTGGGTTGTCCGCGAAACGGGCGATATTCTCCCCGATGGTGCCTTCAAAAAGTTCCACGCCCTGCGGCAGATAACCGATGTGGCGGCCAAGCGCTTCCCGGTCCCACTGATCGAAGCTTGCGCCATCGAGCCGCACCTTGCCGGCGGCAGGCATCCACGCGCCGGTGAGAATGCGCGATAGCGTCGATTTGCCCGAACCTGACGGACCGATGATGCCGAGCGCGTTTCCCGCTGTCACGACGAAACCGAGCCCAGCAACGATGGGCTTTTTTCCGCCCGGCGGAACGATGGTGACATTCTCGACCCGTAATTCCTTCTCTGGCTTCGGCAGGGCCATGGCAGCGGCATCGGCCGGCATTTGCGAAAAAAGCTCTCTCAGCCGTGCCCAGCTCTGCCGGGCCGCCGCGAAGGACCTCCAGTTGGAAATGGCGAGATCGACAGGCGCCAGTGCCCGGCCCATCATGATCGAACTGGCGATCATCACGCCGCCGGAGGCTTCCTGCTCGATGACGAGCCAAGCGCCGACAGCAAGAATTGCCGATTGTAGAACGGCCCGAAGCGATTTTGCGATATTGCCGAGGCCGCCTGCCACATCGCCCGCCCTGCGATTGGCGGCGAGATAGGCCGCGTTGGAATTTTGCCAGCGTTTACCGAGCCGGCCACCAAGCCCCATGGCCTGCACCACCTCTGCGTTGCGGCGGGAGGCCTCCAGCTGCCGGTTGCGGACCACGTTTTCCACCATGGTGTCGCGGATTGGTTTTTGAGAAAAGATATTGGTGAAAATTGTGAGCGAGACCAGCAGCACAGCGCCGGCGAGCGCCGTTACACCGATCCAGAAATGGAACAGGAAACATATGCCGAGATAAAGCGGCATCCACGGCAGGTCGAAAAAGGCAGTCGGACCCGTGCCGGATAAAAAGCCGCGTACATTGTCGAGATCACGCAGCGGCTGAAGGCCGTCACCCGGCATGCGGTTGACGAGCGGCAGGCGCACCACGGCGTCATGCACTCTGCGGCAGTAGCGCAAGTCGAAGTCTTCGCCGATACGGATCAGGACACGGGCACGGATGATATCGAGCAGGCACTGGAAACCATAAAGCCCGAGAGCAAGAAGCGCGAGCCCGACCAGGGTCGGCAGACTGCCGCTTGCCAGTACCCGGTCATAGATCTGCAACATGAAAAGCGGCGACGTCAGCGCCAATATGTTGACGACACCGCTGACGAGCGTGAGGCCGAAAAACGTAGTCTTGAGGGGCGAAACGACCGCCGCAGTGAGGGACTGCGGCGGTGTCTGCTGCTGGTTTTGAAAGCCCACAGCCGGTTTTTCCTTTACGCGGCAAGCGCCGATGCGCTGGCGAAAATGAAGTCCGATGCGTCGAGTACATTGACATCGACCCCGTTCAGCGTGACGGAGACGGACGTGTCTGGCCGAGAGGATAACGGCATTTCCATTATCATCATACCACAACAAATCGTCCACCGATGTTGCGCCCCAGGCGGATACATCGAGCTTGTCCGTACCATCCTCATCATCGAGAATTAGTGCGCCGACGCGGGCCCATGGCCCGAGTTATCAGGGAACCCGGCAATTTTTGCAGCCAGGTTCTTCCATCGTCAGATTGCCCCGTCGACGATGACCATCGGCCTGCCCTGCGAGCAGGGTTCGATACGTGCATCGATGCGATAGATTTCGCGCAGCATGTCGGATGTTATCACCGCTTCCGTGCTGCCGCTCACCACCATTTCGCCCTGTGCGATCACCATCGTCTTCTCGCAGTAGCGCAGCGCGTGGTTGAGATCATGCAGAGCAATCAGAACGATCATGCCTGTCTTCTGCGCGAGTTCGGTGACGAAGCCCAGAACCTCGATCTGCCGGTGGAGATCGAGTGCTGAAGTCGGCTCATCCATCAGCAGCACCTCCGGCTTGCGGGCAAGCGCCTGTGCCAGCGAGACCAGCTGGCGCTGGCCGCCTGACAATTCGCCAAGCCCGCGGAAGGCAAGGTCATGGATTTTCAGCGCCTTGAGAATGGCGTCGATCTCGAACAGCTCATGATCCTGAACGCGCCAGCCGCCGCCCTGCTTGGCGGAAAGCAGAACGGATTCATAGACCGTCAGTACCGCGTTTGCGCCGGTGTCCTGCGGCATGTAGCAGATGGCGCGGTCTCCACGGGCGGTATCGGAAAGTTCCACCAGCCCGGGACCGGAGATCAGGCTGGCGATGCGCTTGAAAAGCGTCGACTTGCCGGCGGCATTCGGGCCGATCACCGCCGTCACGCTACCGCTTTCGAGCGTATCGATGCCCACCTTGGAGAGAACCGTGGTGCGCCCATAGGCGGCGCCAACATCCTTCAATGCGAGGGCTACCATGCGCGTCTCCTGTTACCGAAAATAAGCGCGAAAAAGAAAGGTACGCCCACCAGCGCCGTGATGACGCCGATCGGCAGAACAGCGCCGGGAATGAGTATCTTGCTGATGACCGAGGTTGCAGACAACAGCAATGCTCCGCAGATCACCGAACCCGGCAGGAAGAAGCGCTGATCTTCACCCACCAGCATGCGGGCGATGTGCGGCCCCACCAGCCCGACAAAACCGATTGTGCCGACGAAAGAAACCGGAATGGCGGCCAGCAGGCTGACCGTCAGCATCGTCTGCAGCCGCAGACGGCGCACATTGATGCCCATGCTGGCCGCCTTGTCATCGCCGAGTCTGAGCGCCGTCAGCGCCCAGGCATTGCGCATGAACATCGGCACGGTAACGAGAAGAATGGCGGCGGTGACATAGACCTTGTCCCAGGTCGCCTTCGTCAGGCTGCCCATGGTCCAGAAGACGACGGCGGCAAGAGCCTGTTCGGAAGCGAGGTATTCGAGCAGCGACAGCGCCGCATTGAAGGTGAAGACAAGTGCGATGCCAAGCAGCACGATCGTTTCAACCGTCACACCGCGAAGGGTCGACGCGAAATGGATGAAGAGGGCCGCTACCATTGCCATGATGAAGGCATTGATCGGCACCATGTAGTGCACGGCGCCCGGAAAGATCGCCACCCCGCCGACGAGCGCCAGCGCCGCACCGAAGCTTGCGGCGGCCGAGATGCCGAGCGTGAACGGACTGGCGAGCGGGTTCGACAGGATGGTCTGCATCTGAGCGCCCGCCACCGAAAGGGACGCGCCCACGGTGACCGCCATCAGCGCGATCGGCATGCGGATGTCCCAGATGACCACACGCAGCTGGTTTCCCACCGCAGCCGGATCGGCGATGGTCGCAAGCACGTCGGAGAGGGTGTAGCGAGCCGGACCGAGCGCCATGTCTGCGGCCATGCTGAAACACAGGGCGATGAAAAGCCCGAAGAGGATGACGATCCTGCGCGCGGCAAGGGCGCGATATTGATCGCGCCCGCTGACGCCAACGGCGCTTTCATTCAGCGAACTCATTGGTTCAAACCTTTTTCGAGCGAGGCGAAATAGCCGGGCTTGTAGGTGACGGGAAGGAATTTCCGGTGAAACTCCTCGAAATTCTTTTCCGGATCGAGATCGGCGAAGAGGTCCGGGTGAAACCACTTGGCGAATTGCTGGATCGGGAAAAACTCGTAAGGCGCACCATAGAACTGGTGCCAGACGGCGTGCACGTTGCCTTGCTTGACCGCCGTCAGTTCCGGAAACGGCGTGCGCTTCATCAGGTTGGCCAGTCGCTCACGGGAAAGAGCCATATCCGCACCGCGTCCTACGGGAACGAACTGATTGATGTCGGATTCAGCCGCCCAGTTCGAACCTGTGACAATCACGTGCTCGGGATCGGCAACGACGAGTTGTTCGGGATTGAGGTCGCCAAAGGTCGTCTTGATGATGCCATCCGCAATATTGCGACCACCGGCGAGATCGACCATGGCGCCGAAATTGGCCGGGCCAAAAGTGCGGCAGCAGTTGTTTTCACCAGAAATGCCGGGCGAACGCTCAATGAAGACGTTAGGGCGCTTCAAGTCCTTGACGCTGGCGAGCCGGTCGGTCACACGCGCGATTTCGGCACGGCGATAGGCGATGAACTCCTTCGCGCGCTCTTCGGCGCCGAAGAGTTTGCCGAGGATTTCGACCGAGGCTTCACTGTTCTTTTCGGGATCGATGCGAAAATCGAGATAGACGACCTTGATACCGGCAGCTTCGGCTTTTTCTTCGAAACCGCTTTCCTTGGCTGATTTCTCCGCTTCGAGATTGAGTGTGATGACATCAGGCGAAAGCGTGATGGCCGACTCGAGGCTGAAATCCCCCTGTGGCACGTAACCGAAGCGTGGTAGTTTCTCGATCTCGGGGAAACGCTCGACGTAGGCGGCGTAGCTGTCCGGGTCCTTCTTGAGCAGGTCGTCACGCCACCCAACAATAGTATCGAAAGTCTGGTCGCCCTTCAGCACCGCGATGACGTGAACCTGACGCGCCTCGCCAACGAGGACACGCTTGACCGGCAGGTCCAGCTCGATCTTGCGTCCGGTGACATCGGTGATCTCCCCGGCATGAGCCGGGACGGCGAGAAGGGAGAAGGCCAGCATCGCAAGATGCCTGAGGGCGCTGAGCCGCATGAGAAGGTCCTCATCAAGTTCAAAACAAAACGATGAAGCCGCGTGGCTGCGGCTTCATCCATCGAGTGGACCGGCGCTCCTCCTTCACCGTCCCTGTCTTATTTCCCATCCTTCAGCGAAACGAAGTAGCCGGGCTTGTAGTCAAGCGGCAGGAAGCGGGCGTGAAGTTCCTTGAACGTGGCTTCGGGATCGAGATCCTTGAAGAGATCAGGGTGCAGCCACTTGGCGATTTCCTGAATGGCCACGAACTGATAGGGATTGTTATAGAACTGGTGCCAGGTGGCGTGGACATTGCCATCCTTCACGGCCTGGACGCCTGTGAAAGCCGGGCGTTTGGTCAGGTTTTCCAGCTTGCGACGGGCCTCCTTCACATCCGCGCCGTAACCGACGCCGACCCAGTTGCCGCCGGGAACATAACCGTTCCAGTTGCCGCCGGTGATGATGATCTGCTCCGGGTTGGAAGCGATGATCTGCTCAGGATTGACGGTGCCGAAGGTGCCCGGAATAATATCCTTGGCCATGTTGATGCCGCCCGCCAGCTCCACCATCTTGCCAAAATTCTCGTTGCCGAAAGACATGCAGCAATCGTCGGAGTAACCGCCGGCACGCTCCATGAACACAACAGGTTTCTTCGGATTTGCCTTTTCAAGCGTGTCCGTTACCTTCGCGATGGATTCCGCCCGGAACGTGATGAAGTCTTCCGCGATTTTTTCCTTGCCGATCAGCTTGCCCATCAGACGCATGCTCGGCTCGGTGTTTTCCATCGGCTTTTCGCGGAAGTCGACATAGACCAGCGGAATGCCGACCTTTGCGAGCTTTTCGATGTAACCTGCCTCTTCGGTCGCCGTCTTCGCGTCGATGTTCATCAGAATGACGTCGGGCTTCAGGGCAACGGCCTGCTCGACATCGAAGGTGCCATCCTTCATGCCGCCGAAAGTCGGCAGCTTGGCGATATCGGGGTATTTGGCGAGATAGGCGTCGTAGGTTTCCGGATCGGCCTTCGACAGATCGTCACGCCAGCCGACCACGTGCTGGAAAGGGTTTTCCTTGTCGAGCGCCGCCAGGAAGTAAATTTGCCGGCCTTCGCCGAGAATGACGTGCGAAACGGGAACGTTGACTTCGACATCCCGGCCGGTCACATCCTTGACGGTGACCTTTTCGGCCAATGCCGGCCATGCGGCAGATACGAGAAGGCCAAGGGCAAATGCCGCAGATTTGGCTGAGATGCGCATCGGATATTGCTCTCCAGTGTTAACTGGCGCGGCTGTATTATTTTCTGACTGTACTAGTCAACATTTATGTTTTAGAGCCATTCTTAACTGACCGGTACATGAGCTGAAGACCAATGATCGACACCATAGAATATGGCAAAAACGACAGCCTGAGAGACGAAATCAAAGCCTACTGGTCCGGCCGCGCCGCGACTTTCGACCTGTCCCCCGGCCATGAAATTTTCTCCGAAGAGGAGCGAGAGGCGTGGCACGCGCTGATCTTGAAACATCTTGGTCCGGGTGAGGGGCGCAGCGCGCTCGATCTTGCCAGCGGCACCGGCGTCATCTCTCACCTCATGGACGATCTGGGATTTCAGGTTACCGGCATGGACTGGTCCGAAACAATGCTGGCGCTTGCCCGTGAAAAAGCAAAAAGCCGTGGGCGTAGTATCCGTTTCTTCGTCGGCGATGCCGAAAACACGATGGAGCCGGATGAGAGCGCCGATGTCATCATCACCCGCCATCTGGTCTGGACGCTGGTCGATCCACGGGCAAGTTTCGCGGAGTGGTTCCGAGTGCTGAAACCGGGTGGACGCCTGCTGATCGTGGATGGCGATTTCGTGAATACCAGCTGGCGCGAAAAACTGGTAAAGAAACTTGCGGCAGGTCTCGAAGGCTTGGGATTGGTCAAACAGGATCAGCCGCACAAGCCAGCGGATCCGGAAAACACCTTCACCAGCATCCTGTCGCGTGTCTATTTTTCAAACGGTGCGAGAGCCGGCGAAGTTGCAGCGCTTCTGCGACAGACGGGTTTCCAACCTGTTGCAATCGATCAGGAACTCCAGGCCATTCACCGCGCCCAGGCGAAAAATTTTAGCCTGCTGAAAGGTATACTCCGGGGGCTGCAGCATCGTTATGCAGTCTGCGCGGTGAAGCCGGACATCACAGGCAAAACCTGAAGCTCCGTCTGTGTCCTCAGGCCAGATCGAAAGATCTAGAGCGTCAAGTCCCTGACCGTAGAAGACGGTCTTCTGATCACCAATCCGCAACGGTGACTGGGGGGCGGATCATTCCCTGCCCTGTTGCACGGACTGACCGGCACCTCATTTTTCCGCGCGCTCGAAAAGTTCCTCGAAGCGCGGTTTTGCCCGAGCCGGCATATCGACCGTCCGGTAGCTCTGCGGCAGGGTCGCATCGCCGACCTTGATCAGCATGACCATGCCCATGCCATAATGCGGTGAACATTTGATACCGTAGAAACCCGGCTTGTCGAAACCGGTCTCGAATTCATCATTGATCCGGCTTTTGAAACCTTCCACCCCTTCGGGAACCATCCCCTCAACGGTCGCGGCATTGTGACTCTTGTGGGTCGGCACGAAGCGGACGCGATCACCGGCGGTGATCTCCAGAAAATCGGGCTCGAACACCATTGGGCCCTTCTCGCCCCTGTTCAGCATTTTCACCTCGAACGTTTCTGCCGAGGCATGTACGGATAAACCCGACCCCATGAGGAGGGCAACGCCTGCAACTCTTGCAAGCCTCAGCAATTTCATCATGCCATGACCTTTCTTGCATGATCGGCCCGTCCGTGGGCCGGCAGAAAACGAATGTGCGAAAAGCCGCTTCCATCAACCGTCACAACGCATTCCACTCCGAAGACGGACGCTACCGTTGCCGGCGTCAGGACTTCGCGCGGCGCGCCGATGGCGATCATCTCACCGCGATGCATAATGGCGATGCGGTCGCAGAACATGGCGGCGTGATTGAGATCATGAAGGGCCGCCACAACGGTCAATCCCTGCCGGCGCACCAGATCGAGCAAGCCGATCTGGTGGCCGATGTCGAGGTGATTGGTCGGCTCGTCCAGCAGCAGAATATTGGGCTCCTGCGCCAATGCGCGGGCGATATGCAGTCGCTGGCGCTCACCACCGGAAAGGTGGTGCCAGCTGCGCTCCGCCTTGTCGGCCATGTCGACATTATCGAGCGCGGCCTCGACGATCGCGTCGTCATGCGCAGACCACGCCGAAAGTGGACCGAGATAGGGCGTGCGCCCCAATTCCACCGCCTGTCGTGCCGTGATGCGCTCGGTGGTTTCGGCCTGCTGCTCCACAAAAGCCAGCCGGCGAGCGAGTTCACGCCGTCCGAGGGAGGCGAGCGGATCGCCGCCGAGCATGACGTGACCCTGGCGCGGCTTGCGGATGCCGGCCAGCATGGAGAGCAGCGTGCTTTTACCGGACCCATTCGGGCCGATTATGCCGAGAAACTCTCCGGAACCGACATCGAGCGAGACACCGCGTACGATGTCGATATTGCCTGCGCGAAATTTCAGGTCATGAGCGGATAGCTTCACGAACGTCCCCTCTTCTGTCCGAGGATGAAGGCGAAGGCGGGCGCGCCGACAAGCGCGGTGATAACGCCGATGGGCAGCACCTGCCCGGGAATGACAATGCGGGAGAAAATATCGGCGATGATCATGAATACCGCACCGGTCAATGCTGTCACCGGCAGCAGCAGTCCATGGCGGACGCCGACGAAGATGCGTGCCGCATGGGGAATGACGAGGCCGACAAAGCCGATGGACCCGACCAGCGAGACCATCACCGCCGTCATGATCGCCGAAACCGAGATCAGTACTGCATAGGTCCGCCGCACCGGAATGCCGAGCGAGGCGGCCGCCTGCCCGCCGAAGGCAAAAGCATCAAGCGCCCGGGCGTGCCAGAGGCAAACCGCAAGACCGGCAACACTGACCGGCAGGGCCAGCCACACATCCGGCCAGCGCACGCCCGAGAGGTTCCCCAGCAGCCAGAACATGATACCGCGCGCCTGTTCGGCATTGGCGGATTTGGTGACGATGAAGGACGTCATGGCATTGAACAGTTGCGAACCGGCCACACCGGCCAGGATGATGGCACTGTTGCCGTGCCCTGCACGCACCGCCAGAAGACTGACAAGCGAGAATGCGACGAAGGCACCGATCAGTGCCCCCGCCGGCATTGTCAGAAAGCCCGCCCCAAAGCCGAGAAGGGCCACGCCCACCGCTCCGGTGGAGGCGCCCGCGGAAATACCGAGGATATAGGGGTCGGCAAGCGGGTTGCGCAGCAGCGATTGCAGAACCGCGCCGGCAAGCGCCAGTGAAGCCCCGCAGCAGGCGGCCACGACGGCGCGGCTGAGACGATAGCTCCACACAATTCCCTCATCCAGCGGCTCCAGCGGATAACCGGCGTCAAACACCCGGTTGGCGATGGTTTTCGCCACCACATCGAATGGAATGGCGGTTTCGCCGATGGCCGCCCCGGCCATCAGCGCGCCGAGCAGCAGGGCGAGCGCGGCAAAAACCAGCCCTCCTCTGCCGAGATGGATTGAAAACCCGCTCACTTGGCGAGACCGGCAGCCGAAATTGCCTCAGCCAGCGTTTCAATGCCTTCGATCGTCCGGATGGTCGGGTTCATCGCCTGGGCGTCCATCTCGAAGACGTGACCTTCCTTGACAGCTGGCATGATGCTGGCCACGGGATCGGTTGCGAGGAATTTCTGCTTGACGGCGATGTCGTCAGCCGGGAAACGGCGGCGGTCCATCTTTCCGGCCACAATCACCGAAGGATTGGCCTTGGCGATGGTTTCCCAACCGACCGTTGGCCATTCTTCGTCGCTCTCGATCACATTCTTCAGGCCGAGCGCCGACATGATGTAGCCGGGCGCGCCGTTGCGGCCCGCCACATAGGGATCGATATCCAGTTCCGCGCTGGAGAACCAGAAGACGGCGGAAAGCTTGCCGTTTGCGGAAGCAATCTTTGCGCGGGCAGCCTCTTCCCTTTTCTTGAGATCATTGACCACTTCTTCGCCGCGATCCTGGACGTTGAAAATCTGCGCAAGGTCGCGGATTTCCTGATAGATCAAATCCATTGTGAAGCCGGTCTTGCGCACGCCGTCGCCGCCCCCGGAATTGTCCTTGCCCACGCAATCTGCCGGCGAGGTGTAAACAGGAATGCCGAGTTCGGCGAATTGCGCCGGCGTACCGACAACGCCCTCGGGGCCGATCTGCCACTGGAACTGCGTTGTGACGAGGTCCGGCCTCTTTCCGACGACGGCCTCGAAGCTTGGATCATTGTCGGCCAGACGCTCCACCCTGGAATTGGCCTCCTCATAGCCCGCAAGGACCGGGCCGATCCACAGGGCCGTGCCAACGACCTTGTCGGCCAGCCCGAGCAGATAAAGAACCTCAGTCGTGCTCTGGCCGACGGAGACGGCGCGGGCGGGCGGCTGCCTGAAAGTGATGTCGTGACCGCAGCTTTTGATTGTCAAGGGATATGCCGTTTCCGCGGCATTGGCGGTGGCGGCGGGCAGAACTGCAAGCGCAGCAGCGAGAAAGCCGGCGCGGACCGGCAGGCGTCCAGAATGAAACATGTGTTCTCCAATCGAAATGAAATCGCTTGTTCCAGAGCAGCGGCGTCAGAACGCGCAGCAACCACGGAACGTCTTGTACGGAGAACGGTAACAGGACGCAAACCAAATGTTATGAAATAACATTACAATCTCCTCTTCCGGGCTTCCCCGCCCGTAACGATGGTTTATATTTTGACGGCAGGTCTCCTGACTCACGGATTTGCGCCTTTCATCTGCCTTCCCGCATTCCGGAGAATGCAGTGGCATGACGCCATCGGCGTCACGAGGATGAGCGGCAATCCGCTTACAGTTGCGGGGGCAGCCACGGCATTGGGCGATAATCATCGCCCGCACCGTGTTCCCTATTAATCCCTTCGCCTTTCGGCTGCAGGAACCGTCGCTTTCTCACATAAGGGTCAAGGGGCAGTGCGTCAATCATCAAAGCATGTTTCCAGCGCAGCGGAACGCATCGCGTCGAGCGACGCCCGAAACAGGACCACCACATAATCAGTCGAATTGAGGCGGTTCAAAACTGCGCTTCAGCACAGCGATGGACCCGCAAGGGCGAAAATCCTCGCCGGACCCGAACCCGCAGGCTGCGGCGCCTGTTTCGACATGGTGGTAAGAGTTTCGATCACGACCAGGCCGGATTGAGTCAGAAAATCGGTCAATACGCCCTGGTCTTGCACGGCATCCAGACGGACGAGCTGATCGTCCAGATCGGCAAAATGCCGACTCACCAGCGCGACCGCATCTTTCTCCTCAACTGCGACGACCGGACCGACGATGTGACCTCGCCCGGCCGCCCGGCGCAGCGCGAAAGCCACCAAACGATCGACCTCGAAAAGGCCATAGCCAGTATTGTCGCGCAGAAGACGTTGCAGCACGCCCCGCCTCGATACGCCCAAAGCCACCCGGTCAATCGTCACGACCGCCGACAAATGATCTTCCGAGAGGGGCTCGATCCGTTGCTTTCTGCCAAGCCCCGGTGTCTGCACGGGGGAGCGCGCCCTGCCCCGAAACAGCTGCACCTTTTCCGCATCTCCGGAAAAGCCTAGCCCTGCAAAAAGACGACGTGAAACGTCGGTGGCGTTCAGCCGCAAGACGGTTGACGGGTATTTTGCCAGAAGCTGCCGCACCAGCCAGGGCGCCACGCCACGCCCCTGCAGACGTGGCGATACGATGACCATGCCGAGCGTCGCGAAACCCTGATCATAGGGAAAGAGCATCGCTGTCGCGACAACACGGTCGATCTCGTCCAGCGCAGCGAGACCGACACCGCATTGCCGCAGGAAACACCATTCATTGGCGTGATAGCGCCATCCGACCGCCATGGAGAGGGCGTGCAGACGATCTGCCTCCACATCGGCAATATCCACGGTCCGCAACTCGAAACTATCGACTTTGAGCAGCTCCATCGCAAACGGCTCTCACTCCCTCCAGCGCGGGGAACCAGCGTTCCCGGCGTCCAAGCCATGACGTCCGAGGATAACGAGCCATGCCAGCACGAATTTTCTGAAAGCACTGGAAGGACACAACAATCTACCGAAATACCTCGCTTTTCAGCAGATAAACGCCTTCGGCCGTTCTAAGCTTTTGCAATGAGCAATGCGGCCATCATAACGGGCCAACGGGGACGACCATGAACGCAATCGAAATCCTTGAGCGTCTCGTCGCCTTTCCGTCCGTGGTGGGAACGGCCAATGGCGACATTGCCGGATGGATTGCCGAATATTTGGAAAGCCATGGCGCAAGAGTATCCGTGATTCCGGGGCCGGAGGGAGACCGCGCCAATCTCTTCGCCACCTTCGGACCAGCCGATCGGGCCGGTTACATTCTGTCCGGGCACATGGATGTGGTACCCGCCGGAGAACCGGAATGGTCTTCCGATCCTTTCCGGCTGAGAACGGAAAACGACAGGCTTTACGGACGCGGGACGACCGACATGAAAGGTTTTCTGGCAACCGTCCTCGCCGCAGCCCCTGCCTATTCGCGCATGACGCTTCAGCGCCCCGTGCATATCGCCTTTTCCTACGACGAGGAGGCAGGTTGCCGCGGTGTTCCCCATCTCATCGCGCGCCTGCCGGAACTGTGCGCGCCACCGGCGGGCGCCATTATCGGCGAGCCCAGCAATTTGCGTTCCGTGCGTGCCCACAAGGGAAAAGCCGCGGCGCGGGTCAGCATCCGTGGCAGGTCAGGCCATTCTTCACGGCCCGATCAGGGAGTGAACGCCATTCATCTGATGGCAGGCATCATCGCGACGGCGGTGGAGGCGGCAGACGCGTTGACCCGGGGTCCTTTAGAGAAGACCTTCGAGCCGCCCTACTCTTCCCTGCAGATCGGTACCGTCAACGGCGGACAGGCGATCAACATCATTCCCGATCATTGCGCCATCGAACTGGAGGCAAGGGCTATTTCAGGTGTCTCGCCAATCGACCTGCTGGAGCCGGTACGACATAGCGTGGAGGCGCTCACCGCGACAGGTGTCGATATCGAATGGCTGCCGATGAGCGCCTATCCGGCGCTGTCGCTTCCCGCCGAGGCCCCGCTTGCCTCGCTTTTGGAGGAACTGACCGGCACTCCCGGTCTCGCGGCCGTCAGCTATGGCACGGAGGCCGGGCTCTTTCAGGCTGCGGGCATCGACGCCATCATCTGCGGCCCCGGCGATATCGGCCGCGCCCATAAACCGGACGAATTCATAACAGCGGGCGAACTTTCCGCCTGCCAGTCGATGCTGGAAATGCTCGGCCGGCGCTGCACGGCATGAACCCTCGAGACCACGGATCAGATGACATTTCTCTTTAACTCCGACGCCAGACGCGGCGAAATCTTCCGGCAGGCCCTGGCTGACGAATTGCCGGATCTCCCCTTCGCAATGGATACCTCCAAGGTCGATCCCGATGCAGTCCGTTACCTCATCACCTGGACGGTGCCGGAGGATATAGCGCGTTATCGTAACCTCGAAATCCTCTTTTCGATCGGGGCCGGTGTGGACCAGTTTCACATCGATACGGTCCCGCAGACGGTGAAAGTCGTACGCATGGTGGATGAGGGGATCATCCGCATGATGCAGGAATATATCTGCCTCGGCGTGCTCGCCCTTCACCGCAATCTCCCCGCCTATCTGAAACAGCAGCGGCAGCAGTTGTGGAAGGCGCTGCCGCAACGGCAGGCAGAAGACTGCCGGATTGGCGTTCTTGGCCTCGGCATGCTGGGCGTCGCAGCGCTGGAGCGGTTAAGAACTTTCGGCTTTCCGCTCGCCGGCTGGAGCCGGTCGCCCCGCGAGATCGATGGCGTCACCTGCCACCATGGCGATGACGGGCTGAAAGCCATCCTCTCCACCAGCGACATCCTCATCTGCCTGCTGCCGCTGACGGACGAGACCACCGGACTTCTCAACGCCGAGCGCCTGAGCCTCTTACCCGCTGGCGCGGGACTTGTTCACGCCGGACGTGGCAGACAGCTCGATCACGGCGCACTCCTCGATGCGCTCGATAAAGGCCGGCTCTCGGGTGCAGTGGTCGACGTTACGGACCCCGAACCGTTGCCCGAAGACCATCCTTTCTGGACCCACCCCAAAATTCTTCTGACGCCGCATATCGCCAGCGTCACTCAGCCCCATTCCGCGGCACGCACCGTTGTCGAAAACATCAAACGCCACGAGTCCGGTCTTCAACTGCTCGGCCTTGTCGACCGCCGCCGCGGATATTGATCATCACGCCTGTTTCAGAAAGGAAAAACCATGCCGCTTCTCAAGCCCATCGATACCAACCCCGATTTCGAGCCCAAGGCCTCCAAGGCGCTGCCAGAACGCCTCATTGCAGGCGACCCGTCGTTCAAGACCTGGGCGCTTGACGAAGCTCGCGACGGAACCGTGAAGACAGGCATTTGGGAAGCGACACCGGGGGAAAGCCGTTCCATCAAAGGTGAGACCTTCGAGTTCTGCCATATTCTGGCCGGCGTCATCGAAATCACCCCTGATGGCGGCGAACCGCACCGTTATACGGCGGGCGACAGTTTCGTAATGAAACCCGGTTTCGTCGGCGTCTGGAAGACCATTGAGACGGTGCGCAAAATCTACGTCACAGTGAACGGATGAGGCGTATCTCGTCGGTTTTCCAGGTTGCCCGCGACAACGGGAACCGGCGAGAGACCACAGGCAGCACGCACCAAAGATTGCGCTGTCTGGCAACGGTAAAACGGGATTTTCGTTCACTGCCACGGCTGCAGTCGGTCGATTTCGCTTGCCGACAGGAATTAGCTTTGAGGGCATATTCAAAGGGGATTTCCCATGACGCTCAGCTTCGATCCAGACAGCCTGTCCCTGCCAATCGGCCACTTCATCGGCAGCAGGCTCGTCACCGCTGAAAACGGTATCGACATGCACCGCCCATCGGACGGGGCCCCATATGCCGGGTGCCCCAAGGCGGACGCAGCCCTGGTGGATGAAGCGGTGCAAACGGCCAAGGCCGCACTGAAAAGCAGCAACTGGGGCGGGGTGCGCCCGCGCGAGCGCACCCGGGTCCTGCAACGCTGGGCTGACCTGATAGAGCAGGAAGCCGAGACGCTGGCAAAGATCGAGGCGCTGTCCTCGACCCGGCCGGTCGGCCAACTGATCGCCGGCGATATCGCCGTGACCGCCGAGCAAATCCGCTTCTTCGCCGAATTCGCCGACAAGGAAGGCGGCGATCTGGTGCCGACCGACGACACGAGCCTCGGCATGATCATGACGGAGCCCTATGGCGTGGTGGGTGCGATTACACCGTGGAATTTTCCGGTCTCCATGGCTGGCTGGAAGCTTGGCCCGGCGCTTGCGGCAGGCAATGCCGTGGTGCTGAAACCTTCGGAGATGACGCCCTTCTCCAGTATTTTCATGGCGCAGCTGGCGATCAAGGCCGGGTTACCCGCCGGCCTCATCAACATCGTGCTGGGCGACGGTCCCGTCACGGGCAACGCCATCACCGGCCATCCCGAGATTTCCAAGGTGAGCTTCACCGGCTCCACCGCCGCGGGAGCCGCCATCATGGCCAATATCGCCCGTACAGGGATCAAGCCCATGACGCTGGAACTTGGTGGCAAGAGCCCACAGATTGTCTTCGCCGATGCGGATATCGAAAAGGCGGCGACGGCCATCGCCGCCAATATTCTCTCCAATGCCGGGCAGGCCTGTGTGGCCGGCTCGCGCATCCTCGTGGAGGACAGTGCGGCAGATGCCCTCTCCGCCGCGATCATCGCCCGCATGAAGGCGGTGAAGCCCGGGCCCACCTGGGACGAGGCAACGCAATATTCGCCTATTATCTCCGAGGTGCAGCGCAAGCGCATCGACGGTATCGTGCAGGCGGCGGTCTCCCATGGCGGCGAATGCCTTACCGGTGGCGCGATCATGGACGGCCCCGGCTATTTCTACCAGCCGACACTGATCGCAAACGTCGACCAGACCTCCCCCGCCGTGACCGAGGAAATCTTCGGGCCGGTGCTGACGCTGCAGACCTTCCGCACGGAAGAAGAGGCTCTTTCGCTTTCCGATCATCCGACCTACGGTCTGGCGGCGGGTCTTTTCAGCCGTGACGTCTCACGCGTCATGCGCCTGTCCCGCGCCATCCAGGCGGGTACGATCTGGGTCAACCGTTACGGCCGCTCGCGCGACCACATTCTGCCTACCGGCGGCTACAAACGTTCCGGCATCGGCAAGGATCTCGGACGGGAAGCCTATCTCGCCAACCGCAAGAGCAAGAGCGTCCTGATTGGACTGTGACAGGGGAAATTTCTTGAAAACGCATCGCATCGCACTCATTCCCGGCGACGGCATCGGCAAGAGCGTCACTCATGCCGCATGGCAGGTACTCAACGCCGCCGCCAGAACCTCCGGTTTTGCGCTTGAAGGAACGGAGTTCCCCTGGTCCTGCGCGTTCTATCAGGAAACCGGCGCGATGATGCCCAAGGACGGTATTGAGACCCTGCGCGGTTTCGACGCCATACTCCTCGGGGCCGTAGGCTGGCCGGCCGAAGTTCCGGATTCGGTATCTCTGCACGGCCTGCTGCTGCCGATCCGCAAGGCCTTCGTGCAATATGCCAATATCCGACCGCACCGATTGCTTCCCGGTGTCGAAGGTCCGTTGAAGGCCGATGGATTCGATATCCTCTGCATTCGCGAAAATACCGAGGGCGAATATTCCGGCGCCGGTGGCCGGGTGCATCAGGGCACGGACGATGAGGTGGCCGTGGAAACCTCGATCTTCACGCGGACGGGCGTGGAGCGCATCCTGCGTTTCGGCTTCGAACAGGCGCAGAAACGTCGCGGCAAGCTGGCCTCGATCACCAAGTCGAATGCCCAGAAATATTCGATGGTGTTCTGGGATGAGGTAACGCACAGGCTCGCCGCCGAATATCCCGGTGTCGAGGTTTCCAGCTACCACATCGACGCCATGGCGGCGCGCATGGTGATGGCGCCGGAAAGCCTCGATGTCGTCGTCGCCTCCAATCTTTTCGGCGATATTCTGACCGACCTGGGCGCGGCCATTCAGGGCGGTCTCGGATTTGCCGCCTCCGCCAATATCAATCCCGACCGCAGCGCGCCCTCCATGTTCGAGCCGGTGCACGGTTCAGCGCCTGACATCGCCCATCTCGGCATCGCGAACCCAATCGCCGCCATCTGGTCGGGGGCGATGATGCTCGAGCATCTCGGGGAAAAGAATGCCGCGGCTCGGATTATGGCCGCACTGGAAACGACGACCGGCCGGGGTATCGGCACCGTGCCGGGCAGGGATGAGACGGACGCCATAACGGCTGCAGTTCTCGTAGCGCTCGACTGATTTCGGAGACAGATGATGCAAGGTTTGAAGGACAGGGATCTCTTTCGCCAGGCCGGCCTGATCGGCGGCGCATGGAAGGCAGCGGCATCGGGCAAGGCGGTCGACGTGATCGACCCGGCAACGCAGGCAGTCATCGGCAGCGTGCCGGATATGGGCGGAGGGGAAACCCGGGCGGCGGTGGAGGCCGCCAATGCGGCCTTCGGCCCCTGGAGAAAAAAGACCCATGCCGAGCGGGCGGCCCTTCTCGAAAAATGGTTCGCCCTGATGATCGAGCATATGGACGATCTTGCGCTGATCCTGACCACGGAACAGGGCAAGCCGCTTGAGGAGGCGAAGGGAGAAATCCGCTATGGCGCATCCTTCGTCAAATGGTTCGCGGAAGAAGCTCGCCGTATTGGCGGCAGCACCATCCCTTCACCGACACCGGACCGGCGCATCGTGGTGCTGAAAGAACCGGTCGGCGTCTGCGGCATCGTCACCCCGTGGAACTTCCCGAACGCGATGATCACGCGCAAGGTTGCACCCGCGCTTGCCGCCGGCTGCACCGTCGTCATCAAGCCTTCCGAATTCACGCCCTATTCGGCACTGGCGCTCGGTGTTCTCGCCGAACGGGCCGGTATTCCCGCTGGTGTCATCAACATCGTGACCGGCATGCCGACCGATATCGGCAACGAAATCATGGCGAATGAGACGGTGCGGAAAATTTCCTTCACGGGCTCAACCCGCGTTGGCTCACTCCTGATGCGAGGCGCTGCCGACAGTGTAAAGCGGCTCTCGCTGGAACTGGGCGGCAACGCGCCCTTCATCGTTTTCGACGATGCCGATCTCGATCTGGCCGTGGAAGGCGCGCTCGTTTCGAAGTTCCGCAATGGTGGGCAGACCTGCGTCTGCGCCAACCGTATTCTCGTTCAGGCAGGCGTTTATGACGCCTTTGCAAAAAAACTGGCGGATCGCGTTGATGCCATGCGGGTCGGTCCCGGAACGGAGGCCGGTGTGTCCATCGGCCCGATGATCAATGAGCCGGCCATAACGAAGATCCGCGCCCATGTGGAAGATGCCGTGGCCAAAGGTGCGAAGATCATCACCAGACCCCGCCCTCTACCGGAAGGTCCGCAATACACCGCCCCCATTGTGCTGATCGGCGCAACGACCGGCATGCGTCTGGCAAGCGAAGAGACCTTCGGCCCGGTCGCTCCCCTCTTCCGTTTTGAAACGGAAGAAGAGGCGATCGCCATCGCCAACGGTACCCCGTTTGGGCTTGCGGCCTACTTCTACACTGAAAGCCTCAGACGCGCCTGGCGCGTGGGTGAAGCGCTGGAATTCGGAATGGTGGGCCTCAACACCGGCGCGATTTCCACCGAGGTCGCGCCTTTTGGCGGGGTCAAGCAATCCGGCCTTGGCCGCGAAGGCGCGCAGGTCGGCATCGAAGAATATCTGGAAATAAAGACGTTCCATATCGGCGGACTTGCCTGATACTTCTTTCCCATCCCCGACTAAAGGGTCGCCCAGCGACCCTTCTTTTTTGCAGATCGACAAGAAACGAGATGCCTGTGCGGAATGGAAGCGCGGCCCGAATGAGCGCCTTCTTCAGTGGGCCGCGTCGATCATCGCGATCCAGCCGGCAGCCCGGCGGGCGGCTTCGGCCAGGACGGGTTTCGGAGCCTTATACCACTCATTTTCCGGCAGTTCTCGTTTCAGACGAACGAAGCTTATCGCGTCGTCCAGGGTCGGAAACTCCGCTGGCAGTGTGAGATGGAGGAAGAGCGCGACGACGGCGACAGAGCGGGAACGGCCGCCCCGGCAATTGATGAGTACATTGCCGCGCTCCCGGCGGGGGTAAGATGGTTTTTCCGGCAGAATCTGCTCCAGCGCCGCCCGCAGAATATAATGGGCTGCCACCATTTGGGTATCAGGATTCCCGGCCCCGTCGATCAGACCGATCTTGTAATATCGGATTTCGCCCGGCCCATAGACGCTGCCTTCATGATCTGAAACCACATCGGACTGCTCCACGAAATTGAAGTCCAGATTGACGGCGCAATTGACTACGGTGGTAATGCCGTTTTGACGCAGAAGATTGAGGTCGCTCGCACCCTCTTTGCCCGAAATGAAAAGATCGACACCATAAAGCGGATGCCGTTCATAGATGCGGCTGAGCTTCGGCAGTTCGCCGCTCTCCTGCTCTCGGGCTATGGTCTGTTGCGGTTGCGGCATGTCATGTCTCCCCGGCACCGGTACGGCAGCCATCATATCTTTGCTTTTTCAGTTTTCTGCGGCGGTTGGCCCGTGTTGCACCGACGTCTTGGCGCTGCGGCTTGCGGATATGGCTCGTGCCACCCGCTGCAATGTCGGATAGTTGGCCCCCTCACCCGTGGCTATATAACCCGGACAAAGGAATTCGGCGGCGCCTTCCGCCACCTTTCCAAGAGTGAGAGGTTCATAGGCGCCGCCGGCATTTTTGAGAATGAGGATGGCGGCTGCCACATCCCAGGCGTTGACGCCGAAACCAGCGGCCGCATCCGTCCAGCCCGCCGCGACGTGAGCAATGCTGAGCGCAGCGCTGCCGGGCCGGCGCAATGTAGAAAAGGTCTCAGTAAGAGTACCGAAATTGGCAAGCGCCGCTTCCCGCCCATCCAGCCGGAAATCGCGCGAGACGGGATAGCCGGTGATGAGCGTCGCCCGTGTCTCGTCCGAGACGCTACGCGAGCGCAGCCTTTCGCCGTTCAGATAAGAGGCCTGGACATCGGCCGAAAACATCTGCTCCGCGACAGGGTCATAAACCACGCCGGCAACAACCTTCCCGTCGATAACGGCGGCAATGGACACGCACCAGAAGGCAAGGCCGCGGGCGAAATTTGCCGTGCCGTCGATGGGGTCGACATACCATTGCACCTCACCGCTACCGATCTGGCCGCCCTCCTCACCCATGATGGCCGAGTTGGGTTCCCGTTCGAGAATGATGGTGCGAATGGCGGCCTCGGCGCGCTTGTCGTGGATAGTCACGATATCATGGAGATCGACCTTGTAGTCCACCGTCATATCCGATCGGAATGCCGCAAGCAGGGGATCGCGCACGGCACGCGCCGCTGTTTCGGCGATTTTCATCAACCGCACGGAGCGGGAAAAAGCGCCCTCATCTCCAGGATTTCGTTCGCTCAATGAGGTCTGCATCGGCATGTCCATTCCGTTCATTCGCAAAAAGGAGGAGGCGGCGCGGCCAGGACCGCGCCAGCCGGGATTACTTCGTGTAGTTGACGCGCCAGAAATCCTGCCACTCCTCGCGCCGATCGAAATCATCGAGACCCGTAGCAGAATTGTATCCCATCAGCCGGTCGGCAACCTTCATCAGCCCCGAAGGCTCATCATCCGGCATCTTGATGTCGGTATTGGTCGGCAGCTTACCGTCCTTCATCTGCGGGGCGATGCCCTCTTCCGTCAGGATATAGTGGATAAAGAGCTTGGCCGTGTTCGGGCTTTTGGTCTTGGAGGCCATCAGGCCGAGCTTGATATAGGTCCAGCCGACCCAGGGATCGAGGTCGGTGCAGAGGCCGAGCTTGTAGCCCTTGTCGGCATTGTCGCGAAATTTGGCTGAACTTAGCAGGCCGAAGAAGGGCTGGTTCTGGCCGGGCGCGCCGACCGCTTCCGCAACCGGGTCGTCGCCGTCGGTGGCGAGCGGGCCATTCGCAGCCAGCGCCTTTATCCACGCAGCTGCCGCACTCTTTTCCTCCGTCTCCCTGCCGAAATGAGCCTTATAGGCCGCCGCTATCTTTTCATTACCGTGGGCTTCAAGCTGGTTGAACCAGTCGGTATAGGTGCTCTTGCTGAGCGGATCGACCATGGCGACCTTGCCTTTCCATTTCGGCTCGGTCAGTTCCCAGATATTCGTCACCGGGCATTTGTCATAGGCTTCGGTATTATACGCCCAGACGTTGGCGTTGGTGGAAATGGCCAGTGGGTTTTGAAACTGCGCCGGAATTTTCGAGGTCATGTCGCCCGGCAGGTAATTTTCCACAAAACCCGCCGGCAGAAGCTGGGCAAGTGCAGAGGGCGCATCGGTAATCAACACCACATCCCCCTGCACATTGTTCGACTGGCTTTCGCGGATGATCATCTCCAGCTGGCTATTGGCGGAGACCTTTACGCCCGTCGCCTTCAGCCCGTATTTGGCGCTGAATTTATCCGCCATCTCAACGATCTTGCCGGTGCTGTCATAGATGTTGATCGGCTTCTCCTGCTTTGCCGCCGCAAGGACGGCGTCGAGATCGAAGGGCTCTTCAGCCGCGGCGGCCAGAGCGGAAGCGCCTATAATCATTGCACCTGCGGCCATGGCCGAGGCAGCCCTCAATTTCATTTTTCGCATCGTTTCCCCTCCCAAGGAAAAGACAGGCGGGTTTGCACCCCGCCTTCCGTTTATTTTTTGTAATTCACACGCCAGAAATCCTGCCAGCCTTCGCGCTTGTCGAGATCGTCGGCCGCCGTTGCGGCGTCGAAAGCCATCAGCTCATCGAGATGATCGGCGACCCTCGAAGGCTCATCCGCCGGCAGGGCGATTTTCATATTGCCGGAAAGCTTGCCGTCAGCGGTCTGTGGCGCGATGCCTTCTTCCGTCATCAGATAATGCAGGAAGAGTTTCGCGGCATTCGGGCTTTTCGTTTGCCCGGCAATCAGGCCGAAACCGGGATAGAGGAATCCGGAAAATGGCTTCACACCGCTGCAAAGACCGAGCTTCAGCCCCTTGGCTTCATTGTCACGATACTTCGCGACCGAGGTGATGACGAAGAAGGGATCGGTCTGTCCCGGAGCACCGGCAGCGTCCGCCACCGAACTGGAATCCGTCAAGAGCGGCGCATTTTCGGCAAAGGCTTTCACCCAGGCAGCCGTTGCGCTTTTTTCGCCCGTTTCCAGCTTCTTGCCGTAGAGGTCCTCGTAGGCTTTGGCGACATCGGCATCGTGGTGGGTTTCGATTTGGTTGAACCAGTCGGCATAAAGCGGTTTGTCGAATAGATCGAGCATGGCAAGCTTGCCCTTCCAACGCGGCTCCGTTAGCTGCCAGATGTTGGTGACCGGGCATGTGTCGTATTTCTCGGTATTGTAGGTCCAGACATGCGGGTCTGAGACGACCACGAGCGGATCCCGCAGCTTCTGCGGAATATCGCCTTCGATATCAGGCGGCGTCCAGCTGGTAGCGATACCTGCCGGCAGAAGCTCGCCCATGGCGGAGGCAACATCCGTGGCCACGCTGACATCGCCGACGACATTGCCAGCCCGATGTTCGCGGATCATCAACTCGACCTGCGTCGCCTCGTTCACCTTCTTGCCGCTGGCCTGCACGCCATACTTGGCCGTAAACGCCTGCGCGGTATCCACGATCTTACCGGTGACCGCATAAACCGTAATCGGCTTTTCCTTCTTCGCGGCAGCGATGAGCTCATCGAGATTGAAGGCTTCCTGCGCATGCGCGGCCCCGCTAAGTGCCAGCGAGACGCCGAGGCAAAGTGCGGAGGCGGTCCCCCGCCGCCTGCGCTCGTTGCCATTATTATTGCTAGCCATGATCGTCACGAGTTGATCCCCCATTATTTTTTGTAGTTCACACGCCAGAAGTCCTGCCAGGTTTCACGCGCATCCCAGTCTTCAAGACTGGTCGCCATGCTGTAGGGCAGGATGTTATCGAGGACGGCGCCAATACCCGATGGCTCGTCGGCGGGCAGACTTACCTCCCTGTTGGTCGACATCTTGCCGTCGATCGCCTGCGGCGCGATGCCTTCGGCAGTCATGATGTAGTGAATGAAAAGCTTCGCCGCATTCGGGCTGTTCGTGCCCTTGGTGATCAGCCCAACGCCCGGATAGAGCCAGCCGACCCAGGGTTTCAGCTCCTTGCAGAGGCCGAGTTTCGTGCCCTTCTCGGCATTGTCGCGGAACTTGGCCGAGCTGATGAGGCCCATGAAGGGTTCTTTCTGACCGGGAGCACCAACGGCTTCGGCAGCAGCCGCATCGGCGTCGGTCAGAAGCGGAGCATTGGCGGCAAGCGCCTTCACCCAGGCTGCCGTCGCGCTCTTTTCCCCGGTTTCGAGGTCCTTGCCGTAAAGCGCCTTATAGGCCGCTTTCACTTCACCGTCGCCGTGGCTGGCCATCTGGTTGAACCAGTCGACATAGGATGCCTTGCCGAGCGGATCCTGCATCGCCACCTTCCCCTTCCACTTCGGGTCGGTCAGTTCCCAGATATTGGAAACGGGGCATTTGTCGAAGAGTTCGCTATTATAAGCCCAGACATTGGCGCTGGTGACGACGGTCAGCGGGTCCTGATACTCCGGCGGAATATTGCCGGCCATATCCGGCGGCAGCCAGCTTTCGACAAAACCGAGCGGAATAAGCTGCGCCATCGCGGCCGGCGCATCGCTGATGATCGAGACGTCACCCTGAATATTGTTGGCGCGCGCCTCGCGGATGATCATCTCCAGCTGGGCGGAGGCCTTCACCTTCGCGCCCTCAGCGCCGACACCGTATTTCGCGGCGAAGTTCTTCGCCATTTCAACGATCTTTCCCGTGCTGTCATAGACGGTGATCGGTTTTTCCTTTTTCGCCGCCTCGATCAGGGCATTGAGGTCGAAAGGCTCTCCCGCTTTCGCCACGCCGCCAAGCGTTGCGGCAATCGCCGTTGCGCATAAGAGCCGGCTCAGGCCCGCTATTGTCCGCTTCATCCTGCTTCTCCTTCAGCCGTCTCGGCGGCGTTTTCAGTTGTAGGTGCTGTGGCGCAGAACGGCGTCCGCCTCGGTGATCCTCTGCCCCCTGGCATCGAAGGCGTGAAGGGCTTCGGGCGGCACGTGAAAGAACACGCGGTCGCCGCTGTCGATACGCGGCAGGGAGTGGGTGGTCAGGAACAGCGTGTGGTTCTCGCTTCTGAGTTCGAGAATCCAGCTGCCGCCTGTCGGCAGCACGCCGGTCACCGTCATCTCGCCGGCGAAGCTGCCTTGCGGCACATCCTCGGACTTCATCACATAACCCATGGCTTCCGGCCGCATGCCGATCGAGGCAATGCCGCGCAGTTGCGGATAACGGGTTGCGAAATAGGCTTCCGCCCTGTCCGCTATGTCCGACACCCCGGGCTGGCCGAAAGTCAGTATGTTGATCGGCGGGCTGCCGACGAATTCGGCGACGAAACGATTGGCCGGACGGTCGTAGATATCGTTCGGCGTGCCCATCTGCTGCAGCGTGCCTTCGTTCATGACGGCAATGGTGGTGGCAAGTGTCATGGCTTCCCACTGGTCATGCGTCACGAAGACGATGGTCGTCTTGAATTCCTTGTGCAGCCGCTTCAGCTCGGCGCGCATTTCAAGCCGCAGCCGGGCATCCAGATTGGAGAGCGGCTCATCGAGAAGCAGAACGCCCGGATTGACGGCGAGCATGCGGGCAAGCGCCACACGCTGCTGCTGACCACCGGAAAGCTGCGACGGATAGCGGTCGCGATATTTGGCGATGTCAAGCGCCTGCATGACGCGCTCGACACGGGCTTCACGCTCGGCCTTCGGCAGCTTGCGCAGGCGCAGGCCGAAATCGGTATTGCGCTCGATGGTCAGATGCGGCCATAGCGCGTAGCTCTGGAAAACGAGGCCCATTTCACGTTTTTCCGGCGGCACGAAAATGCCTTCGGTCACGGAATCGATCACCCGGTCGCCGACGCGGATCTCTCCCCCCGAGAGGTTTTCGAGGCCAGCTATCATGCGAAGCGTGGTGGTCTTGCCGCAGCCGGAAGGCCCGAGCAGGCACATGAACTCGCCGTCGCGGATTTCGAGATCGAGATCGGAAACCGCATTCGCGGAATTCACGCCGTAGTTTTTCTGCGCACCGCGCAGGTTGATGGTAGGCATCAGCTTCCAAGTCCTTCTGCAAGATTTGTACGGGTCAGCTTCTGGGCAAACAGCGTGCCGAAATAGGCAATGGCGGCGATGATCAGCACCACGGCGTTGGCAGCCTGCGTGTAGTGGTAGTCGACCAGCCGCAGCGAATAGGTGGTCAGAACATCCGTGCTCGGCACGGCGAGGATCACGAATAGGCTGAGACCCTTGATGCCCGAAATGAAGGGCAGGAGAACCCCGGTCACCAGCGATCCTTTCTGGATCGGGATGACGATCGAGATCATGCGGCGGAACCAACCTGCACCGGCGATCTGGGCAGCCTCTTCCGGGTCCTTTCCAAGCTGCGTCATGGCGGAAATGCCGGCTCGCGAAGCGTAGGGCATCTGGTCAGCGATCAGCGCCAGGATGAGGATCGTCACCGTACCATAGAGCGCCGGCATCGGCCCGCGCGGAACGGCAAAGAGCGACAGATAGGCGGCGGCAAAGGCAATGCCGGGCACGAGATAGGGCAGGAACGTCACCTGTCGCAGGTAGACGGACAGGGCACGCACCGGCGTGCGGATGACGACATAACCAACGAGCAGGCCAAGAATGCCCGATGTGAGCGAGGCAAGCCCGACGATCATCATCGTGTTTTTTGCGGCAGCCCATAGGTCGGGGCTCAGGAGCACGCCGGTCTGCAAGGCGACGGTGTTGAGGTTGCTGCCAATCCAGTAATCGAGGGTGAAGTTGTCGAACGTGAAGCGGGCCGGCATTTTCATGACCGTCGAGAGCGCCAGGGTCAGAAGCGGCAGGCCGACACTGAGAACGAAGATGGCAGCCGCGAAGCCCGTCGCCGGAAGCCGCATCTTGCCGAGACGGCTCTGCCTGTTCATCGAGCCTTTCGAACCAATGGTCACGAAACGGCGGGCTTCGCGAACGAGGCGGGCGTCGATCATGAGCGTGATGATGCCGATGAGCATGATCGAGGCCGCGACGACACCGGCAACGCCCGTCTGGCGCGACGCAATGCTGCGGAACAGCGATGTGGAGAGAACCTCGAACTTCACGGGCAGCCCGAGAACATAGGGCACGCCGAACTCGCCAAGGCATTTCGCAAAGATTAGCACCATCGAGGACAATAGCGCCGGGCGCATCAGCGGCAGGATGACCTGCAAGGCGACCTGATAACGATGGGCACCGAGAATGCGGGCGGAATCTTCAAGCTGCGAGTCGAAGCGGCGAAGCGCCGAGCCGAACAGCAGGATGACGAAAGGCGTGTAATGCAGGGCAAGGATGATGGTGATCGGGAAGCGCCCGTAAGCCACCCAGTCCGGCGGCGTGAAGCCTATCGCCTCGAACCAGCCGGGCTGGCCGCCAACCGTGCGATTTTTAAACAACGTCGTCCAGGCGAGCGCGAAGGTCCAGGCCGGCAGCATATAGGGCACGATCAAGGCCGTGGCGAACCAGCGGCGGCCGAACATGTCCGTTCTGCTGATAAGCCAGGCAAGAACGGTGCCGATGACGAGCGAAAGTGCAATCGCCCCGAATGCGACGGTCAACGTATTGAAGAGCGGACGCCAGAAAAGATCCGATGCGACGGGCGAAAAAAACGCCCTGTCGAGATAATAAAGCGTGAGATCGCCGACATCCTTGCCGAGGCGCCGTTCGTGGCCGAACTGGACGCGGACGGCATCGAGAATGATCGAAATGATCGGAACGACGATCAGATAGGTGAAAAGCAGAGCCGTCAGAACGCCGATCAGCGTCGTCGGCTCCCTGAGTGCGACCTTGAGACGATACCGCCAGGCCTGCCATGCCGAAGGCGCGGTCGTCGGGGGACTTCCCAGCGCCTCCGCCTTCGTCGATTCGCTTAAAAGAGCCATTCTCTATCCCCATATGGCCACGCTTTGCCCTCACGCGCCGGCAAAAACCTGCCTTCGCGCGACCCGTAGAACAGGCGGCGCGTGCGTAACCTTCAGCAATGCATCAGTGCTTCAGAAGCGGGCGATTCACCCACTCACAACGATGATCCCAGCTCCTCCCGAAAACATCGCCAGCAAAGCGATTATGGAATAAAAATTCCATATCTCACTCTACCTTGGAATGCATGATCCGTCTTAAACGACATTTTGTCAATGAAAAAATGCACACGTGATCATTAAGTTATTTATTTGTTTTCAAACGTGTTTTTGTCACAAAACTGTAATTTTTGAACAGCGCCGGGCAGGAAATTTTTTTCCTGTCCCGACGCCTGTGGAACGGATTGGATATTTCCTGAAACGCCAGAGAGCTTTTCTCAAGGGTGACGGGGTGCTGGTGAAATTGGAATAGCCGACATCCCGTAGCCTGTGATATCAGGCATTGGATTTCGGAACCGGGGGAGTCGGATGGCAAGAGGGTTCGTGACGGCCGAAGAGGTGGCGAAAAAGGCCGGGGTTTCACGCTCCGCCGTCTCTCGTACCTTCACACCCGGCGGCAGCGTATCGAAGGCCGTCCGGCGCAAGGTGCTGAAAGCCGCACAGGAACTCGGCTACCGCGTCAACCGTCTGGCGCAGGGTCTCAACAACGACCGCTCCAATCTCATCGGGGTCGTCGGTGCCAATCTCAGCTCCCCATTTATTTCAAAACAGCTCGATCTCCTCAGCATCGGCCTCCTGCGCCGGGGCTTGCAATGCCTGTTGCTGAATGCGGCAGATGCCCGCAAGGACATTGCGCCGCTGATCGAGCTTCTCTTCGAATTCCGCGCGCAGGCCATCGTGGTCCTTTCCGGCGAACCGCCGGCTTCGATCGTCGATGAATGCATCGCCAATGGCGTGCGCCTCATTCTCATAAATCAGCGTCTTGATCGCACCGACACGAATATGGTGTTGAGCGACGATTCCCATGGCGCCGATCTTGCCGCCATGCGGCTTGTGGCGGCGAAATGCAGGAAAGTCGCGGTCGTTTCCAGCGGTAGCCAGACGCCGGCTCAGCTGCGCCGCGCCGGTGCCTTCACCCAGCGCATGACGGTTGAAGGTATCGAGGTCGTGCCTTGGTCCGGTGGTCCGACCAGCTATGACAGCGGCTATCAGGCCGGCTGCGAATTGCTGGCGGACAAGTCCATCGATGGCGCTTTCTGCGTGACCGATCTGCTCGCGCTCGGCTTCATGGACGCCGCGCGTCTTGAAATGGGCCGCCGGGTGCCGGAAGACATCTCGATCGTCGGCTTCGACGACATTCCGCAGGCGGGCTGGAAAAGCTACCAGCTGACGACCGTTGCCCAGTCCTTCGACGCGTTGACGGAGAAGGTCCTGACCGCTCTTGACAGCGACGAGCCGGAAACGCGGCTCCAGGTCGTGCCCGTTTCCATGGTGGAGCGCATTACCGCACGCTAACCCGCCGCCTGCCGGATCCGGCTTTCGATCAGCAGCCCGCTCTCATCGAGGATCGGGTGGGCAACGGCTGCAAGATGGGCGTTGATGCGCTTGAGATCACGCAACATGTCCAGATGCACCGAACTGGTCTGAATGCTGTCAACCCGGCCGTCGCGCAGGCGCTGGAGATGGCTTTCCGACGATTGTTTTTCCAGCCGCCGCACATCTTCCTTCACTTCCACCAACCGACGGGCAAGATCGGCGTTGCGAGTGGCGAAAACGGACTGTGCCATGCGGATATTATCGAGCGTGACGGCAAAAAGGCGCTCAAGTTCACTTTTCCCATCATCGGAAAAGCGGAGGCCGAGATCGATCTTCTTGGCAATCTCCGGACGGATGCCTTTTTCGATGATATCGCCGATATGTTCGAGATTGATGGCATATTCGACAATATCCATCGCACGGCGCTGGTCCTTGCGGGCCAGGCCATTCTGTCCGACCTTCGAGACATAAACCTTGATTTCATGCTGCAGGCGGTCGACCCGGCCCTCCAGGCTGCTGATATCGTTGAGCTTTGCGGCATCACTATCCCGCATGGCCTCACTCGCCTGCCGCAGCATAAGCTCGATCAGGTCGCCGACCAGCAGCACCTCGCGGCTTGCGCCGGCAAGCGCCGCAACCGGTTGATCGAGATCGTGACTGTCGAGATAGCTGTGATTGTTTTCGGTGCTCTCTCTGTCTGGCAGCAGCATCGTCGTTACTCGCAGAAGCACTGGCGAGAGCGGCCACGCGAAGGCGGCAACAGCAAAATTGAAGGCGAGATGCGCATCCACAGCAAGATTCGCATGCGAAAAGGGTGACATGTCCAGCAGGGCCGCGGCATATCCGGCGAGCGGCAGCGCAGCGAGGCAGCCGATGGCCCTGACGACGAGATTTCCCACCGTCACCCGGCGTGCCGCGATCGGGGCTTTCAGCGTCGCCAGTACCGGCGGCACCGCGCCACCGAGATTGGCGCCGAGCACCAGAACGATCACGAGGCTCGTTTCCATGCCGCCGCTGGCGGCAAGTGACAGGATCAGAACGACGATGGCGAGACTGGAGGAGGCAAGAACAGCAAGGACGGCGGAGAAGATCAGCGCCACAGGCCAGGCATCACCGAGCATGCCGATAAAGAGACCCAGTGCTGGCGACTGCCTGATGGGATCAGTTGCAGCCGAGAGAAGATGAAGGGACAGCAGCATGAGACCGACACCTGCCACCGCCGCCCCGCCTCCCTGCCGCTGCACCGATTTGCCACGCGACAGGATGACACCGGCAAGGATGAGCAACGGTGACAGCCAGCCAAGCCCGAGAGCGACAATCCACGCCGTCATCGCAGTTCCGACATTGGCGCCGAGCAGGACGATCTGCGCCATGGCCGGCGCGATGAGGTCCTTCTCGACGAAAGAGGCGACCATCAGCGCGGTGGCAGTGGAACTCTGCAAGGCGATTGTCGCCACGAGACCAGCGAAGAAGGAGCGATACTGGCCGCGCGTGCCGGCGGCCAGACCGATGCGGAGCCTCGCACCAAAGGCGCGTGACATGCCATCCTTTATCTGCGCAAGCCCGAAAAGCAGCAAAGCCACGGCGCCGAACAGGTTGATGCCGACAACGACCGATTCCATTCAATCACCCCGCCTGCCGTCCCGGTGGTCGGACAGCAATCAACCCAGCCATGATAGACCGCCCCTTCCGCAAATCGTCGGATCAAACTGCAACGCGGTCACGCTGCGACCCGAGCCGAAGCGTAATGTCACGCGGGCTGCTTTCTGCACGCTCAAGAAACAGGCCGAGCGCTCCGAGGAAGATTTCGATAAAACTCCTGACGGACCGGTCGTGACGATCCGGCGCGCGGCCGAAACGCTGCGCCAATTTCCGATAGAGACAGAGCCGCTCATGCGGGATATGCGGCAGGGCTAGACCCGCCGCCTGTCGCAGGCAATACCAGTCGGCAATCAGCTCGAACATGGGCAATTCGAATGACAGCGCAAGTCCATCAGACAGTTCGTGGCCATCCTGCCCAAGCAGGAGGAGAACCTCCTGCACGGTTTTGTCGGAGATTGCCGCAACGACCTCTGCCGGCCATTCCTTGCTGAAATAGCGATGTCTGATCAGCGCCCGCTTGTGGCCAAGCAGGAACCCACCATAATCACCGGCTGCAAAAGACGGGTCGTCCTCTTCACCTGCCAGTACCGTCTCCTGCGCGTAACCCTGGCAAATACGGTCATTGACCGGCAGAGCGGTCATTTCCACCGTTTCCACGCTGATGTCCTGCCGGGCTGGATGGATGACCTTGAATCCGGGAGGAAAGGCGACGAGCGAAGGGACGGCAATATTGGTGAGCGACCTATCACCCTTCCCACCCTGCGTCACGCCCTCGACATGCAGGTGCCCGCTGAAATGGACGGTTAACCCAGCCCGTACCAGCGCGTCTTCCACCGCTTTGCGTGGCGTACGGCGCACGACATTGGTTTCACCGAACAGGGCACCTTCGGCACGGCTTGCTCCGTCGAAGGGATCGAGCACCGGATAATGGGAAAAGCCCAGCAAGGTCTTGCCGAGCAGCTCCGCCCTTTGGCGCACGTCGGCAATCCAGTCAATGATGAAGGGCTTGCAACGCAGGAGCGCGTTCCAGCCACCCGAAGTGCTGTCGGTAAAGGCGGCTTCCTCACCTCGCTGAAAGACACCGTCGCGCGGCTCGAAAATATTCGCATCGATCATCAGGAGCCAGAGGCCCTCTTCCGGCTCGACAAGATAGGAGGCGTCCATCAAGCGATAGATATTCCGCCCATCGGGAGAGCGCACGTCGTAGAGCCGGTCTTCCGGCGCGTCGGACGCGCCGAAGGGCGTCTCCCAATGCAGATAATCCGGCTGGCGGAAATAACCGAAAGCCCCCATCGGATCGAGGCCGGCGGGATAACCTTCGCAGTACATGCGGTCGGTTATGACGACCCCTTCCCCGGTGCGGCGCGCATCGCTGGAAACCAGGACGCCTTTGCCGTTCTCCGTCAGGAATTCCTTGGTGTGATTTCGGCCGCAAGGGCCGAAAATGTCATGGTTCCCGGGCAGCGCATAAAAAGCGGTGCCATGGGTATCGCGATGGCGTTCCAGAATGCTCTTCAGCGTTTCGGTCGTCACCCGCTGGCCGTCATCGGTATAATCGCCGAGCAGCACCACATGGCGAATGCCACGCTGGCGCACCTCTTCCAGCGCCGCATGCAATGCATCCGCGCTCTCGTTGAAAACCCGGGTGGATTCACGCGTTTCCGACCAGCTGCGCATGGTGATGCGCTCGCCTTCGATTTCGATGCCGGGAAACCCGAAATCCGCTGAAGTATCATGAAAATGCGCATCGGCAATGACGGCAACGGAAGGCAGCATATGTGTCAGCATGATTGCGCGATCTTTCTGCCCTCAACCAAGTCGATCCATTCGGAAGCACGGCGGGCGGCGGCATAAAGCATCGGTTTCGGCGTCTCGAACCATTCGTCAGGCCGCAATTCCCGTTTCGTGCGGATCACGGCCAGCGCATCGTCGAGGGTCGGATAGAGGTCGGGCTGCTGCTTGTGCAGGAAAAGCGCCACCAGCGAGACGGAACGGCTGCGGCCGCTGCGGCAGTTGACAAGCACATTGCCGCCATCGACAAAGGGATAAGTCTCCCGCTTCGGCATGGTCTGGCGAAGTGCGCCATCGAGTATGTAATAAGCGCCCAGCATCATGGTGTCAGGGCTGCCATCGCCGTCGATCAGGCCAAGCTTGTAATAGCGGATGTCACCATAACCCACAGTCCGCCGGTCGCCTTCTTCGGCCATCGTCTGCACGAGATTGATATCAAGATTGACGGCGCAATTAACGACGGTCGTAATGCCGTGCCGGCGCAGAAGCTCCCGGTCGCCAGCACCATCGCTGCCGCCGATGTAAAGGGCGGCATTATGCGGACCGAGCCCTTCCGCAATCAGGCTGATTGCCGGGCGGGCATAAACGGGTCCATCCATTTCATTCCTCCACATGCGCGAACACCCCGAACAGGTGTTCGCCTGAAATCAGGCCGAGGCGGCGCGCTGCCGGTCCGACGGCGTCCTTTCGGCAAGGGGTATATTCGCTGCCTGGCTGACGCCTCTGGCAACACCGCGGGCCGCAGCCAGAACAGGCCCGCCGTCCCGAAGACTGCCAATCTCCAGAAATGGGCAGACATCGCCGCCAGCTTCGCTGACGAGTAGCAAGCCTGCAAGACAATCCCATGAATTCATATGCAATTCGAGATAGGCGTCGGAACGACCGTCGGCCACATAGGCAAGCGCCAGCGCTCCTGAGCCTGCACGACGAACATTGCTGCCCATATCGAGCAGGTTCCTGACGATATCGAGATATGTGGAATTCGCGATCCGGGTCGACCAGCCCATCTCGATCGATGACGCATCAAAGCGCGTCGTTTCCGCGGTTTGAATCGGCTGCCCGTTGCGCGTTGCTCCTTCACCGCGACGCGCGAAATAAAGCTCGTCAAGCGCAGGATTATAGATCGCACCGATTTCGGTCCGCCCTTTTTCGACATAAGCAATGGAGATGCAGAAATGCGGGATGCCACGCGCGAAATTCGCGGTGCCGTCCACGGGATCGACGACCCAAACCCGATCGCCGATCTCACCGCCGCCTTCTTCACCAAAGAAACTATCGTCTGGGAAACAAGCCGAGATCGCCCCGCGAATATGCGCCTCGGAAGCCGCATCGGTCACAGTCAGAAAATCCTGCGGCCCCTTCATGGAGAAGCTTCGTGTCGCCTCACCCTGAAAACCTTTGAGCACCAGTTCGCCGGCGGATAAAATAACGCTGCGGCACAGTTCCGCGCGAGCTGCCAATGTATCCGGATAGGGCATCGAGTCCATGCGCAAAACCATTTCTTCTGAGTGAACGCGTGTTCATATTGCACGCGCGTTCATTAATTTCAAGAGGGTTTTCTCGGTCAAACATGACTATCGAATGACAAAGTATCGGCATGTTCATTCCGGAAGCTTGCAGGTCTGTTCGCAAGGCAGCGCAATGACTGCGAGCAACAGCCAATGGAACGGTTCTGCAACGCGGGAGTTCTGTTCCTGTAAACCACGACAGGAGGAAAAAATGGATCATAGCAATCACGTACGTCTGGTTGAAACCGAACTGACGCCGTCGGTTCTAGAAGGCGCGACCGTCTATGGCGCCGATGACCACAAGGTCGGGAAGGTTGACCACGTACACGGCGTCGGCGCCGGCAGCACGGCGATCATCGATGTCGGCGGCTTTCTCGGCATCGGCGCAAAGCCCGTCGCAGTTCCGCTCAGCGATCTCGATTTCATGCGCGATGAGGACGGTGATGTCCACGCGGTGACCTCATGGACGAAGGATCAGTTGAAGGACATGCCCGAGCATCGTCACTGAATACATCCCACCAGACTTCACAAGCGCCCGGCCATTGCCGGGCGTTCGTTTTTTGGGGCACACCCCGCCCCCCGCACCGCTTCCGCCTGCAAATGGAACACATGCGCATGTCACGCATTTTCACGTCGCGCAATAAATGGTTGCAAGGCATTCAAGGGGACAACAATTGAACAGTCAGATTCAGGCCAGCCCGCTGAGCATTGACGACGTGACCGTCATCGATGACGAGAAGGTCAAAAAAGCCGTGACGGCAGCCGCCCTCGGAAATGCCATGGAGTGGTTCGATTTCGGTGTTTACGGCTTTGTCGCTTACGCCGTTGGCAAGGTCTTCTTTCCGGAGGCTGCCCCCGCCGTTCAGACAGTGGCGGCACTTGCGACATTTTCGGTTCCGTTTCTCATTCGTCCGCTAGGTGGCGTTTTCTTCGGGGCGATGGGCGACAGGTTCGGGAGGCAGAAAGTCCTCTCTCTCACCATTATCATCATGGCGGCCAGCACCTTCTGCATCGGCCTTATTCCGGGTTATGCGACCATCGGCATCTGGGCCCCTATCCTCTTGCTGCTCTGCAAGCTCGTTCAGGGCTTTTCCGTGGGCGGAGAATATACCGGTGCGGCCATCTTCGTGGCGGAATATGCGCCCGACCGCAAACGCGGTTATCTCGGCAGCTGGCTCGATTTCGGCTCGATTGCCGGTTTTGTGCTTGGCGCGGGACTGGTGGTGCTGCTCAGCACCGCCATGGGCGAGGCGAAATTTCTCGACTGGGGCTGGCGCATTCCGTTCTTCCTTGCCGCTCCGCTCGGACTGATCGGCCTTTATCTTCGCCACGCCGCGGAGGAGACGCCGGCTTTCACCGAACGCCTTCACCGCGCTGAAGAGGAGGACCGTCAGTCGCTGAAGGAACGGCCCATGGTCCCCATCGCGGAGATCACCAGCAAACATCTCCGTTCGCTGGCAATCTGCATCGGCATGGTTCTCGTCACCAATGTCACCTACTACATGCTGCTGACTTACATGCCCACATACCTGTCAAAGACGCTGAATTACAGCGAGGATCACGGCGTCCTCATCATCATCGCCGTCATGGTGGGTATGCTGTTCGTCCAGCCGGCCATCGGGCTTTTGAGCGACCGGATAGGCCGCAAACCTTTCCTCGCTGTCGGTAGCACGGCGATCTTTTTTCTCTCGCTACCGGCTTTCCATCTCATCGCCAGCGGGCAGGTGGTCCAGATTTTCTTCGGCTTGCTTATTCTTGCCGTCGCGCTGAACTGCCTGATCGGAATCATGGCCTCGACCTTGCCCGCTCTGTTTCCGGCGCGCATACGCTATAGCGCCCTGGCGATCGCGTTCAACATCTCGATCATCGTCGCCGGCCTGACTCCAACGGCCACGGCCTGGCTGGTGGAAGCGACCGACAACATCTATATGCCGGCCTATACCTCATGGTCGCCGCTGTCTTCGGCATTGTCACCACTTTCTTCCTGAAAGAGACGGCGAACCGGCCTCTTTATGGCGATACGCCCAACGCCTCCAGCCGCAAGGAGGCGAAATCGCTTCTCGCCGCGCAATATCTGCACATCGAAAAAAGCGTTGAAGAGATTGACGAAGAGCTTCTCAAACTGGAACAGCAGAAAGAAATTCTGCAGACGAAACGCAGTCAGCTCGTCGGCCGGCACCCGGACCTGAACTAACTCCATCCGCCATAGATGAAATGCGCGGGCAATGCGTATCGCACCCCGCGCATCGATTTTTTCAGGTTTCAATCGGCCTGCGCCGAGAGCAGCTGTTGTTTCGCTCAAACGGCGAGGAAGCCGCCGTCCACTGGCAATACGGCGCCTGAAATCATCTTGCTGTCATCGGAAAGCAGCAGCGCGATGCTCTGCGCCACCTCTTCGGCTTCTGCGAAGCGGTTGAGCGGATGACGCACCATCATAGGCTGGCTTTTGACCGGATCGTTCCACGCTTCCGCAGCCAGTTCAGTGAGTGTGATGGTGGGCGCGACGGCATTGACGCGAATACCATGCGGGCCAAGTTCCTTGGCAAGCACGCGGGTTGCGCCCTCAAGCCCGGCCTTGGACGCCGCATAACACAGGTGATCCTGAAAGCCGCGATGCCCTGCAATCGAGGTGATGTTGACGATGGCGCCGCCGCCGCCCCTTGCAACACGGGCGCGGGCGAATTCCTGGCAGGTGATGATGGCTGCGCGCAGATTGATGCCCAGCACGGCCTCGTAGCCTGCATCGCTCATGTCAAGCACACTTTCCAGCACGTTGATGCCGGCGCTGTTGATCAGGAAATCGCAGGTGCCGGCTTCGGCCATGGCGGCGCGGGTGGCGGCTACGTCGGCAAGATCGGCACGGATCGAACGTCCGCCGATTTCGCTTCTGAGGCTGTCGAGATCGGACTGCGTGCGGCTGATCGCCACGACCTCCGCACCGCGTGCGGCCATCAGCTGCGCGCAGGCGCGGCCGATGCCTTTGCCTGCGCCGGTGATGATGACGGATTTTCCGGAAAACTGCATGGAATCCTCGTTATTTGCGGCCAATGCGGCCGGATGATCTAAGTTATTTTTGACGGCGCTCAGGAATGGCTGGCGGAACGAATGGCGCGGGCCGCATTCTGCAGCGTCAGAAACGCGTCGTAACGCGCTTGGTGAACCCTCTGAAAATCAGGATCGGGCGTTGCACTGCTGCCAATACGCGACATTGCCGGCATCGCCGCCATCAGGTCCGGATAAGTCCCTGCGGCGACGGCGCCCAACATGGCGGAGCCGAGAAGGACCGGCTCCTCGCATTCGGTTAATTCGACGGGAAGCCCGGTCGCATCGGCCAGCAACTGCCGTGCAAGCGGGTGGGCACCCGCACCGCCGCTGACACTGATGGTTTCCACCGGCGCGCCGTTGCGGGCCTGCGTTTCGATGATCTGACGAAGCCCGTAACCAAGGCCGAGAAGCCCGGCCACATAAAGCGCGACAAGGGAATCCACGCCGGTTTCCATACCATACCCGGCAACCACCGCGCGGGCATGGGGATCGGCGAAGGGTGCGCGGTTGCCGAGAAATTCCGGCACCACATGAAAATCCTCTGCAAGCTTTGCTGCGGCGGAAGCGGATTCGGCAAGGCCGAGGGCGCGGTCGGCAAGCCAGACCGGCAAGGCTTTGCCATCCTTCTCGGCAAGCACCTTCGCTTCGGGGACTGCCGGATGTAGCTGAACCAGATAATCGATGGCCGCACCGGCAGCAGACTGGCCGCCCTCATTCAGCCACGCACCGGGAACCATGGCCGAATAATAAGGCCCCCAGACGCCAGGCACGAAGGCGGGTTCGGCTGTCGTCGTCATGGTACAGGACGAGGTCCCGAAAACATAACCAAGGCATTTCGAAGCATCGCCACCCGCAGCAACCGTACCGACGCCGCCGGCGTGGGCATCAATCAGGCCCGCAGCAACGGCGGTGCCTGCCACCAGCCCCATCGCCTTTGCGGCGTCTTCCGTCAGACCGGTGCCGAGCGCCGTGCCCGGATGGACGACGCTTTCACCGATGCGGCGGAAGCCCTGTTCCGCCAGATCGCCAAGGCCAATATTGTTGAAATATTCCGAATCCCATCGGTTCTCGTGGGCGAGATAGGTCCATTTGCAGGTGACCGTGCAGGCGGATCGATCAAGTGCACTGGAGGCTTTCCAAGTGAGGAAATCCGTCAGGTCAAAGAAGTGTTCGGCACGGGCATAGACATCCGGTAGATTTTCCCGAAGCCACAAAAGCTTCGGCGTCTGCATTTCGGGAGAGATGCGGCCACCGACATATTTAAGAACCGCATGTTCTCCGGCATTGATGCGCTCCGCCTGTTCAACGGCACGGTGATCCATCCAGACGATGATATCGCGTTCGGGATGATCGGCAGCGCCAACCGGCAGGGTCTCATCGTCCGGCCCGCGAACGACGAGTGAGCAGGTGGCATCGAAACCGATCCCGGCAACATCGACAGGATCGATACCAGCGCGTGAGACGCTCTCCCGGACGCTGTCGCAAACCGCCTGCCACACTTCCGCGCTCGATTGCTCGGCAATGCCGCCATCTTCGCGATGCATGCTGATCGGACGCTTGGCGGTGGCGAGGAGCTTGCCCGAGACGTCGAAGACACCGGCCCGCGCCGAGCCGGTCCCGACATCGACGCCAACAAGATAGGAAGCCATTTGCGATACTCCTCGGAGGGGATCATCCGATGCTGGAAAGGGTTGGGCGGCGGGACCGTGTCCGGTCTTTCCGCCGCCCAGGGATTTTTTAAACGCGGTCGAAGTTGGTCGGCAAGACCAGCATGTCGCGGATGGTGACGGTGCGCTTGCGTGTCAGCATGTAGACGACGGCATCGGCCACTTCGCTCGCATCGATCAGGCTGCCGGATTCCTTGGCCTTTCGGAGGTTTTCCTCCGGCCAATCGGCCAGCAGTGCGGAAACGACCGGGCCAGGGGAGACCTGCGCAACGCGCACGCCGTGCGGGATCATCTGGCGGCGCATGCCCTGCACGAAGCTGGTGATCGCCCATTTCGAACCCGAATAGACCGGTTCCCAATAGGTCGGGAAGTGGCCGGCAATCGAGCAGGTGACGATGATGTCACCCGTCTTGCGCTCCGACATGTGCGGCACGACGGCATGAACATTCTTCATGACGGCGTTGACATTGAGATTGAGCATCTTGTCGATGGCTTCCGGCGTCGTCTCGGTGAGATCGCCGCCGATATAGGTGCCGGCATTGCAATAGAGAATGTCGATATGATCGACCTTCTTGAGGATCTCAGGGATCATTGCGTTGCAGCTGTCGGCATCGAGCAGATTGGTGACCTGCGGGATGGCGCGGTCGCCAAGCTTGGCAACCAGATCATTGAGGGCCTTCTCGTTCCAGTCCACCATGACCACGGTCGCGCCCTGTTCCAACAGCGCTTCTGTGGTGGCAAGCCCGATGCCGGATGCGGCGCCGGTGATGACCGCAATCTTGCCTTGCAGCGATTCAGACATTTAATTCTCCTGCGTTTATGAAGATATTTCCGGGCCGGCTTAGCGCCATTCCCGTCCGATATAGATGGCCAGCAGGATGATGCCGCCCTTGATGACATCCTGCAGATAGGGGTTGATGCCCATCAGGTTGAGGCCGTTATTAAGAATGCCGAGCAGCACCGCGCCGATGAGCGTGCCGAGAATGAGGCCCCTGCCGCCTGCAATCGCCGTGCCGCCAAGAACAACGGCCGCGATGGCATCGAGTTCGAAGCCGACACCGGCATTGGGCTGACCGCTCATCAGGCGACCGGTGAGGATCAGTGCCGCAAATGCTGCCGTGACGCCCGAGATGCCATAGACGGCAAGCTTGACGCGCTGGGTCTTCACGCCCGAAAGACGGGCTGCCAGCTCGTTTCCGCCGAGCGCATAGACGTGGCGGCCGAAAGCGGTGCGCTGCAACAGCACCCAGGCGATGGCGTAGATCACCACCATGATGACGACTGGGACGGGAACCACACCGATACGGCCGACACCAAACCAGGAAATCCAGCTCGGAATACCGCTGACGGGGTAGCCGCCGGAATAGATAAGGCCAAGGCCACGGGCCATGCCCATGGTGGCGAGCGTGACGATGATGGCGGGCATCTTGCCCCAGGCGACAAGCGCCCCGTTGAAGATGCCGATGCCGAGACCGATGAACAGGCCGGCCGGCAGCGCAATTGCAGGCGAGAGGCCGGTGTTCACCATCAGGCCAGCGGAAAGCGTTCCGATAAGCGCCATGACAGCGCCGACCGACAGGTCGATACCGCCGGTCAGAATGACGAAAGTCATGCCGACGGCCAGAATGCCAACGACGGAAACCTGCCGCAACACGTTCATGATGTTGTTGAGGCTGAAGAAATTGTCGCTCGCAAGCCCCATCAGGATGGATACGACAATCAGACCCGCCAGCGGCAGGGCGAGCGGCGAGCGCAGCATGGCACTGAGACTGAAACCGCCCGTTTTCGCGGCAACGCCGGTGTTTGCATCAAGCGACATGTTCAACTCTCCCGGTGGTGGCGTTTGTCATTATTGTTTCTGAATTGATGTCGTCTCCCTCGACCGTGGCAACGATGCCGCCGGACCGGAAGACGCAGACCCTGTCGGACATGCCGATGACTTCCGGCAGTTCCGAGGAGATCATGATGATCGAATGGCCCCTGGCAGCAAATTCGCGCATCAGCGAATAGATTTCTGCCTTCGCTCCGACATCGATGCCACGTGTCGGTTCATCGAAGATCAGCACGCGCATGTCGTGGTTCAGCCAGCGCGCGATAACGATCTTCTGCTGGTTGCCGCCGGACAGCGTGTCGACGCGGGCGTAAGGCCCTTGTGCCTTCACCTGCACCTGCGCCATGGCCTTTGTCGTGTACTCCAGTTCCTTCTTGAGATCGAGGAACCAGTGCGCCTTGCGGTATTTGCCGTAATTGTTGAGCGAGATATTCTGCAGGATGGAGAAGCTGGTGATCAGGCCCTCTTCCTTGCGGCTTTCCGGCAGCAGGCCAATGCCGCGCATCAGCGCATCATCGGGGCCGGAAAAACGCGTCTCCACACCATCGAGCTTGATCTTGCGGCGCGTCGCGGAATGCGCGCCGAGCATGGCGAGAACTGTTTCCGTGCGGCCTGAGCCAACGAGCCCGGCAAAACCAAGAATTTCGCCCTTGCGCAGCGCGAAACGCGAGACAGGGCCGCCCTTCTTCAGTTGCAGCTCCTCGACTTCGATCACCTTCGCGGCGGAAGGATCGAGTTGCGGCTTCGGCGGGAAGCTGGCTTCGATGCGCCGGCCGACCATCATTTCAACCAGGCGGTCATTGTCGACCTCCGACGTCAGGCAAGAGCCGATCAGCTCGCCATCGCGCAGGACGGTGATGCGGTCGCAGATCTCGAATATTTCCTCGAGGTGGTGCGAAATGAAGATGATCGCGACACCCTGACGTCGCAGTTCGCGCATGACCTTGAACAGATGTTCGGTCTCGGAAGGCGTCAACGTGGCGGTCGGCTCGTCGAGCACGAGAATGCGGGCATCCAGTGACAAGGCCTTGGCGATTTCGACAAATTGCTGCTGGGCGACGGAAAGGCGGTGCACCGGCACGTCGAGCGGTACATCCACGGCGAGCCGGCCCATGATTTCGGCTGCGCGCTTGCGCATCGCGCCCTTGTTCAGAAGGCGCAGCGGCCCGCGGATTTCGCGGGCAAGGAACATGTTTTCAACGGCGTTGAGATAAGGGATCAGGCTGAATTCCTGAAACACGATGCCGACACCGGCGGCAATCGCCTCATCGTAATTGGCGAAGCGGCGATCCATGCCGTCAATGCGGATCGTTCCTTCCGAGGGCTGCAGGATGCCGCTCAGGATCTTCATAAGAGTCGATTTGCCGGCGCCGTTTTCGCCCAGAAGCGCATGCACCTCGCCGGCGCGCGCCTCAAGGTCGACGCCGCGCAGGACTTCGATCTTGCCAAAGCTTTTTCTTATTCCATTCAGTTCCAGCATTTCACCCTCCTCAATGGTCGGGATTTAACCCCGCCCCCGCATAAAGCGGGGACGGAGCCTGGGAGGAGTTCTTACCAGCTGAACTCGCCGGCGTTCTTGCTGTCGACGACCATAACGTCGATCGGGACTTCCTTCGGCACGACGCGAGCGCCCCACTTCTGGGCGAGCGCCATGGCGAGGCCGACACGCACCTGGTCACGCGGGAACTGCGCGGTGGTTTCGATGAAAGGACCACCCTCAGAAATCGCCTTCACAGCTTCCGGAGCACCGTCGACCGAGGTCAGCTTGATGTCCTTACCGGAACCCTGAATAGCAGCCAGAGCGCCCATCGCACCGCCATCATTCACCGAAAAGATGCCGGCGAGGTTCGGACGCGACTGGATCATGTTTTCAACGACGCCCAGAGCGACGGAGCGGTCCTGACGGCCGTTCTGTGTATCGACCAGCTTGATCTCGGGGAATTCGGCGAGTGCGGCCTTGCAACCTTCGACGCGCTGAAGGATCGGCACGACCGGGATACCGTCGAGGATCGCGACTTCACCCTTGCCGCCGAGCGCGTCACCGAGATGCTTGCACGACTTGTAGCCCGCGTCACGGTTCTTCGAGCCGACGAAGGTATCGACCGGGCCATTGGCGTTGGCGTCAACCGCAACGACGATTGCGCCGGCAGCCTTGGCAGCGTGCACGGCGGCTTCGATGCCGGCGCTGTCGGTTGGGTTGAGAAGCAGGATGTCGATCTTCTGCTGAAGCATGTCTTCAACGTCGGAAATCTGCTTTGCCACATCGTGGCCGGCATCGGTCACGACAACGTCAGCGCCGATGCTTGCCGCAGCTTCCTTCAGCGCTTCCTGCATCGACACGAAATAGGGGTTGTTCAGCTCCTGGAAGGTCATGCCGATCTTCAGCTTTTCCTGCGCCAGCGCCGGAGCGGCCATCATTGCAATTGCGGCTGTCGCCATCAGAAACTTGGATTTCATTTTCATCTCACTCTTCCTCCCATTAGGAAAGTTGGGGCAACAAGTGCCCGTTTCCGGACAGACCTCTGCCCGAATTGGTAAAAATCGGCGATGTGTCGCTGGTTTACTCCGCCATAACAGCTGCCTTCTGGGCCGCAAAAATGGTTCGGAACCTCGACGGTGACATTCCCTTGAGTTTCAGGAAATGCCGGTTGAAATTGGAAAGATTGGAAAAGCCAACATCGTAGCAGACCTCGGCCACCTTCACATCCTGATCCGCCAGCAACATCTGGCAGGCAAGATCGATCCTTAACTGATTGCGATAGCGCACCAGCGTCGTGCCGGTATGGCGCTTGAAGGCCCGGGAGAAGGCGCTCGGGCTCTGGCCCACCATGTCGGCGAGATCGATTTCCTCCACCTGTTCGGTCAGATGCTCGCGCAGATGAGAGAGGGCGCGATTGATGCCGCTGTCGCCAATCCCGGTCAGATCCAGTTCGTAGCTGAGGCTTGCCAGCACCTCGGATGTCGGCGCATTGACCAAGAGATCGAGAATTTCCCAGAAAAGTGCCAGACGCGTCAGGCCCTGCGCCTCGATAAGCCGAAGGATCAGCGGGCGGACCCGATCGCTCGTCTCGTCGTCAAAGAGAATACCGCGACGGCTGCGGTCCAGCAGGCCGCGCACCACTTCCATCTCGGACATGGAGGCGCAGGCATCCTCGATAAAACTCTCCGGAAACTGGATCACGAGGGAACGCGTCGGCACGATTTCGTCCGGCTCGATCTCGCTGATCCAGTTCTGGGGGAGATTGGGGCCGGTCATGATGAGCTGACCGGGGCCGAAACGGCCGACGAAATCACCGATATAGAAGGTGCCTGACGTCGCGACGACCAGATGAATTTCATATTCGGGATGATAATGCCAGCGCACGGTACGGAATGGATAGCCATGCCGCCAGGCAGCGAAAGATTCGCCCTTGCGGATGTGCACCAGTTCCAGATCGGGCTGCATCATGGTTCCTCCCATCAGTCACGTCCGCCGCATTTGCGAAGCGAAGCCATTCCTCTTTATGGCTCGTCCCAGGCGTTGATGAGGAGCATAGGGCGGGCCGCGGCTAAACATCCACATCACGCCGAAGAAATTACCGATACTTTTTTGACTGTTTTTTGCCAGAAATTGAATAGTGCCTCAACGTGATTGACAGTCAACGTTGCGGAGAGCCTGTTTTTTTTGCTCAATTTGCCGTGATGCGCCCAAACAATTCTCATCAGGAGGCGATCTGTGATGAATTTTTGGAGTAGGGCCTGCCTACCACAGGCAGGCCCTACTTATACTTTTCCGCGCACCTTTCACCGCTTATGCATCAGCGAGCGAATGTCTGGCACTTATTGCGGCATCACTATCTGCAGTTTGACGTCCGTTTCCCGCGCTTCCACCGCACGGTCGAAACCGGCAATACTGTCTTCGAAGGGAATGGTCGCAGAAATCAGCGGCTTCAGATCGACCTTGCCGGATGCGATGAGCGCTACGGCGCGATCATAGACATTGGCGTAGCGGAAAACCGTTTCGACCCGAAGTTCCTTGGCCTGAAGGCCGACAATATCGACCGGAACCGGATCGACCGGCATACCGACGAGCACGATTGCGCCGCCCGGTCGTGCGAGGGCGGCAACGCCAAGAATGGCGGGGGCGGCGCCCGAGCATTCAAAGACGATATCGCAGCCCCAGCCGTCCGTCGCCTCAGCGATCGCTTCAGCGAGGTTGCGCTCGCGGATATTGACGGTCTCGATGCCATCGTAAGAGGCGATGATATCGAGCTTGGGCTGGGCAAGATCGGCGACGACGACTTTCGCGCAGCCGCCCGCGAGCGCGGCAAGCGCCACCATCATGCCGATCGGACCGGCGCCTGTTACCACGGCGACATCGCCCGGCTGGATGCGGGCACGCAGCGCCGCCTGCATGCCGATGGCAAAGGGCTCCACCATGGCGCCTTCCGCAAAGGACACATTGTCCGGCAGCTTGTACGTGAAAGCAGCGGGATGAATGACCTCCGGCGTCAGGCAACCATGCACAGGGGGCGTCGCCCAGAAACGGACGGCCGGATCCACATTGTAGATGCCGAGCTTCGACGCGCGCGACGTTGCGTCGGGAATACCCGGCTCCATGCAAACACGGTCGCCAGCCTTGAAATGCGTTACCTCGGCGCCGGTTTCGATCACCGTTCCAGAGGCTTCGTGCCCGAGCACCATTGGGGCGTTGACGACGAAATGTCCGATTTTGCCATGTGTATAATAATGGACGTCGGAGCCGCAAATGCCGACCGTGTGGGTGCGGATACGCACATCCTTCGGTCCGAGTTTACCGGGAATGTCAAAGTCCCTGAGCGCGAGCTTCCCTTTTTCTTCCAGCACCAGTGCCTTCATCTCATCCTCCATGGTTTACGATACGCCTGGCAGCGAATTCAGTCAGCGTGATGGCGCGCAACCTCGGCAAAAGTAAACAGAAATCCGCCGGAACAACCGGTTTTTCTTCACACAGGAAAAACTGTATCGAGGAGCCTGCAATTTCTCATCACTGGCGCGATGTCGTGTCCTTTCCGGAGCCGGACATGAGGACTGATTCGTCTGCCGGAGCTATTCGCCCGGCACGGCGGCGATCTGGAATGCCGCGTGCTGACCGCGCGTCGACAGCCAGAAGCGGGCCGGATCCGCATCTGGCTTGCTTGGGGATCAGGCCTGGATCAAAGCGATCCCGCGGTTCCTGAAGCCGAGTGTGACGTCGCTTGCCGGCGGCAGGCCGGTTTCCGCCATATGATCGATGATGAAAAGCGTGCCGATCTCGGTTTCCACCTCGTATTCCACGTGGCCGCCCAGATACGCGCAGTGCAGCACCCGCCCGGCAACCCCCTGCCCGCCGGGCTGACCGATTGAAATCGAGCCCGGGCGAACCGCAAGCTTCGCCGGCCCCAGCCTGGCGTTGCCTGCGGAAAGCCGATAATCGATGCCCCCAACGCGGACCATTGCGTCCGGTCCATCCAGCCTTATCACTTCGCAGCCCACGACATTCGCCTCACCCATGAAATCGGCAATGAAGGCGGAGGCTGGAGCCTCATACAGCTCGCGCGGGGCGCCAGACTGGGCGATCTCTCCATCCTTCATCACGATGATGCGGTCGGAGACGGCGAGCGCCTCATCCTGATCATGCGTCACGTAAACCGCAGTGAAGCCAAGTCTTTGCTGCAATTCACGGATTTCGGTGCGGACCCGGCGGCGAAGGCGGGCATCGAGGTTCGAAAGAGGTTCGTCCAGCAGCAGCACCTGCGGCTCCAGCACCAGAGCACGGGCAACCGCGACACGCTGCTGCTGCCCACCGGAAAGTTCGGCAGGCAGGCGATGCCCCATGCCGGCAAGGCCGACAAGCTTCAGCCCCTCTTCCGCCTTTTCCCGCGCTTCCGCCTTGCGTAGCCCGGAGGATTGCAGGCCATAGGCAACATTGTCGAGCGCCGTCATGTGCGGGAACAGCGCATACGACTGGAAGACCATCGAGACATCGCGCTCGTTGGCTGGCAGCATCGTGACATCCTGATCGCCGATGAGAATGCGGCCGGACGTCGGGTGTTCGAGGCCCGCCAGCATGCGCAACGTCGTCGTCTTGCCGCAGCCGGATGGGCCGAGCAGAGTTACCAGCGTGCCTGGTTCGATGGTGAGCGACAGGTCCGGTATGGCGGTGAAAGCACCGAAGGTCTTGCGGACATTCTTGAAGGTAACGGAGCCGGGCTTAACGGAAATCATGCGGTTTTCTCCTGGGCAAGAGGAACGGGGGAAGCGGATGGTAGGCCAGCGACGCGGTTTTCGCGCCGCAGCCGACGCTCGCCAACGAGGAACTGGAAGCCGGCAATGACGGTGATCATCACCACGATCAGCATAGAGGAATAGGCAATCGCAACCCCATATTCGCCGTTTTCGACGAGGCCGACGATGTAGGACGTCGCCATGTTGTATTCGGCGCTGACGAGGAAGATGACGGCGCTGATCGAGGTGATGGCGCGCACGAAGGAATAGACCAGTGCGGCCGTGATCGCGGGCCTCAGGAGCGGCAGGATGACCTTGCGAATGGTGCGGAAACTGTTGGCCCGCAGCGTCAGCGAGGCCTCGTCGAGGCTCTTGTCCAGCTGGCTCATCGCCGCAATGCCGCCGCGCACACCGACCGGCATGTTACGGAACACAAAGCAGGCGATCAGGATCAGCGCCGAGCCGGTCATTTCCACCGGCGGCAGGTTGAAGGCCATGATGTAGCTGACGCCTATGACCGTGCCGGGAATGGCAAAGCTCATCATCAGCGCAAATTCAAACAGGTTCCGCCCGGCAAATTTCTGCCGCACGATGATATAGGCCGTCAGGAGACCGACTGCGGCGGTGAGCGGAGCGGAAATCAGCGCGATCTTCATGGTCGTCCAGAACGAGTTCCAGGCAACGCCGGTCCACGCGATGGAGCCGTTGGAGAAACTCACGGAAAATGCGCGGAGGTAATGGTCGAAGGTGAGGGAATTGTCGAGACCCCAGGTCTTCACGAAACCGCCCACAAGGATCATGCCATAAACGACGATTGTGAAGACCATCCACGGCACGACAACGGCATGAACGCCGATGGACAGGCCACGCGGAAGCGCGATATGCGCGCCGCTGTCGCCCTTTCCCGTCACCGTGGCGAAATTCTTGCCTGCCAGCCAGAAGCGTTGGGCAAGGAAGGCCGAAAGCGTGAAACACAGCAGGATGATCGCCAGGACCGCGGCGCGCGACGGATCGTTCTGCGAACCAACGACAGCAAAGAAGATTTCCGTCGACAGGACGCCGTGTGTGCCGCCAAGCACCAGCGGGTTGCCGAAATCCGCCATGCTTTCGATGAAGCCGATGAGAAAGGCATTGGCGAGACCGGGCTTCATCAGCGGCAGCGAAACCCGCCAGAAAGTGCGCCAGCGGTCGGCGCGCAGCGTCTGAGAGGCTTCTTCCATGGAGGGGCTCACCCCTTCGACTACACCGATCAGCACCAGAAACGAGATGGGCGTGAACGAAAGAACCTGCGCGATCCAGATGCCGGTCATGCCATAAAGCCAGCGACCCGGCTCAATGCCGAAGAGATAGGAAAGCCATTCGGTGACGACGCCGGCGCGGCCGAAGAGCAGCGTCAGGGCAAGACCGATAACGAAAGGCGGCGTTATGATTGGCAGCACCGTCAGGAGCCGCAGTCCCTTCTTGAAGGGAAAGCGCGTACGGGTGGCGATCAGGGCAAAGCCAAGGCCGAGCACGGTCGAACCGAAGGCGGTCATCAGCGCGAGGAAGAGCGTGCGCCAGGCAACACCGCAGCGCTCCTCACCCACGACGCAGCCAAGGCTCCATATGCCGGGATCCTTGATATTGCGAATGAATCCATCGGCATTAAAGGAGCCGTCGAAATCCTGAACGGACGCAACCAGCATACTCCCGATCGGATAGAAGACAAAAACCGTAACGAGGAAAACCAGAACGGAAATGGCGCCGACGACAAAGGCATCGCCCTTCATGACACCACGTTCGGCAAGCCCGAAGGCAAAAAGAAGCACGAAGACGAACGACATGACGACGGCCCCCGCCCCCATGGACGGCTGGCCATCGGCGAGCATGCCGAAGAGATTTTCGCTGATTGTCCAGGCCCAGCCGGTAAAGCCGATGGCCAGCCCTTGCAAGGCGAGGAAGACGAGACCAGCAGCGCCAATGAATGCAAGCAAACCGCCCCGGCGCATCGGATCACGGATCGGCCGGACAAGGCATGCGGCAAGGAAGAAAATGACAATGCCGACCAGCCATGGTTTTCCATAAGACAGTATCTGCAACACACCTGGCGCATTGCTGGCGGAGGAGAAAAACCCGGACAGCCAGCGGAAGCTGTAAAAGCCGCCTTCGATGCGATACCAGGGAAGAAGAATGAGGGCGAAAGCCCCGAACGCCAGGACGATGTCCAGCCTGCGATTGCCACGTGTCATGGCCGACCTCGCTTGTTTCATGCCGATGAAAGAGTGGCGGACACCCCGGCTTCAAAAGCCGGGATGCCGATCGCCGGAGTTCAGATCAGTTGGCGACCGCACCAACTTCGCGATCCCAGCGTTCCAGCAGCGCCTTGCGCTTGGCAGGATCGCCATAGGTCTTGAAGTCGTAGTCGATGAGCTTGATGTCCTCGAACTTCGGTGCCTCTTTCGGCACTTCCGCCGTTTTGTTGGACGGCAGCTGGAAGGACTTGGCGTCCTTCATGCGCGACTGGACCTCCGGCTTCAGCGCCCAGTCGTACCAGGTCTTGGCATTGTCGAGGTTGCGGGCGCCCTTGATGATCGACATGGAGCCGATCTCGTAACCCGTGCCCTCGCACGGAGCGATTGACTTGACCGGGAAACCTTCCGCAGTCTGGGCCACCGCATCATGCATGAAGACGATGCCGAGCGCCGTCTCGCCGCGCGCCGCCGCCTTGACCGGTGCGGAGCCGGACTTGGTATATTGCGAGATATTGGCGTTGAGCTTCTTCAGGTAATCGATGGCCTGATCCTCGCCCATGATCTGCACAAGTGAGGCAAGCGCGGTATAGGCGGTACCCGAAGAGTTCGGATTGGCGATCTGGATTTCGCCCTTGAGTTCCGGCGCCAGAAGGTCGGCCCAGCACTTTGGCTCCTTGTAACCCTTGGACTTGAATATCTCGGTGTTGTAACCCCAGCCCAGGGCACCGGCATAAACGCCGACAGTCCGGTAACCCGTGCTCTCCGCCTGCTTGACCGCCCAGTCCTGCAACTGGTCCAGCATCGGCGACTTGTATTCGAGCGTCAGGTTTTCCGAGGCTGCCTGCATGTGCGGGTCGCCCGTGCCGGCCCACCAGATATCGGTTTTCGGGTTGCGGGCTTCCGCGCGCACCTTGGCATAGGTCTCGCCCGAAGACAGGCGCACCATATTGACCTTGATGTCATGAGATTTTTCAAAATCGCCCTTCATCTGTTCGCAGATGACGACATCGGCCGAGCAGATCAGGTTCAGTTCGCCGGCCGCCTGCGCGGAAACGGCGCTCAGTGCCGTACCGGCAAAAAGCAGAGTGGAAAGTATCGTCAGTCGCATGGTTATCCTCCTGTAGCTTGCGTCTGAATTTCGGGGCGCGCGCAGACATGGCGCTGCCGGTCGCGGCACCTTGTGGCGCGCGTGCTGTCGTTTCGGGGTTTTTGGTATTTGGCCCTACTGGGTCTGGCTCGGGTGAATCTCGCTGTCGAAGCGGCTCAATAATCGACTTCGCTCTTCCGGCTGGCCGAAGGTGGCAAAGTCGTAATCCACCATCTTGATCATCGATATATCAGGTGCCGTCAGCGGCAATGTCGCCCGGGCGTTGGACGGCACCTGGTTCTGGCCGGCGATGGCGCCGGTTTCCTGTCCTTCAGGGCTCAGCGCAAATTCCACGAAGGTCTGCGCAAGCGCCGTATTGTGGTTGCCCTTGACAATGCTGACCGCCCCGATCTCGTAGCCGGTGCCCTCGCAGGGCGCGACGATGACCAGCGGGAAACCCTCGATCTTCTGGGTCACGGCATCATGCATGAAGGAAATCCCGATAAGAACCTCACCCCGCGCCGCCGCCTTGACGGGTGCCGAACCGACCTTGGTATAACCCACGACATTGAGGTTCAGCTTCGTCATGAAACCAAAGGCTTCTTCCTCGCCGAACAGCTGCACCAGCGTGGCGAGCATGGTGAAGGCCGTGCCGGAATAGTTCGGATTGCCGGTCAGGATATGGCCGCGATAGACGTCCTTGGCCAAATCCTTCCAGCAGGTGGGAGCGGGTAAGCTGTTTTTGGCAAGCAGTTCCGAATTATAGGCAAAACCAAGCGCGCCAGCATAAATTCCAGCCGATTTCGACCCGGACATCGCATTGAAGTTCTGCGCCCAGGGCAACAGATCCTGTTGATTGGCGGGCCGATATTCGTCCAGCAGGTCTTCGGAACCTGCCTGCAAATGTGTATCGCCGGTGCCGCCCCACCACACGTCGACTGTCGGATGGGATCGCTCGGCGCGAATCTGGTCGAGAATTTCGCCGGTGCTTTTGCGAACCATCGAAATTTCAAGTCCGGTCTTGGCTTCGAATGCCCGCTGCATGGTCACGCACCAGGCCTCATCGACGCCGCACAGGACGTTCAACTTCGGTTCGGCCATGCCATACTCTGCGCCGCACAGCCAAAGGACCATGCTCGCCGCAAGTGCGGTCAATGCTTTCAATTAAGCCTCCCTGCCTGGAACCTCCCCGTTCCAGTCTCCATCAACAGCATGTCACATCCTGTCCGCACCGCAATCGAAGAATGGTTACCAATCTTTCACCGCACTGCCGAACAAGATTACAGATATTACAATTATGACAGGAGAGATAACCAGCGAGCCTTTGAAGATAGCCGCCACCATGCCTATGATGGTGGCGGGAGGAAGTTGCAGTGCTTAATCAGAAGGTTCGCATTCTGATCGTCGAGGACGATCCGGATATGGCCGAGCTTATCTCGGATCTCGTCGAGGCCGAGGGCTGGCTGCCCACCTGTGCGCGCTCCGCAGAGGAGGCCGACGAGATATTGGCAAAGGACAGGATGCAGCTCGTCCTCGTCGATCACAATCTGCCTGGCACGTCCGGGCGCACCTTCGCCCAGCGGCTGCGCAGCCAGATCGACATCGGCATCGTCATGGTTACCGCCGCCGGAAGTGCCGCCGACCGGGTGCTCGGCTTGGAAACCGCCGCCGACGACTACGTGGTCAAACCCTTCGAACCAATCGAGCTCACGGCGCGGATCAAGGCCGTCCTGCGCCGGACAATTCCCTCGCTAAAACAGGAGAAGGACAGCGAGCGTGACCACGGGCGCGCGGCGCTGCGGCTTGGGGACTGGGCGATTGATCTTGATGCACGCCGCGCTGTCTGCCTCGCGGACCGCAGCCGGACACTGACGAGCGCCGAATTCGCGCTTCTGGAAATTCTTGCCGAGACGCCCAACCAGCCCGTCAGCCGTTCCCAGATTCTCGACAGGCTGGGTTCGGAGAGCGACCGTTATATCGACAGAAACGTCGACGTGCTGGTGCTGCGGCTGAGGCGCAAGATCGAGATAAACCCCGATCTGCCGCGCCATATCAAGACCCGGCGCGGCAAGGGTTACGTGCTCCACACCGATGAGGGCGAGCCCTACCCGTGATCAGCCGCTCCTTCCTTTCCTCCATCGCCTTTCGCCTGCCCTTTGCGATCGTCTTTACCTGCGTCCTCGTCTTCAGCCTGTCCGCCATCGCGATTTACGGATTGCAGCGCGCCCGCGATGAAATGGCGGCCTATGGATTGCAGGCCTTCTCCAGTCTCGCCAAGGCCTCGCTGGTCTCGCGGCAGGTCTCCGATCTCGTCTCCAGTGCACCTTTCCTGATGAATGCCGCCTCGCCCTATCGCGTTTCCAGCGAAAGCCGCTCCGTTGTCCAGCAGGTCGATCTGCTTCTGCAGATGACAGAGCCGGGCAGCGGCGAGCGGGCAGCACGCGGCTTTGCGAGTGAGCGTATCGTTGAACTGCTGCAGCGTATCCGAGCGCAGACACTCGATCTCGCTAAGGATGCCGATGCCGCGCAGGGCCACAAGGCGGAGGCGGCAGCCGCGCTTGGCGAAATCGCCACCGGTCAGGGTATCCTCGATCCGGAGCTGCGCCGGCGGATGAACGGCATCGTACAGGCCGCGTCCGCGTCCGACAGTCTTTTTCAGCTTGGCGAACTGCGCCGCCGCTATGTGGCGGAAACAACGGCGCGTCAGCAGGGTTATCCGGGCGAGCGCCTGCCCATCGCCGAGCTTCAGCCCTATGAGCGGGTTTTCGAGGCCCAGAGCCGTTACCTTCTGGAGATGTTTGCGATCCGCGCCTCGGTCTCGCGCCTTCACACCGTCTCGCGCGATCTTTCGCATGTGACCGAAACGCAGGGCGACGCGGTCGCGCGCAGTCTGAACGAAGACCTTATCTCCACCTCCGATGCTCTCAACCGGCTGCTGATCATTGTCGCCGTTGCCTCGCTGTTGGTTCTCATCGTGGCGATCTTTTCGATCCGGTCGGTGATGCGTGTCTCGCGCGGGATCGTGACGCTCTCCAACGGCATGAATGCCCTCGCCAAGGGGGAAACGGATGTCGGGCCGCCCTCCTATACGGGTCCCGAGACGGAGCTCATCCGCCTGCTCGACGCGTTTCGCGCCTTCCACGACAGCGTCGACCGCGTCTCTCGCCTCAGGCGTACGGCCGAAGCCGCAGCCCGCACCATTCGCTCCACATTCCGCAACATGAATGAGGGAATAGCGCTGTTCGATCCGGCCGGGCGGCCTATCACCATGAACCGCCGCATCATCGAACTTGTCGGGCGCTCCGGCTCGTCCCGAAAGCTGCCGATCCGCCGGTTCGTCGAGCCCATTCCCGAAATCGATTCGACGCTGCTGCCCTTCGATGGTGGGCATGGGAAGCTGCTGGAGCGCGCCGTGGTGCGGCATCGAACCGCCGACCAGCGGGTTATAGAAATATCGATGTCGCGCCAGCCGGATGGCGGCATCGTGCTGCTTGCCCGCGATGTGACCGCGCTAGACCGGCAGGAGGCGGAAGCAGTCAAGGCCCAGCGGCTGGACGGCATCATGCGCATGACCCACCAGGTCAGCCACGAGGTGGGCAACATGATCGGCATCATCACCGGCAGCCTCGGCCTTCTGGAGCGAGAGGCCGGTTTCAATGACCGCCAGAACCGGCATATTGCCCGCATTCGCAAGGCAGCTGATCGCGGCCGCTCCCTGGCCAGCAGCATGCTGACCATCGGCAGCCAGCAGCCCATCCATCCAAGCTGCATTAACGTGGCCAATCTACTGCGCGGCATGGCCGATATTCTCGAGATCGCGGTTGGCCCCAAATGCCGTATTGCACTCGATCTCGATGATGATCTTCCCGCCATCCCGCTCGACCCCGCCCTCTTCGAGCAATCCATCCTCAATCTCTGCCTCAACGCCGCGGCCGCCATGCCGGAGGGCGGCCTGATTTCAATCGAGGCGGCCTGCGAGAAGGATACTCTGGCGATAACCGTCTCGGACGAGGGCATCGGCATGACGCCGGAGGCCGTGGACAAGGCCTTCGAACCCTATTTCACCACCCGGGGGGACCATGGAGGCGCAGGCCTGGGACTTGCCATGGTCTATGGTTTCGTGCGCCAGAGCGGTGGCGAAGCCCACATCCATTCAAAGCCCGGTGAGGGCGCAAGGGTGCAGCTGCTTTTCCCGATTCATGCCGGGCAGGCGAGATAACATTGCAGGATCGGGTGTCGGGCACTGGCGCCCGGGGATCAGCCCTTGCTGATGCGCAATCCATCCAGAAAGGTCCGGAAACTCCTCACGGCCCGTTCCGACGTTGTTTCCGGATCGTCAGAATTGGCAATCCACTGGGCTGCGCTGCTGCTTGCCGCATTGATGAAACGGGCACACGCCTCGGAATCGATATCGGCGATCGTTCCCTCCTGCTTGAGCGCATCGAGACTGCGCGAAACAGCGGAAATACAGCCATTGGCATTTGGCCAGCGGGATGGATCGCCAAGGACGGCCGGTCCATCGCGAAACATGATCCTCTGGATTTCCGGTTCAAGCGCCATACGGACATAGCCGACATTCTCCTCGACAAACCCTTCCCAACGCGTCGAGGCTCTCGAAGAAATCTCGCAAAGCCTTTTTGTCATCTCCGCGTCGATCTCGGCCACCACCGCCAGCAACAAACCCTTTTTGTCCCCGAAATGATGATAGAGCGCACCACGGGTCAACCCTGCCTCGGCGGTAAAATCATCCATGGAGGCCTCAGCATAACCAATACTGCCAAACGCCCTGCGTCCGGCAGCCAGCAGCTTTGCCCGCGTTTCAGCAATCATTTCACTGCGAGGTTTGCGCATTTTTGCTCCAGCATCCACATACGTCGCGTATATTAGTTGACATACGCCGCGTATGCAATTATTTCATTCACATACGCCACGTATGTGTGTGGTGGATACTCCCTAAACAAGGTGCATCCGATGTCTAATCCATACAGAGAAATTTTCCGGGTTCCAGGCGCCAAAGGCTTTTCAGCTGCAGGTTTCTTTGCCCGCCTCCCCATCGCCATGGCACCGATCGGCATCGTGGCCATGTTGTCGCAAACGCATGGCGAATATTGGCTGGCAGGCGCCGTATCGGCAACCTTCGCGCTGACCAATGCCGCCGTCGCGCCGCAAATCTCGCGGCTGGTGGACCGCCGGGGCCAAAGCAGCGTTCTCATCCCCGCGACCATTCTATCCGTCCTCGCCTTTGCGGCGTTGATCATCGCCACCAATCAGCGATGGCCGGCGTGGACGCTGTTTCTTTCCGCTTTCCTCGCCGCCGCCATGCCAAGCATCCCCGCCATGATGCGGGCCCGCTGGACGGAACTCTTTCGGGACCGGCCGGAACTGAATACGGCCTTTGCCTTCGAATCCGCGGCTGACGAACTTGTCTACATCGCGGGTGCATCGCTTTCCGTCGGGCTTGCGGTTTCGCTTTTTCCAGAAGCGGGCATGATGATCAGCACGGCATTTCTGGCGGTCGGAACATTTGCCTTTCTTCTGCAGCGATCCACAGAACCCAAAGTGCGTCCGGTCGAGGGCGGCCGTCGGCAGCGTTCTGCAATATGGCTGCGTCCGGTACAGATCATCACGGTCGCGCTGATCTTCGTCGGCTCGACTTTCGCCACCGCCGAGGTGAGCGCCGTCGCCATCACCAAGGAACTCGGCCAGCCGGAAGCAGCCAGCCTCGTCATCGGCGTCTATGCCATTGGCTCTTTCGTCGTCGGCCTGCTTCTTGGTGCGCTCAACCCGAAAACGCCGCTGCACCGGCAATTGCTGATCGCTGTCAGCGTTCTTGCCCTGACGGCGCTGCCGCTCCTCGTCGCGGCATCCAGTGTCGCCCTGCTTGCCTTTGCCGTGTTCCTCAGCGGTGTGGCAATCTCTCCCATTTTCATCACCGCTTTCGGCCTGATTGAACGCCGGGTGCCGGAATCGATGCTGACGGAAGGCGTGACCTGGGTCATGACCGGTATCGGTATCGGCATGGCGCTGGGCGCTTTCGTCTCGGGATGGGTGATCGACAATTTCGGCCCGGACAATGGCTTCTGGGTGTCGGTCGCCGCAAGCCTTTCAACGGTGACGATCATTGGGCTTGGTCAGCGCAGCCTCTCGGCGGAGCGAAGGCATCCGGGTGGGTCTCCGGCAGCGCAGCCCGCCGAATGATCCGGGCTGGCGGACACTGAAACGAACGGACCGCACCGCTTCTCATGAGTAGACGCTTCAAAAACGCTTCTCCGCGCAGGATATGCGGAGAAGTCAATAACCGCCCGTCAGGAAAATACTCTCGCCGGTCATAAAGCTGCAGGCCTGCGAAGACAGGAAGATGGCGGCGCCCACCATTTCCTCCGGCTGACCGGCTCGTCCCATCCAGTTCAGGGTCCGGACATATTCAGCCCAGCCTTCGGGGTCTTCGTCCCGGCGATGGGCATTGCGATCCGTATCGACCAGACCGGGCGCTAGAGTGTTGAGGAGAACATTGTCCTTCGCATAGTCGCGCGCCTGACTCTGGATCAGATTATGCTGCGCAGCCTTGGTGGCGGCATAGGCGGTGACGATGCCCTTCGGCCGCAACTGGTTGACCGAGCCGATGGAAACCACCCTTCCCCATTTTCGCGACGCCATGCGCGGCAGGATCGTCTGCAGCATGTCCACTGTCGACCCGAGATTGACAGCCAGCTGAAACGCCAGATCATCGGGCTTCAGCTCCGACAGTACCGCATTGATCTGGGCGCTCGCATTGATGACGAGAATATCAACCGGTGCGACCGTCTCGGCGCGCTCGACAAGATCGCGCCCGGCGCCCGGTTCGGAGAGATCACCCGCCAGCTCTTGGGCCAAGCCACCGCCGTCCGCGATGCGTTGCCGCACGGCGGTTGTCGCACCCGGCTTCACGCCATGCAGGATGACATGCGCGCCGGCCCCCGCCAGCCCTTCCGCTATGGCTGCCCCTATGCCGCGGCTGGAACCGGTGACGAGCGCCGTGCGGCCTTTCAAACCAAAGACGCTTTCAAGACGCATAATTTATCCTTCGAACAGTGAAATGCGCGCGCCGGCAATTCCGGGGCGGCAGGAGAACAGGCCACCAGACAGCGGGGCGTCGGCGAGCGTGGATGCCGGCAGGCGCGTGCGGGCACTGGTGATGAAGAGCGTCGACAGGTCCGGCCCGCCGAAGGCCACACTCGACGGGCGCGGCACCGGCATCTCGATCACCTGATCCAGCTTGCCGTTCGGAAGATAGCGGCGCACGCACCAGCCGTCCCAGATCGCACACCACACCCCGCCTTCCGCATCCACGGCGAGGCCGTCCGGACGGCCGTCGGCCACGGGAATACGGGCAAATTCGCGGCGCTGCGACAGGGCGCCGGTCGTCGGATCACAATCATAGGCATGGATAAGGCCGGGCACCGTATCGACGAAATAGAAGGTCCTGCCATCGGGGCTCCAGCCGAGACCGTTGGAGACGACGATGCCGCCTTCCTTGCGTTCGAATGCCCCATCGGCATTGATCCGATAAAGCGCGCCGGTGGGCTTGGAGGCATCGATGCGCATCGACCCGACCCAGATGGCACCGTCCGGCCCGCATTTGGCATCGTTCAAGCGGTTATCGCCAATGCCAGCCTCCGGGCTGACGAAGGGTGTCAGCCGGCCCGAAGTGAAGTCCAGCCATTCGACGCCATCCTGCGACGCCACCAGCAATCGCCCTCCGGAGACTGGAATGACGGCACTGACCAGCTTACCTGTCTCGCAGGTTTCGTTACGGCCGGTGGCGGGATCGAAACGATGGACGGCGGGGTGCAGAATATCCACCCAGTAGAGCGCGTTTTCGCCTTCATGCCAGACCGGGCTTTCCCCAAGCTGCGCGCCCCAGGGAAGAATGCAGCTGAGTTCGGCGCTGGGGCGTCCTGTTGCCGAACGCGGTCGTGGCCGCGAGCTGATGGCGACAGCCCCGGCGGCGCCGGTAATCCGGCGTGCAGCGGCAATCAGTTCACGCCCGGCAGGATGAATGTTGGACGCATCGAGCCGCGACGACGGCCCGAGCGCGACAAGCACACCCATCGGCGTATTGTCACGGCCCATGACGGGTGCAGCAACGGAATTCACCCCTGGCAGGTGCTCCTCATAGGAGATCGAGTAACCCCTCGCCCGCGTCAGCGTCAGATCGGCCTGAAGTGAATCGAGCGTGGTAATCGTCCGCGGCGTCTGCGCATCGAGCGTCAGCCGATCGAGCAGGGAACGGCCGACAGCAGGGTCCTGAAAGGCAAGCAGCGCCTTGCCCGGCGCGGTACAATGCAAAGGAACCCGGCGTCCCACTTCCACCCGCACGGAGAGACCGTTTGGAGAACGTTCCGCGAGATATTGCGTCATGATACCGTCCAGCCGGCAGAGCGCTACGGTCTCGCCCAGTTCGGCAGCCAACCTCTCGAGTTCGGGTGTCGCGGCCGATACCAGATCGAAGCTCTCCCATACTTTGTGGGACATTTCGAGAAAGCGCTGGCCCAGAACATAGGTTCCACGCGCCTCATCCTGACGGACGAGCCCATAGGCTATGAGGGTGCGCAGGATACGGGCAAAAGTCGGCTTGGGCAGGCCGGAGGCGCGCAACAGTTCTGCAAAACGCGGCGGCTCCGGCGCATCGGCCACCATGTCGAGCAGGGTCAACCCCTTCGCCAGCGCAGCGGTGCCGCCCGGTGTCTCGGGTTTCATCGCGTCTCCTTCGCGAGACGCTGCCGCCTTGCGGCGGCCGCCTCTTCCAGCATCCGGTCCATCGTCCATAGTGCCTCAAACCCCAGGGTGTTTTTGATCCGCTCGTTGGACGTATGGTAATAAACGCCGTCGCCGGGAAAATCGACAGTCACGATGGGGAGGCCGGTCACCGCGGCCATTTTCGGCAGAAGCTCGGCGAAATCGGGCGGCTCATCCGCGCCGAGATTGAAGATGCAGCCCGCCGCGTCAGGGTGATCGAGGGCGAGCAGGATCCCCGCCACCATATCGCGTGTATCGGTTATGTGCATGCGGTATGGCCGGCCGTTTTCATTGCGCGCCAATATATGCGACGCTTCGCCGATATCCCGGGACTGTAGCAGTTCGGCAATCGCAACGTTCCCGAAATTCCGCTGCTGTCGAATGCGCGGCCGCAGGAAAAAACGCGGGCCGGAGAAGAAGCTGTCTTCATCCAGCAGCTCAGCCGCATCCTGCGTATGAGAAAAGCGCAGGATCACGGTTTCCATGCTGCCAGTCCGCTGGTGAAAGCGAACCAGTTCCTCGCCCAGAAGCTTGGTCAGCCCATAGGGTGAATTGGGCCGAAGCGGATGATCCTCGGTGACCGGCAGGAATTCGGGGCGATTTTCCGGATAGACTTCTCCTGAAGAGGCGAAGACGAACCGCTGCACGCCTGCGGCTGCGGCCGCATCCAGAAGACGGCGCGTGCCTTCGACATTGACCGCAAACATGCGGTCCCGGCCCTCCGGCGCCCATGACATAAAGGCCCCGAGATGCAGAACGGCGCTCACACCTTCCATGGCTTTGGACAGCGCCTGCCCGTCCTCCAGCGATCCGACGACCTCCTCACCACCCGTACCCGACGGACGAAGGTCAAAGCCGCGGACCGCCCGAGCGTCCATGCGCAAGGCAGCGGCGACAGCACGACCCACACGGCCTGCCGATCCGGTGACGAGGATCATAGCCGTGCTCCGGTCTTTGCGTCGAAGAGATAAAGCTGTGCCGGATCAAAGCCGAGCTGAAGCGCTTCGTCAGCCCGAAGGTTGCCGCTATGCGAGACGCGGGCGATCAGCCCCTTGGATCTGCCCTCCTCGCCATCTGCGACCCTTGCGCCTTCCGCATCGAAATAGACGTATTTTTCCGATCCCAGACTTTCCACCAGCGTCGGACGAACGCTGAAGGTCACCGGCCCATCGCCCAGAACGAGATGCTCTGGCCGCAAGCCCACGATCACGCTACCCTGCCTGGCAGATGCCGCCGGCAGGTTTACCCTCTGGCCGAAAACAGTCAGCGCGCCGTCACGCAGTTCCGCGTTGAGGAAATTCATGCCGGGCGATCCGATAAAACCGGCGACAAAGAGGTTGGCCGGATTGTTGAAAAGCTCATCGGGCGCCGCGATCTGCTGGATAATGCCGCCCTGCATGATAACCACCCGGTCCGCCATGGTCATGGCTTCCACCTGGTCATGCGTCACATAAACGGTGGTGACACCGATACGCTTGTGCAGGGCGCCGATTTCGGCACGCATGTGGACGCGCAGCTTGGCATCGAGGTTGGACAGCGGTTCGTCCATCAGAAAGGCCTGCGGCTGACGCACGATGGCTCGGCCGAGCGCCACGCGCTGCCGCTGTCCGCCCGAAAGATCCTTCGGTTTGCGATCGAGATAGGGCGTTACCTCGAGAATGCGCGCCGCGTCATCCACCCGGCGATCAATCTCCGTCTTGTCCGTGCCGCGCATCTTCAGGCCGAAGCCGATGTTCTGCCGGACCGTCAGGTGCGGATAAAGCGCGTAATTCTGAAACACCATGGCGATGTCGCGGTCACCCGGCGCCAGATCCGTGACTTCGTTTTCGCCGATGAAGATCTGCCCTTCGCTTGCCGGTTCAAGGCCCGCAAGGATTTTCAGCATCGTCGACTTGCCGCAGCCGGAAGGCCCGACCAGCACCACGAACTCGCCGTTTTCGATCTCGAGCGAAAAGGGCCTGAGCACGTTGAGGGCGCCATAGGACTTGCTGACATTGCGAATGGAAATATTGGCCATGCTTATTTCTCCGCGCCAGCGGTGAGTCCGCCGACCAAATAACGTTCCAGAAACAGATAGATTGCGATGATCGGCAGCGCGATGAACACGGATGCGGCGGAAATGTCGTTCCAGTAGGTGACGTATTCGCCCTGCATCGTGGTGATGCCGAGATTGGCCGTCCAGTTGTCCGGCGAGTTGACGAGGAAGGTGCGGGCATAGGCGTAATCCGCCCAGCTGAGCACGAATGCATAAAGTGCCGTGGCAGCAAGACCGGGTGTGGCGATCGGAAGAACGACCCGGACCATTGCACCGATCGGCGAGCAACCGTCGACCATCGCGGCCTGCTCCAGTTCCTTCGGAATGGTGTCGAAATAGCCTTTCAGCATCCATGTGGCGAAAGGAATGATCATGGTCGAATGCGCCAGCACCAGTGTCCAGAGGCTACCGATCAGACCGAAGCTGGAAAAGATCGAAAACAGCGGAATGACGAGCAGCGTTGCAGGAAGCATCTTCGCTGTCAGGACGAAGAGACCCATGGTCGCGCCGCCCCGCATGGAATAACGCGACAGCGCATAACCGGCGCTGACGGAGACGAGCATCGACAGCGCCACCGAGCCGACGGCCGCAAGCATCGAGTTCCACAGCCATAGCAGGATCGGCTTCGCCGCCCAGACCCTGGCGAAAATGTCCCATTGCGCATCATCCGGCCAGAAGGTCGGCGGCAGGCGGTACAGTTCATCGGTGGTGGAGAGCGCCGTGACCAGAAGCCAGTAGACCGGGAACAGGATCATCACCAGCGTGAAGATGACAGTCGCGTAAAGGGCAAGGCTCTGTAAAAATGTCCGTTTCATCAAAGCCTCCTCAATAGATCGATTTCGAACGCCGGCCGAGCATCAGAAGGCTCGCGACGATACAGATCACCAGTGTCAGCACGCCGACGGCGGCGGCGCGGCCGAAATTGTGATACTGGAAGGCCTGGTCATAGGTCATGATCGACAGGGTCTGGGTCGACCTCAGCGGTCCGCCACCGGTCAGAACCTTGATGATGGAAAAGTCGCGGAACACCCACAGAAGCGTCAGCACCAGCGTCACGCCCAGCACCGGCATCAAAAGCGGCATGGTGATCCAGCGGAAACGCTGCCAGACGCTCGCGCCATCCACCTTGGCGGCCGCGTAATAATCGGCGGGAATGGATTGCAGACCAGCGAGGCACATGATCGACACGAAAGGAAAACCCTTCCAGACCATGGTGATAGCGACAGCCCAGAAGGCGGCTGTCGAACTGCTCACCCACGGGATCATCTGGTCGGTGAAACCGAGCTTTATCGCCAGCCATCCGAACAGCCCGAAGGACGTATCGAACATCCATGCGAAGATGACGACCGCGATGATTTCCGGCACTGCCCAGGGCAGCGCCATTCCCAGCCGCGCAACGGTTCGGCCCTTGAAGCGGTTATTGGCCAGAAGCGCCGTGCTGAGGCCAACGGCCACGCTGCCCGCGGTGACGACGACAACCAGCTTCAGCGTCACCCAGCAGGCGAGCCAGAATTCCGGCGATGAGAAAAGCCAGGTGTAATTGCTGAGTGAAAACGGCCGGCTTGCGCCACCGAGCCGCGGTATCTTGACCTGCTGGAAAGACAGGTCGATGGCCAGCACAAGCGGCCAGACGATGATGGCGGCAACCATCAGGACCGCGGGTGCGATCAGAATATAGCCGAGGAGATGTTGCCGGCTGGGACGCGCAAGATCAAAGAACTTGCGGCGCCCGGCCCGAACGGGTGCGGTCATGGATGGTCCTCCTGCCGGATGCGGATGGTAACCACGGCCCGCCAGGCGGGCCATGGCAAAACGGGATCAGCCCTTGATGGCCTCGGCCTTCGCCTGCATGGTCTTTGCCACCTCCGCGGGATCGAGGTCCTGAATGATCATCCGCTGGCTTTCTTCCATCACCATCTTGCTGAATTCATTGTAGAAGAGCTCAAGCCCGGTCGGAATGCGGTCGATACCCGCCTCGGATGCGGCCTTCATCGTCTCGATCAGTACCGGAAAATGCGGGATGGTCTTTTCGACACCCGACACGTCGGCCTTGGGGCTTGGCGGGGTGTTGCCGCCAAGGGTGGCATAGCTGCGCTGGAACTCCGGCGACATCGTCAGCTTGATGAAATCCCAGACGAGCGCCTTCTGGTCGTCGGGAATATCGGCCGGCATGGCGAGCACGTTGGACGATCCACCCAGCGGCGGATGAAGCGGCGGTGCCGCGTAAACGATGTCAGCCTTGGCTGAACCCTTCTCGGTGGTGCCGTAAAGCCAAGGCCCGTCGAGACGCATCGCCATCTTGCCATCGGCAAAAAGCTTGCGCACGTCGCTGGCGCTCATGTCGACCGGGCTGATCCCGCTCTTCATGACGGTTTTCCAGCGTGAAAGACCCTCCACCATCTGCGGCGTATCGATGGTGATATTGCCGTCCTTGTCGGTCCAGTAGGCGCCGGCGTCGAGGATGTAGTTCAGCATCTCCGTCAGATATTGCCCGGGACCGCCCTTGGTCTCGTGGCCGGTCCCGAACTGGTCGATGATACCGTCACCGTTCAAATCCTTGGTGGTGGCTTTTGCGGCCGCCAGAAAGTCGTCATAGGTCTTCGGAACCGCGACGCCCGCCTCATCCAGGATCTTCTTGTTATAAGCCATGACGAAGCCGAAGTAGTTCGTCATGATACACACGGTCTCACCGTTCCATTCGCATTTCTGCTGACCGGCCCAGCCGGTCATGTCGATGCCGTCCTTCTTAAGCCACGGGTCGAGCGGCTCCAGCCAGCCGCTGTCGGCGAACATCTGGAACTCGAAGGATGCGAGATGCACGATCTGCGGCGGCTGGTTGGCAGCGAAAAGCGTGGTCATCGTATCCGCGTAGGAGCTGCGTTCCGCCTTGGTGAACTCGATCTTCACCCCGGGATGCTGCTTCTCGAAGGCGGCGATTGCGGAAAGCCACCATTCACCCGTTCCCGCGTCATCCGTTTGCCAGGAAATGAATTTCAGGACGGTATCGGCCATGGCAGGGGCAACGGCGCTCATCGTCATCAAAACGGCGGTCGCCGTACCCAGCGCCAGCTTCTTCATTCTTTTGGTCATGGTTTCCTCCTCCAAAGAACCAAATCAGATACGTTCAATAAGGGCGAGCGCCGCCTCCGACGGTCTTACGCCCAGTCCCGGCCCCGACGGCAGGTGATACCTGCCTTCGCGGCAATCCATGTCGCCCTCCAGCAGGCGGCGGTTCGGCTCGAAGATCGAATGCTGGAATTCGTGCCCCTTCAGCGTCGGCAACGTCGATGATGCCTGCAGGCTGGCGGCAAGGAATATGCCGGCGCCAATGGTAGCGTGCGGTATGACGTCGATGCCGTGTTCGGCTGCGAGAGCGCCGATACGGATGAAATTGGTGATACCCTTATGGCCCATTTCCGGCTGCACGATCGCGATACGGCAGCGTTCGATGCGGGCGCGCATATCCCAATGGGTGCGCCATTCCTCGCCCACCGCGATCGGGACGTCGGTATTCTTCGAAACCTTTTCCAGCCCGGCAATGTCCTCCGTCCAGACGGGCGCCTCGGCGAACCATGGATCGAATGGCTGCATTTCTGCGATGAGTTCCAGCGCCCGCTCCGGTGTCTGGTTCCAGTGCATATCGGCGGCGATCTTCGCCCGCGGGCCGAGCACCTGCCGGAGATTGGCAAGTTCCGCCGCCGGCCCATCATCGGCAACGGGCGTGGCGAATTTAAAGGCGTCGAAGCCACGATCCTGCCAGTATTTCGCCAGCTCTCCGCGCGCCTTCAGCGTCTTCTCCGGCAGGCCGGAAACATAGGCCGAAAAATTGTCCACGCCGCCACCCAGCAGGTCTCGAATGGATTTTCCGGCTTCCTGTCCGGCAATATCCCAGAGAGCGATATCGATTGCAGCAAGCGCATCCACGTAAAAGCCACCGGTATAACCGCGCACGCGCATCATATCGTAAAGATCGTCGTAGATCGCCGATGGATCGGATGCATCGCGGCCGATCACGAAACCGGCCAGCAGGTCGTTGATGAGAGCCGCCACCGCACCGGGCGCAACGATGCCATAGGTCTCACCCCAGCCGACGGTGCCGGCTTCCGTCGTCATTCGCAGAAGCACGCTGCGGTCGAAGGTTGGATAGACCGTGCGGTTGCCCTTTCTGACGATGTATCCATTGGGATTGACCACTTCACCTTCCCGCAGCGCTCCGAGATAGGGAACCTTGCGTGGCTGGGTCAGCGTGAAGACTTCGATTGTTGCAACGGGGCTGTTCATGCGGCCTCCGGGGCGACAAGGCCGAGCTCGACGAGGTTGGCGTCGATATCGGCAATCGCCGCCTTGTCGAGTTCCGGGGTGGGCGCGCGGACACCGAGACCCTCGATCACCCCACGGCGGGCCAGCACGTACTTGGTCAGCCGCATGCGATAAACCGCCTGCAGAACCAGAAGCGGAAGAGTGCGGACATAGATTTTCCGGGCCTCATCCTGACGGCCTGCGCGGAGAGCGCGATCTATTGCCACGTGTTCCTCGACGATCTCCAGCGCCGGCATGGCAGCGGTCGCGCCACGCGCATATTCATCCAGAATGTAACGGGCGCCGCCGCCGCCGATGATACCCTTCAATGTTGAGGGCGCATGGGCGATGATATGGCTGATGGCGGGACCGGCCGGCAGCGTTTCTTCCTTGACGTAGGTGACCTGCAGCAGAGACCGGACGATCTCGACAATCGCCTCCGGCGACAGATCAGACCCGCGCGGCGCAGGCGCGTTCTGCAGGATGATTTCGACACCGGGCAGCGCCTCGACAACCTTACCCAGAAACTCGATCAGCGCCGGCGCATCCGTCCCGACCGATTTTGGCGGCTGAACCATCAGGTGGCGAATACCGAGATCAGATGCGGCGCGGCCATGTTCAACCACGTCTCTCCAGTCTGCCGCGCTCGCGCCCGCCACGACCGGCACCCGGCCAGCAACAGCATCAACAACGATCTTCAGCAGCGACGCACGCTCTGCAGCATCCAAAGTTTCAACCTCACTGGCAAAACCCGGGAACACCACACCATCCACGCCTTTTTCGAGCGCGAAGATCACCAGTCGCTCCATACCCGCTTGGTCAATACCGCCATCCGCCAGAAAAGGCGTTGGCAAAACGGGCAAAATTCCCTTCAGGCCAGCCACCATCTTACTCCTCCCAAATAAGTATCATATCTTGATACCTTGAATTCACTAATTGACACTACATAGACTTGAGCCCTATGACAAGCCCCCAGATGAAATGAACGAGGAGGTTCAGGGAAATGGCAGCACGGGCGACATCGATCATCGTCGATTGGGGAACGACATCATTGCGAGCGGCGCTTGTCGGTAACGGCGGGGCGGAACTTGAACATCTGGAAACCGCCGACGGCATTTCGAGCCTTGCCGAAGGGCAATATGAGCCTGCCCTCATGAGCGCACTCGCCCCCTGGTTTTCAAAACACGGCGCTCTGCCCGTGGCCGCGCTCGGCATGATCACCAGCCGCAACGGCTGGGTCGAGGTGGCCTATGTGTCCTGCCCGGCGGGACCGGCGGAACTTGCCGCCGGCACGGTGCGCAGGACGTTGCCCAATGGGTCCGACCTTGTATTCCTGCCAGGCCTGAACGACCCCGGCCGCCAGCCGTTTCCGGATGTCATGCGCGGCGAGGAAACCCAGATAGTCGGCCACGGCCTTACGGAAGACGTCACCCTCATCGTCCCCGGAACACACAGCAAATGGGCACGGGTGAAGGCAGGGCGAATCGACGGTTTCCAGACATTCGTGACCGGTGAAATCTTCAACCTCCTTATCAATCACTCCTTCATCGCGCGCGGTTCCGCACAGCCGCCGGTCGACGATCCGGAGGCATACCTGTGGGGTTTGAAAGAGGCCAAAAAATCCGCAGCCATGCTGTCGCTGCTGTTTTCCGCACGCACAGGCGGGCTCGCCGGCAAACTGTCGGCACAGCAGCTGCGGTCTTATGTCCGTGGGCTGGTCATCGGACAGGAATTTCGGCAGGCCCGCGATGCGGGATGGTACGCAGAGGGAGACGATGCGGCGATTGTGGGCAATGATGGGCTCAACGATCTCTATCTGATTGCCGCTGGCGAATTCGGCCTCAGAATATCAATGGGCGATGACGACGCGTTGACGAAGGGAGCCCTGGCGGTTCTGCAGAAGACGCTTTCCTGAATGGAAAAGCCGGCTGGACACCTGGTGTCCGGCCTTCACAATACCAGGGACCAACATGTACGATTACCCGGCCAGCATCGGCACCAGCCGTCACGAAAACGATATCCTCACCATCCTGACGCGCCTTCAGCGACTCGGGCTGCCGGAGGACCCGATTGCCTTTTATGGCTCCTCATCTTTCCGGATATGGAACTCCATCGCCGAGGATCTGGGCACGCTCGACATCGTCAATCTCGGCTTTGGCGGCGGCACCTGCCTCTCGGCCGTTCACTACATGGAAAAACTCCTGCTGCCGCTGAGACCCCGGAGAGTGGCGCTCTATTTCGGCGAGAACGACATAGCCAGCGATGGCTTAAAGGCGGCCACGGCGCTGCAACATCTGCAGGCGCTCAGGCATCGCATCCTGCAGGCGCTGCCGCAGACGCAGGTTTTTGTTCTGGCCATCAAGCACAGCCCCGCGCGCTGGATTTATCGTGGCGAATTCGACCTTTTCAACCGCATGGCGCAGGACTGGTGCGAAAACTCCAACGACGCCGTCTGGCTGGACCCGAATGCCGGCCTTATGGGGGAAAACGGCCTGCCGATGTTCCGCTATTATCTTCCCGACCTGGTTCACCTTAACACCGCAGGTTACGCGGTCTGGGCGGAAGCACTTCGGAAGACGCCGGCGCTTCTCGCCTGATTTTCAGGAAAGAAGCCCGGCATCGACAAGCTACCGCGTCGCCTGGGCGGATTCGATTGAGTCCGCCAGTATTTCCAGCCCGAGGTCGATCTCGGCATCGGATACGGTGAGCGCCGGCGCAATGCGGAAAACACCGCCCATGCCGGGCAGTTTGACGATGTTCATGCTGAGCCCTCGCAGCATCGCCTCCTGCATGATGCGGGCGCCGAGCTCGAAACCGAGCGCTTTCGTATGCCTGTCGGCCACGACCTCTAGCCCCAGCAGAAGCCCGCGGCCGCGCACGTCGCCGACACACTCGAACCGCTGTTGAAGTGACAGAAGGCCTTCCTTCAGGCGGTTGCCACGGGCGATTGCCTGCTCGACAAGGCCATCGCGGGCCACCACGTCGAGAACCGTAACGCCGACAGCCGCAGGCAACGGATCCGACACGTGGGTCGTATAGAAGAGAAAACCTCTCTCAAAGGCTTTCTGCTCCACCTCCTCGCTGGTCATTACCGCGGCGAGCGGGAGGCCGGCCCCCAGCGTTTTTGAAAGCGTCATGATGTCGGGTGTAACGCCATCCCGCTGAAAGGCGAACATGTGCCCGGTCCTTCCGACCCCTGTCTGGGCTTCATCGAGGATGAGCAGCATGCCGCGCTCGACGCACTTCTTCTTGAGCGCAGCAAGATAGCCGACGGGCAATTCGAGGATGCCACCGCTCGACAGAATTGGTTCGGCAATGAAGGCGGCAAGATTGCCGGTGGACTGGCGGTCTATCAGTTCGAAGGCGTCATCAAGCTCCGCCTTCCAGTCATTCGATCCATCAGAATTCGTGAATCGCGGACGATAGGCGTTCGGTGCGGGGATGACGAGCGAGCCAGCCGTTGCAGGGCCATAGCCCCTGCGGCCGGCGCTATAGGTCGCGGAAGCCGCCGCGCCGGTCATTCCGTGCCAGCTCTGGGCGAAAGCGACGATCTCGTGACCACCGGTGACGAGCTTCGCCATACGGATGGCCGCCTCGTTGGATTCGGCGCCCGTAGTCAGCAATTGTACCCGGTCGAGACCCGGCGCGAGAGCTGCCAGCCTCGCCGCGAGCTCGACCACGGGACGGGACAACATCCCGGAAAACAGATGCGCAACCGACGCCATCTGCCGGTTGACGGTGGCGACGATGTCGGGATGGGTGTGCCCGAGCAGGGCGCTCATCTGGCCGGAGGTGAAATCGAGGATGGCACGGTCATCCGCATCATAAACGAAACTCCCCTCGGCCCGCTCAACAATGATCTCCTCGAAGGCAGGCCCATAACGGGTGAGATGTCTGTTGGCCGCCGCCCAGAAGGCCGGCTCCGCATTCAACGATGTGAAGTTCTTCGAAAGATCGTCCATGCCGAGGTTCCCTGTGTCTGATTTTGCCGGACGATAACAGGCTCTTGCAGCGGCAGTCCAATTGATAGTATTTCAAGCGGATATAGATAATTTTGATATCGCCATGCTTGATCTCACACTTCTGAAGAACTTTGTCACCGTTGCCCGCGCAGGCTCCATCAGCACCGCAGCGACGCAGGTGGGGCGCACGCAATCGGCGCTCAGCACACAGATGCAGCGGCTGGAAGAACAGGTGGGGCAACCGTTGCTGCAACGAACCGGTGCGGGCGTACGGGTGACGGCGGCGGGCGAAAAACTGCTGGCCCATGCCAGCACCCTGCTTGCCCGTCATGACGAAATCCTCGCCGACATGAACGGCGCCACGGTCCAAGGCACGGTTAGCCTCGGATGTCCCGAAGATTATTCCATCGCCTTTCTTCCCGAATTGCTCAGGGGCTTCTGCGCCACCTATCCGGAAGTGGATTTGCGTATGGTCTGCGCGCCAACGATAGAGCTGCGCCCTCTCCTTCAGCGCCGTCAGATCGACATGGCGCTGGTTTCGCGCTCGGAACCGGATCACTCCGAGGTTCTTCGAAGGGAAAGCTTCGTCTGGGTGGCGGACAGGCCGGACACGGAACTTCTTGCCAAGGATGTGCTGCCGCTCGCTCTTTCGGCACCGGCGACCCTGGATCATCGCGCGGCGTGCAACGCCATGGAAACAGCCAATCGCCGCTACAGGATCGCCTTTGCCAGCAACAGCCTTGCGGGTCTCATCGCAATTGCGCGATCCGGCCATGCCATCAGCGTGCTCACGAGAACCGCTGTTCCACCGGATCTGCATGTCGTTAAAAGCTGGCTGCCTCCGCTGCCGACAATCGGCATAGCAATCGAATGCTCCGGCCCGCAGAGCTCCCCGGCGGCCAGGGCTTTGGGTGATCACATCCGTGCCGTTCTTCCAGGGTTGACCCCTTGAAACATTCCACCCAAGGCCACCGCATTCGCGCGGCTTTTGGATGAACGCAATACAGTTTTGCCCCAGAACCAAAAGAGGCCCGTTGTTCTTTTAAAACAACGAGCCTCTATCGTGCCGCTGGGCGGAGCGACCGGAGACAAATTCGCCTCCTGCACATGAACCTCAGATGAACAGCGACCCTTAACAAAGCCCGAGAAACCACCCGTAAGAATCCGGCGTAACGGCAGACCGGATCGTTGAGATAATTCCGACAGAGCTTGGAATTGCGTCGAGGGATCAGATCGGATCAAGACCTGCTCAACGAAAACGTGTATCCAGCGATCAGGGCAGCCATTTGGTCAAACCTTCGGACGCCCCTTCCGGGTGCACATCGGCAGGCGACCATCTGCGGCAGAAATATCTCATGGGGTTGATGGCTATGGGGCCAGCATTGCACATGCCGAGGGACCGGTGATGGAAACAAGACGAAACCGCGTCATCACGACTGGAATAATTCTGGGGCTTCTCGGCGCGATGATACCGATCGCCACCATGGCCTACGCATCATGGATCATCGCGGTCAGGAAGGATCAGGACATTTTGAAGACGCTTGCCGATCAGGCTATTCAACGGGCGTCGGACACGTTCAGGGACGCAGAGAATGCGCTCGATGAGGTGGAAGCTGCCCGCTTGCATCCCTGTTCCAACGACCACATAGAACTGATGCGCAGACTGACGATAAATGAACCGTCAGTGGAAGAAATCGGATATTTCGAAAACGGCATTCTAAAATGCACCTCCTGGGGAGCCACCCAGGAAACGATACGCCAATCGCCGATCGATTTTACGACCGGTCAGGGATTAGAGGTGGCTATTCGCGTGGAGCCAAGCGCCAGTCGCGGCACACGGATGATCGCCCTTCACCACGGCGCGCACGGCGCACTTGTCAAACCCTCGCGTTTTGTCGACATCCTCATGGACGACAGCATGTCCCTCGCTCTTACGAACGACCGGGGCATTTTGATAAATGAACTGAATGCACCTGACCGCGCCCTGGTGCCGGCACCGCTCGGCAAGCCCGAAAAGGGCATGACGGAAGACACCATCTATGCTGTCAGCCGCCATGACGATCTGGTGGCGATTGCGATGGAGCCACGTTCCAACGTCGCAGAGCAGGTGCGGCGTGAACGGCTCTTGTTTCTTCCCGCCGGGGCAATTGTCGCGGCCTTTGTGGTCGGCATCGTGGCATGGTTGTCGAAGAAGCGCCTGTCGCCACTCGCGGAGCTCGAGATAGCCGTTCGCAAACGGGAATTCATCGTTCATTACCAGCCCATCGTGGAATTGAAGACGGGCATCTGCGTTGGGGCGGAAGCGCTGGTGCGATGGAGGCGGCCGGACGGTACGCTTGTCCGCCCCGACCTGTTTATCCCCCTGGCGGAAGAAAGCGGCCTGATCATGCCGATCACCGATCAGGTCATCGACGCCGTCATCGCCGATCTTCGCAAGGTGCTTGTCGAGGACCGAACCCTGCACATCGCCATTAATCTCTGCGCGGACGACATCAAGTCTGGGCGTGTTCTCGCGGTCATCGCCAGCAAGCTTCAGCATACAGACATCCGGCCCGAGCAGATCTGGCTTGAGGCCACCGAGCGTGGCTTCATCGACATCAACGCGGCAAAGGTCACCCTTGCCGAGGCGCGCCAGCGCGGCCATTCGGTGGCGATCGACGATTTCGGAACCGGCTACTCCAGCCTTCAATATTTGCAGGGCCTTCCCCTGGACGCGTTGAAGATAGACAAATCCTTTGTCGACACGGTGGGCAAAGATACCGCAACGAGTTCGGTCACATCACACATCATCGGCATGGCGAAAGCGCTTGGCCTGTTCACCGTGGCAGAAGGTATCGAGGCGGAAGACCAGCGGGACTATCTGGAAGGTCAGGGTGTGGATTTCGGTCAAGGATGGCTGTTTGCGAAAGCGCTTCCCGCCAGCGAATTCCTTGCCTACCACCGTCACACGAAGCAGAAATACGGCGTCTCTCCCGAAATCATCAAGGCGGCGGGCAAATAGGACATGGTCGTGTGCGAGGTCGAATCCCGGGCTGGCAGGCAACACAGGTTGAAACTGCGATATCTCAAAAAGAGACCTCCCCAAAAGCATCTTGGAGGAGGCCAGTTGGGGAGGTCGTCCACGGTGACCAAGCCAGGGGCAGTTTCGGAGCGCTTGGCCACACAGCCCATCGGACGGGCCGCCCTCGAACCGGGCACTGCGGCAATTGTTCCCTGAAAGGCGTTTTTTGACTTCATGCGCATCCCAGGGGCAGCAATTGATACCCCTGAGAGAAAAGCGCGAACCTCAGCCGGCGGGAACATCATCTGGCGAGGCGAGTTAGGGGCGGTTCAACAACAGGAGAAACGCGATGCCCCGCGGCGACAAATCGTCCTATACGGACAAGCAGAAGCGCAAGGCCGAACATATCGAAGAAGGATATGAGGATCGTGGCGTACCCGAAAAAGAGGCCGAACGCAGGGCCTGGGCCACGGTGAACAAGGAGAGCGGCGGTGGCAAGAAATCCGGCGCCGGCCGCGGACACGCGGAAAACCACGCGCCATCGAAAAAGGGTGGCCGCAAGGGCGGCGAGGCCGCGGCTGCGAGACCCAAGACCGAACGGTCCGCCTCCGCCAAGAAAGCTGCGGCCACCCGCAAGCGCAATGAACAGCATGCACAGCATTGAACCGTAAACCGATCGTGTGTTCGCCAACCAGAGGCGCTGATGACGTCCATGACGTCATGACATCCGATGCGTGCAACATGAATGCCGGGGAAACCGTTCAGGAGGCCTGCGTGGCTGAACAATCAGCCACGGGCGGTCACCTCCCTTCCCAACCGGCACCGATCAGTCCCCCTCGGTTTCAGCGTTCTCTCCGCCCCGCATCATCGTCAGCAGCGGTTCGCGCGCGATGTTTTCTTCGATCCGCTGATGGCCAGAGGTTTCCGGTAGAGCCTTCTTGAAGTTTGCTGCGTAATCCTTCGGCATTTTCGGTGGCATCATCGGTTCGTATCTATCGACATTGGCCTGGATAATGACCGGTCCCTCCACTGCGAACGCCTCGTCAAGAACCCGCTCGATCTCATCAAATGTGGAGATCGTGAAACCTCTTCCCCCCATTGCATCTGCCGCCGCGGCAAAGTCGATCGGCGCGAGTTCGCAGGCGAATTGCGGGTGGCCGAGGAACATCATCTGCTCCCAGGCGATCTGGTTCAACATTCCATTGCATATGACCAGGATCCTGAGCGGCAGGCGATGCCGCACGGCGGTGGAAAATTCGCCCAGTTGCATTGCAAGGCCGCCATCGCCCACAACCGCATGCACATGCCGGCCGGGACACGCCAGTCCTGCGGCAATTGCATAGGGCAAACCGGAGGCCATCGAGGCGAGTGCACCTGAAACGGAAAAGGCATTTGTGGTCCTAAGATCGATGTGGCGCGCCGCCAACTCGGTATTCTGGCCTGAGTCGGTCACGAGCATTGCGTCCGAACCCATGCGTCGCCCGAAGGCATGAGCCACCGGCTGCGGCTTCAATGGGTGCGAGCGGTCCGAGGTGAGAAGCGCCATCTGCTCACGCCACCCGCGCATCTGGTCCTGTGCGGCTTCAAGAAAAGACCGGTCGCCCTTTTTGTCCAGCATGGCGTTCAGGCGGCGCAATATGTCGCCCGCATCGCCCACAAGGCCACACTGCACCGGATGACGAAGCCCAATGCGTTGCGGGTCGAGATCGATCTGGACTGCCTTGACTGCCCGGGGATCAGGGTAAAATTCGATATAGGGAAAAGTCGATCCGACAATCAGCAACGTGTCGCAGTTTTTCATGATTTCCTGGGATGGTGCAGTGCCCAGGATACCGATACCGCCGGTGGTGTATGGGTCGTCATCATCCAAGGCCGCCTTGCCGAGAAGCGCCTTCGCCACCGGTGCGCCCAGCAGTTCCGCGCTTTGCTTCAGCTGGTCGCGCGCTTCGATAGCACCGCGCCCGGCCAGGATAGCCACCCTTTTTCCGTCGTTGAGCAAGCCGGCGGCCTCTCGGACAAGATTGTCAGCGGGTTCGTGGCGGTAAGAGAACCATTCATTCGGAACGTGCCTCGGCAGGTTTCGCCGGGATCGGCCTTCCTCTTCTGCCGGCTTTTCCTGCGTGTCGTTGGCGACCGAAAGATGCGCCACACCGCGGCGGGCGAGAGCGGTCCGGCAGGCAAGGCTGGCGACATTTTCCATATGTGCCGCGTCGCTGACAACAGTATTGTAGACGCTGACATCTTCAAAGACCCGTGTCAGGTCAACATCCTGCTGCGTGAAGGTTTCGACTAGGTCATGATATTGCATCCCGGTGATCGCAAGGACAGGAACCTGATCGAGTTTGGCATCATAGAGGCCTGTCAGCAGATTGGTGCCGCCGGGTCCCGAGGTCGCGAGACAGACCCCCAGCTTTCCCGTCCATTTGGCGTAGGCCGTCGCTATGAAGGCCGCAGACTGCTCATGCCGGGTCTGGATAAACCTTACGGCGTCCTGACGCTTGCGCAGCGCTTCCATCACGCCATTGATACCATCGCCCGGAAGACCGAAGACGGTATCGACGTTCCATTCGATCAATGTCTCCACCAGAATATCGGCTGCTGTGGTCATTGTCCGTTCCTCGCTCCTGTCGCACCCCGCCGATTGCCGTCGGGATGCTCATTTTCCAAGAGAGTCGTATTCGGCTCCACGATACGACGCTGTCGGGGTCATCGCCGCGGCCGAAGCGAGCCCCAAGGCAGCAGACCCGTCACCCAGGCACGCGCCCCTCCACACGGCTTGCCCACCGGGTTCAGATGATCGGCTTGCCGCCGGTCACGGCTATGGTTGCGCCGGACACATAGCTCGACAGAGGCTCAGCCAGCATGACATAGGTTGTCGCCAACTCGGCCGGCTGGCCCGGGCGCTTCATCGGCACCTGCTTGCCAAACTCGGCTACTTTTTCCGCGGGCATGGTGGACGGTATGAGGGGTGTCCAGATCGGACCGGGCGCGACCGCATTCGCCCGGATGCCTTTTTCCGCCAGCAGCTGCGCCAGGCCAGCCGTAAAATTCTGGATCGCGCCCTTCGTGGTCGCATAAGCAAGGAGAGTCGGATTGGGACTGTCGGAATTGACGGAGGCGGTGTTGATGATTGCCGCCCCGGCCTTCATGTGTGGAACGGCTGCCTTCGTCAGATAGAACATTGCGTGGATATTGACGGCAAAAGTCATCTCCCACTCGTCGTCACTGATGTCTTCTATTTCGGTGAAGGTGTTCTGATGGGCCGCGTTGTTGACGAGGATGTCGATGCCGCCCAGTTCCGTACGGGCCTTTTCGACAATCTGGCGGCAATGGGAGGATGACTGGATGTCGCCCGCCACCAGAACCGCCCTGCGTCCGGCTTCCTCTACCAGACGCCTCGTTTCTTCAGCGTCATCGTGTTCGTCGAGATACGCTATCAATATATCGGCGCCCTCGCGCGCATAAGCGATGGCGACTGCCCGCCCGATACCGCTATCGCCACCGGTAATGATCGCCTTTTTTCCCTCCAGTCGGCCAGACCCTACATAGGTCTTTTCACCGTGATCAGGAACAGGTGACATCTCATTGGTACGGCCTGGGATTTTCTGTTGCTGTTCTGGAAAAGGGGGCTGCGGGTAACCGGTCATGGAGCTTTCCTGTCTTTCACAAAATAAACAAAGAAATCCCCGCGGCGCGCGCGGGGATCTTTCGGCTATCGGTAGTCACTAGGAGTTTTTATGGCTCTGCTGGCCGGCCTTTACATGCTGCTCATGCGTGCCGCCGCGGGTTTTGCCGTTGTCACCGCCGCCGGAGGCCGATGCAGACTGCGAACGCTTATCGCTGCCTTTATGGCTCTGCTGGCCTGCTTTCACGTGCTGTTCGTGCGTACCACCCTGATTTGCCATGGTATGTCTCCTCATGTTGGTGATTTATCACTCGCGCGCCTCATGGCCCGCACCAGTCGAACTGCGCGGCCCGAAAGGAGTTCCGAGATTTAACATTTCGTGAGGACGTATTTCACGGACCGGCGTGGAACGCTGGCTCGTGGCCCTTGAGCTTTTGGCCCAGATGGTCGGCAAGCCGCATGGCAAGCGCCACGGCCGGCAAGGTGGGATTGGCGTGCCCGCCCGTCGGGAACACGCAGCTCCCGGCGACATAGAGATTGGCGATACCGTGGACCTTGCAGTCACTATCCACCACGCCCGCATCGGCTGTTGCGGCCATCCGGGTCAAGCCGATCTGATGGAACCCGTCATAGGCCTGAACACGAAGAGCCTGCCGCCGCTCCGAAGAGGGGTGTAGAAAGTCGAGCTTCCCTACCCCATTTTCCCGCAGCCACTGATCCAGAAAAGCATGGGATTTTTCGATCGACTCCAGATCTTCCTCGCTGACCCGATAGTCTATGGCAACAGCGGCGGGCCGATCCTCCACGCCGGCGGGAGGCGGCAGAACCGTGCTGGCGTGATCAGGTATCTGCTCTGCGTGATAACGCAGGAGATAGCGCCGTGCCGGATTCACGAGCGGTTTATTGCGATCGCGGCGGCGGAGGAGCTGGCCGACTGTGGCCTGCAGATCGCGAAAAGCCGACAATGTAGGGACCAGATTCCGGAAATGCTCGCGATAACGAACGCCTGTGGTCAGGCGGGACCCTGCGGCCTTACCCTTGGCCAGAAGACCGTAAAGTCCGGTTAATTGCAGGGCGAGAAAGAGGGCGGAAAGACCGGCAGAATGGTGAATCGCGTTCGATATGGAGATAGTATCAAGCCAGAAGACGGAATTGAGCAGACCTAGACGCTGCTGAACATGCCCGGAAAGCTGGAACCTTCGACGGAAAATTCCGCCGGAAGGCGCTCTTTGAAAAGACAGCTGTTCCACCGTGGCGTCATTCTCAAGCTCGATCACGGCAATATAACCGGTAAGATGGCCTTGATAATAATGCCCGAGCGTCGGAGAAATACGCTCGGGCTGTTTCTTGCGTAGTTCGTGAAGCAAGCGGACATTGCCCACGCCGCCGCAGGCCAGCACAAGCGTCGTTACCGGAACACGCATGTCGCCATGCCCGTTGCTGAGCCGGACATCCGTAACCGCCCCCGTGGCGTCGACATCGATTGTCGTTGCGGATGTATCCGAAAGAAAATGTATCAAACGGGATTTTTCAATTCGCTCCCGGCATGTCACGCCAAGGTCCGGCTGGCTGCTCCACCACTCGATAGAGTCAAGATGGACATCTCCTGCCGGTGAAGCACCGACGCCCGGCGACAGAGCCGAAGCCCTGACATTCAGAAAGTGCAGGGCATCGGCATAATAGCGGCTTATACTCCCATGACCGATCGGCCACCCGGAATTGGGAACATGCGCACGCTCGAGAAAATCAATGTCATCGAACGGCACACAACGCCCGCCCCACAGTGACGTGGTTCCTCCGAGCCCTCCTGCTGTCGAAGAAGCCAGAGGCGCATGGTGGTGGTTTGTAATGCTGGCAAGCCGTCCATCATGACCACTTCGGCCTGCCTCCACCAGCAGAACACTTACGCCCTGTCTTTCGAGTGCAAAGGCAAGCGCGAGCCCGACCGGCCCCGCCCCAATAACGCAAACCTGAAACGATATCGAAGACGCGCCCGGATTGTATTCGACCATCACCCCTCGCTTCCACGGATCATTTCCACACTAACGGAAGGTGGGGGGTGCCTTGCAACGCCAAGTTTTCACCGTTCACTTCGCGCCACTCGCCCCCCCGGGCGGGAGCGCCGTACAGGCTAGCCAGAGAGCTCGCGGGACGCAAACCCGAGTGCGAGAGAAGAGCTAATGCGGCAGCGGCTTCGGAACCATGCAGATGAAGAGCAATTTCAAAGCCGCGCCGTTCCAGCCAACGGGCCACTTGGGGACCAGGTGGCGGTGCTGCGCACCGGCGGTACGTTGGCGCAAATTGCCACGCCACAGGAGTTGCTTGCGCGGCCGGCGGATGAATTCGTCGCAGACTTCATCGGCCGCGATCGCGGCTACCGGATCCTCGGTTTCGCCGAGTTCAAGGAAGGCATTTCTCTCGGCAAGGAGCCGACGGCGCCCCTCGGCACCAGTCCCGAGTCACTCCGTCAGATTGCCACAGACCGTTGGGTCCTGATAACCGACGCCGCAAATCGTCCGCTCGGCTGGGTGGACGTTGAAAGCACCGGAAATACCGTGCGCGAAGGCGACCTTAATCTCAGCGGGACCCTTGCTGTCGAGGGAAGCAGCCTGCGCCAAGTCCTCGACGCGGCGCTCAGTTCACCTTCAGGCCGGGGCGTGATTGTGAGGCCGTCCGGCGAACTCGTTGGCACTGTGACCTTGCCTGATGTTGTGGCCGCGATTGAGGCCGCGCGCAACGGCCGTCAGGGGACGAGGTCATGAGGTTCGACTGGTTATACCGCGAATCCGGCCGCATCGCCGAACTGTTCGCCTGGCACGTATGGCTTTCCGTCATCCCCGTTGTGATCGGACTCATCCTGGCGCTGCCCCTCGGATGGCTCGCGCAGCGGGCAGGTCTTTTTCGCTCCGCAATGCTCGGCGCAGCCGGGCTGCTTTACACCATTCCTTCGCTGGCGCTGTTCGTCCTTCTGCCGCTCGTGTTGGGTACACGCATCCTCGATCCTCTGAACGTCGTCGTCGCACTGACGATCTATGCGCTGGCTCTTCTGGTGCGAACCGTCAGCGACGGACTGGAGTCGGTGTCGCCGGATGTTGTCCAGGCCGCAAATGCCATGGGGTATCGCCCCATGCACCGTCTGCTCTTCGTCGAACTTCCCCTCGCCGTTCCCGTGATTGCAGCGGGCCTGCGCGTAGCCGTGGTTTCGAATGTCAGCATCGTCTCGGTCGCGGCGCTCGTGGGGACACCCCAGCTCGGCCTGCTTTTCACACAGGGACTGCAACTGCGCTTTCTGACACCGATCATTGCAGGCATTATCCTGTGTATTGTTCTGGCGGTCCTTCTGGATGGCATTGTGCTTTTCATCGCGCGTCGTCTCACACCGTGGCAGGCTGGAGGTGCTGAAAGATGATCGACTGGTTTTCAAACCCGGCACACTGGACCGGCAATGACGGTGTCTTCGCGCTTATTGTGCAGCACCTGGTGTATAGTTCCATCGCCCTCTTTTTTGCGTGCCTGATCGGCCTGCCGGTCGGCCTCTATGTCGGACACACCGGCCGTGGCGTTTTCCTGATCGCCGGTCTCGCCAATGCCTTACGTGCACTTCCGAGCCTTGGCCTGATCGTTCTGCTGGTAATCCTGTTCGGACCCGTCTTTTCGTCAGACATGGCCTTTATTCTCCCCAGCATCGTCGTTCTGGTGCTTCTGGCGGTGCCGCCCATCATGAATGGCACATATGCCGGCGTTGCGGCGGTTGATCCGGCCGCGGTCGATGCGGCGCGCGGCATGGGCAAACGCCCGCTCGACATTCTCTTCGACGTGGAACTGCCATGCGCACTGCCGCTGATCTTTTCCGGTCTGCGCAGCGCGACATTGCAAATCATTTCAACCGCAACGATCGCCGCTTACGTGTCACTCGGCGGACTGGGCCGCTTGATCATCGATGGGCGGGCGCAAAACGACTATTATCAGATGGCAGCGGGCGCCGTGCTTGTTGGCGCTCTGGCGCTGGCCGTCGACCTGACGATAGGCATCATCTCGAAGCTGACGATCTCACCCGGACTGACGCGCCGCCATTAGGCGCGACATGCCCGAAAGACCGACGCATTTTCACCCAGTAAAAAACAAGAGGAGCAGCTGCATGGCATTCAGGATTTTAAAAGCCGCTGGCGCATTGGCCTTTATGGCGCTTTCGGCGACCACATCGTTCGGCCAGACCGACCCGCTGGGCGCGGCTCCGGCGGCGCGAACGGACACCTCGACCATCATCGTCGGCTCTGCCGACTTCCCCGAAAGCCAGCTTCTGGCGACCATCTACGCCAAGGCGCTTGCTGCAAAGGGCATCAAGGTGGAGACGAAACTCAGCATCGGCAGCCGTGAGGTCTACATCCCCGCCCTGCTCGACGGCTCGATCGATCTCCTGCCCGAATATGCGGGTGCGACGCTGAGCTATCTCGACAAAAACGCCACGGCGCATGCACCGGCGGACGTGGCGGCTGCGCTCAAGGCCGCTCTGCCAAAGGGCGTGTCGATGCTGACGCCCTCTGAAGCACAGGACTCGGACGGCGTCGCCGTGACACGCGCAACCGCCGAGAAATACAAGCTGAAGACAATTGCCGATCTGGCACCGGTCGCCTCAGAATTGGTGCTCGGCGGTCCGCCGGAATGGAAAACCCGTAAAGAAGGCATCATCGGCCTCAAGGACATTTACGGCCTGGAGTTCAAGTCCTTCAAGTCGCTCGATGTCGGCGGTCCCTTGACGCTGTCTGCGCTGGTGAACGATCAGGTACAGGCGGCAAACCTTTTCTCGACGGATCCCGCCATTGCCGCCAATGATCTCATCATTCTTGAAGATGTGAAGAACCTCTTCCCGGCACAGAACATCGTCCCGGTTATCGCGACGCCAAAAGTCAGCGATGTCGTAACAACGACGCTCAACGCCGTATCCGCAGCCTTGACCACCAAGGATCTCATCGTCATGAACGGTCGACTGGCCAATCATGACAGCTTCGACGTCGTCGCCGAAGAGTGGCTCACGGCCCACAAGTTGAACTGATCATCATTTGCGGGTATGGCACACCCATACCCGCATACATGCATTTCCCTATGTCAGACGCCGAGATTTCGGGCTGTGACGACCAAGCGACTTGGAACCCATGCACACGGTAAAGAAACAGGTCGAAAATCGGCAGGATGAAGCGGCAATTTCCCCGCCGCTCTACGTCAAACTCAAGGACTACGTTCGCAGCCGCGTCGAAACGGGCGAATGGTCGATCGGCCAGCGTGTACCATCAGAGAATGAACTGGTGGACATGCTCGGTGTCAGCCGCATGACCGCCAACCGGGCGCTGCGCGAACTGGCGGACGAAGGATTTCTGGTCCGTGTCCGAGGCAAAGGCTCGTTCGTTGCAAGTAAAAAGCGAACGTCCCAATTCCAAAGTGTTCCCAATATTGCCGACGAGATCAACCAGAATGGCGGCATTCACACGGCAAAGATCGTTCTGCTTCGCACGGAGACATGCGATGCCGAACTCGCCGAAGCGCTCTCTGTCGATGTGGGCGCGACGGTTGCTCATTCGATTATCGTCCACGCGGAAGATTCCGTCCCGATGCAGATCGAAGATCGTTTCGTAAACCACGGGATCGTCCCGGATTACGTCAATCAGGACTTCAGCGCCAGAACGCCGAACGGCTATCTCACCGCCGTGGCACCGATCATCAGGGCTGAACAACATATCGAGGCCGTTACGGCGCAGCCGTGGGAATGCAAGCTTTTGGCGATCTCCAAAGCAGAGCCCTGCCTTCTGGTGCGACGCCGGACATGGTCTGACGTTGGCGTCATCTCGTCGGTGCGCCTGCTCTATCCCGGAAGCCGCTACCGCCTGTACAGCACCTGATACACAGGCAGGCGTACAAACCGGATCAGTCAATGGCAACACAATGTCGTCGTCTTCCGTCTAGACGGCGTTCCCCGAGGAGAACCTCATGACGGTCATGCTGGACAAGGCCCTGAGCTGGCACGATGTCGCCCTTGTGAGCCAAGGCGATCATCTCGTCCTTTCGGACGAAGCCTACCGGCGGATCGAAAGGGCAAGCCGAATTGTCGACGGCATCGTTGAAAACGGTATCCGTGCCTATGGCGTCAACACCGGTGTTGGCGCTCTGGCTGACACGGTGGTCGATCGCGCTGCCCAGGGAAAGCTTTCCCGCAGTATCGTTCTCAGTCACGCCTGCGGCGTCGGCCCATTGCTTGGCCGTCACGAGGTACGCGCAATCATTGCCTCACAAATAGCCAACTTCGCCCATGGTTACTCCGGTGTCCGCAGGGAGATCGTTGCCCATCTGACGAGGTTCCTGGAATGCGACTGTATCCCTGATGTGCCCTCAAGAGGGTCAGCCGGATATTTGATACATAATGCCCATATTGCGCTCGTGTTGATTGGCGAAGGCAGGGCAAAGCTCGGTGGCAAATCATTCAGCGGTCGGGACGCTTTGGCGGAAATGGGCCTTCAACCGCTCGTTCTTGGCGCCAAGGAAGGTTTGAGCCTTGTCAATGGCACGTCATGTGCGACGGGCCTCTCCAGTGTCGCTCTGGCACGCGCAGCACGGCTGCTTGATTGGGCGGATGCTATTGCCGCGCTGACTCTGGAAGCGGTCGGTTGCCAGATGTCGGCCTTCGAAGAAGCCGTGCTCTCGCTACGCTCCTCACCGGGCATGGCAACGGTGGGAAAAGCCCTCGGGACGCGTCTTGAAGGCAGCGGTCTCATCGAAGCGTCGCTTGGCAAGCGTACACAGGATGCCCTCAGCCTGCGCGCCATTCCCCACGCGCATGGCGCGGCACGCGATGTGTTCGATAGCTGCGCGACCATCATCGACCGAGAACTGGCCTCCGTGACAGACAATCCGGCGCTCGCCGGGTCACCGGAAGAGCCCATCGTATGGTCGCAGGCTCACGCGGTGGCCCCGGCCCTTGGACAGGCAGCCGATAGTCTTGCCATCGCACTCTCCCAGATCGCGGCGATGAGCGAACGGCGGATTGACAGGCTCGTCAACCCTCTGGTGAGCGGGCTTCCTCCATTTCTCGCTTCCGATCCCGGCAGCCATTCCGGTTTCATGATCGCGCAATATACCGCAGCTGCGCTGTCCAACGAAAACCGGCGCCTTGCGGCGCCCGCTTCCACCGATGGCGGGCTGACCTCCGCTCTGCAAGAAGACTTCCTGGCCCATCCAACCGCCGCCGCCAACAAGCTCCTCGCAATTATCGAAAATGCCGAATATATCCTGTCGATAGAATGGATGGCGGCGACACAGGCGCATGATTTCATTCAATCCGTTGCGGCAAGGGCGCCCGGTACCGACGCGCTCTACGGCCTGCTCCGCACCCATGTCGCCCCTTACTCGGATGACCGGCCGCCTTCGGCGGACATCGAGGCTATCCGATCCCTTATGTCGCAAAACACGCCGCCAAACTGATATCAGGCGGCGCTACAGGCACATGCAAAACCGATTGACGGCCACACTGTCTCCAGCTTCTCCGTCACATCGCGAGTTTAATATCCATACCCTTAGCGCGGATGAAGGGCAGGCCTCTGCGCCGCGCGGTCCAGCCGACAACGTGAAGGCCTGCTGCTGCCGGCTCATATCGTTGGGCAATCATCCAGGATTTGCAATCAATCGCGGCAATATCGGCATCACCGCGGGCAACGGCAATCACCGAAGCGCGGTGCGAGCCAGTCTCAACCAGTTCCCGCAACATAGCGAGGCCTTGACCGGCCGCCTGTAAATCGCGTTTGAGGCTGAGATAACCGGACAGGGACCGGCGCTCATTAAACGCCAGCCTTTTCTGACTGAAAAATCCGAGCGGCAGAATTGCCTCGCCTTCCTCGGACGGGGCGACGTCGTCGCCGCCTTCACCAATGCGGGCGATGAGGGCACTTGAGTAAAATGAACCCGCGCCGCCTGTGATCCCGTCATAATTGCCCTGACCGACGACCTCGACGTGATCTTCGAGGCCAAGCTCCATAGGACCCCAGCATGTCTGGGAAACGAGAAGGTTTGGATGGCGCCACAAGACTGCGAGATCGAGGGAGAAAGGATCAAGCGTGGCAGGATCCGGAGCGATGACGGATCCTGCCTCATCACGAATGCCACCGGGAACAGGCGGCATATCTGCGTTGCTCCGGACAAGACGCTCGGGAGCACCGATACCTTGCGCAAGAAATCTTACGCGCATTCCCGCCCACACGGCATCGGTCTCAGCACGCAATTCCGGCCAGTCATACATCGGCAGCGCCGCTATCAAGGTCACGTTGAGGCGTCCGATCTCAAGGAATTATCGGGCATCACGTAGGCTACGAAATCAGTTGGCACATAGGCCACGGCCGTTGTTGCGGGAACCAATTCGGGCCGTCCCAATACGGGATGCACTACCGGCTCTTTCGCACGGAAGGCAAAAGCGCGGAAAACCTCGAAGTAATTGGCAAAAACATAGCCCTCGTTCATCGTCTGCCATTCGGCGCGTCTGGCCTTATAAAGCGATGGCAGCTTATACCACGCTGCAGTCGGCAGCTTGTGATGCACGAAATGCAGGTTGTTGTAGAGAAACAGGGGGGCCAGAACGGAGTTCTCGACGATGATCGTTCGCCCGTCCGGCCGCTCGGCCCACTGGTGCTCACAATAGGAGCGGATGGCGATGATGGAAATGCCGAGATAGGCAGCGACACCGATATATTGCCAGAGCGGAATACCGAACAGCAGGGATATGACCAGCAACGTGGGAATGAGACCAGCCATATGCAGAACCCAGGCATAGATGACCCGCCGGTCACCTTTGGCGATCTTTCGCCACTCCGATATCGTGAATCCGACGACCATCAGCGGCGGACCGATCAGAAGGCGTCCAATCAGCGTGTTGTTCCATCCGAGCAATGTCTTTAAAAATCCAGGCAAAGTCTCCCAGTCGCCCATGGCGCGGTAATAGCTTTCCGGGTCATCGAACGGGTCCGTCAGCCGCTCATCCGCATGGTGCTGCAGATGTGTCCGCTTGTAGCTGCGGTAGGGATAGAAAATCCCGAGCGGGGCAAACACCAGCGCTTCATTGAGCCTTGCGTTGCGGGTCGGATGCCCATGCAGCACCTCGTGCTGAAGTGATGAATGCAACGCGACAGCGATGCCCATCAAGACAAGCGCTGCAAACGGATAAAGCGGATAGAGGGCGTAACCAGCGCCGGCCCAGAGACCATAACAGACGATCAGCAATCCTATCGTCGGCCACTCGATCCTGAGCGACTTCGGGCGAGGCCGGCTTACTGCGTTGGATTCACTGGCAATGTCACTCATAATATCCCTCGATTAGAATGTAATGAGAGATTTACACCCCAGGGCGCGGTACACAACAGGATTATGGTTACCAACCGTTGATTTTGATCACAAAAAGTAGAATATGGTGATAATTGTAAACAACGAGGTGAAAAGTGGACAAGCGCGCGCTTTCCAACCTGTTTCGCATCAGGCTGACGGAGCTGGTTTCCCGCTCCGGATTAAGTCATTCGGCCTTTGCAGCCGAGATCGGGATCGACCGATCGGCTCTCTCGCAACTTCTATCAAGCGATTCGGCGCGGCTGCCGCGCGTTGAAACGCTTCTGAATATTGCCGAACGTCATTCCGTTTCACTGGACTGGCTGCTTGGCATTTCGCACGATCCGGGGCTGATGGGCGAACTGCGCCCGAGCTTCGAGATAGAGGAAGGTGGCGAAGACTACACCGACACCCTCCTGATGAAGTGGCATGCAGAGGCCGCGGGCTCCAAGATACGCTACGTGCCGGCCCGCATTCCCGACCTGCTCCGCACGCCACAGATCATCGCCTTCGAGGCGAGATCCGCGCATCAAAGCGTCAAGGCGCAAGCAAGCGAAACGGCATTCAGGCTCGATTACAATCGTCAACCCGGCACGGACATGGAAGTGTGTATGCCACGCGAGACACTTGAGGCCTTTGCCCAGGGGAGCGGCATGTGGCGGGGACTGAAAAGGGAGATACGTGCCGAGCAGCTTCAGTACATGTCAAACCTGATCAATGAACTCTATCCGTCGTTCAGATTGTTCCTGTTTAATGAGAAAGAACGGTTTTCCGTGCCCTATACGATTTTCGGATCGCAACGCGCTGCGATTTTCGTCGGCGGCATGTATCTCGTGCTGAACAATGCTGAATCCATCCGAAAGATGCAGCGGCACTTCGATGAGTTGATCCGCTTCACGCGTGTTCACGCGCACCAGACTGCCGACTTCGTCAGGACGCTCGAAGTTTCGTGAAGCGAGCCCTCGGCATCCGCCGTCCAGAAATCATCCGACACAAGGCCTGCAACGCGATCTAAATCCGGACTGAGCCGCCGCGTCGTTCACGCTCTGCCCGCTTGGGATCATCCTCCCACGCTCCGGCTGCTTCCGCCGTTCCGGGCTCGCCCTGTTCCCAAAATACCGGGCGCGCCGTCCGCCTCAGTGAGATCGCCATGTTCGCGGACAACAATGGTGACGGTTGCCTGATGCCCACGCGGCGCCACCGGAACTTTCGTTGGTGGCGAAGGTTGGGGCAGGACAATATTGCTTCACACCTCAAAGGGAGAATGAAATGGGCACCGATCGCGAGGAATGGATTTCGAAGCGCGCTTACGAACTGTGGGAGCAGGCCGGTCGTCCGGAAGGTCAGGACGAAGAGCAGTGGCATGCCGCAAGTGCCGAGTGGGAAAGTGAATTCGGTCCGGTCGACGCCCCGGTCCCGGACGGCGCAGCGGAGGAAAACCTGTCACCGCAAACGTAACAGAAGCTCAATTTCACCACAAAACTGCCAGACTGTTCAGGAGCGGCGCAACGTCCTGAACAGTCGCTCATCTCCGGGGCGATAATACCAGCGCCCGCCGGTCTTTGTCTGTTCCGGCCGACATCGGATAACTCACTCGCGAAACCGAATGGCCCATGCCTCTGGCTGCAAGATTGTCGCCATACGGGAGGGAACGTTCCTGACGCATTTGTGTTTCTCATGCGACGAAAACACCGCGTCTCCACTCACCCGCAAGATCCCACCCGTTTTCCAGAGGCATCCATGATCAGCAGAAACTCCCGTATTCTCGCCGGTGACCACCGTCAACTCGGCGCGACTGTGGACCGAGATGGCGTGAATTTCGCGCTGTTCAGCGCCCATGCGGAGCGGGTGGAACTCTGCCTGTTTTCGAGCGATGGGACCGCGGAGATCGAACGCCTCGAGCTTCCGGAATACACCAACGAGGTCTGGCACGGCTATGTACCGGGCCTGAAAGAAGGCGCACTTTACGGTTACCGCGTTTACGGCCCGTTCGAACCCGAAAGCGGGCACCGGTTCAACCCTAACAAGCTTCTGCTCGATCCCTATGCGCGCGAAGTCGTGGGCGACATAGAGTGGGGGCAGCCGCAATTTGCTTACGTGACAGACAGTCCGGACAAGGACTTGTCCTTCGACGACACTGACAGCGCGCCGTTTGTGCCAAAGGCTCGCGTGGTCGCCAGGTCCGACGCGCCAAGGGGTCAACAGCGCCCCGACATCCCCTGGTCGAAGACAATATTTTATGAGACCCACGTCAAGGGTTTCACGCAGCTTCACCCCGCTGTTCCGGAAGCTCTCCGAGGCACATTTGAGGGCCTTGGGGAGAAAGAGATCGTCGACTACGTCAAGAGTCTGGGGGTTACCTCCATTGAGCTGCTTCCGGTACACTGGTTTCCGGACGACGCCCATTTGCTGGAAAAAGGTCTGAAAAACTATTGGGGATATAATACGCTTGCCTTCTTCGCTCCGGCGAACCGCTACATGGGTCCGCGGGGCATCCAGGGCTTTCGGGACATGGTTCGCGCTTTTCATGGTGCCGGGATCGAGGTCATCCTGGACGTCGTCTACAATCACACCGCCGAAGGCAATGAGATGGGGCCAACCCTCTCTTTCAGAGGCATCGACAACTTTTCCTATTACCGCACAATGCCGGACGAGCCGCGCTATTACATCAACGACACCGGCACCGGAAACACGGTAAACACTTCCCACCCGCGCGTTTTGCAGATGGTTACGGACTCGTTGCGCTACTGGGCGCAGGAGATGGAGATCGACGGGTTCCGATTTGATCTCGGCACGATCCTGGGACGCGAGCCGGAAGGGTTCGACCAGCGCGGCGGATTCTTCGATGCCGTCGGGCAGGATCCCGTGCTGTCACGTCTGAAGCTTGTTGGAGAACCATGGGACATTGGGCCGGGCGGCTATCAAGTCGGTGGGTTTCCGCCAGGCTGGGCAGAGTGGAACGACAAGTACCGCGATACCGTGCGGGATTACTGGAGAAACAGGGATGGCACGACCAGGGATTTCGCGGCCCGTATCCTCGGCTCCGGCGATGTTTATGACTTGCGCGGCCGTCGTCCCTGGTCCGGCGTAAATTTCCTGACAGCGCATGACGGCTTCACGCTCAACGACCTCGTTTCATACAACGACAAGCACAATGAAGCGAACGGCGAGGATAACAAGGACGGTCATGGCGACAACCGAAGCTTTAATTTTGGCGTGGAAGGACCATCCGATGACGAGGGAGTAATTACTCTCCGCGACCGTCAGAAGCGAAATTTTCTTGCGACGCTTTTTCTTTCTCATGGAACACCGATGCTTCTGGCTGGCGACGAGTTTGGCCGCAGCCAGATGGGCAACAACAATGCCTACTGCCAGGATAACGAACTGAGCTGGGTGCATTGGGAGGATCTACCCGCAAGCGCCGCACAACTGCGCGATTTCGCCCGCAGATTGATTTCGCTGCGTCATGAACATTCGATTTTGAGGCGCGACGACTGGCGCGACGGAATGGTCATAACGTGGTACAACCCGGCGGCCAGCGAGCAGACCCGGGAGCAATGGGATGATCCCGGCGCCACCACCATCGGGCTGCGTGTTCGCCGCGATCACGATGAGGAAGAAGGTTGGGATGATATCCTCATCCTGTTCAATCCCCATGACGGGTCCGTTCCATTCGCTCTTCCGGAGGTAAGCGGAGGATGGGTGGAAGTCCTCACGACAGTCGATCCCGAAGCGACTGACCGAAAAATCGAAGCCGCCGAATATGTTCTGATCGACCGTAGCCTCGTGCTATTGCGTGCGGGAAAACAACCTTAAAGCGGAATCAGAGCGCTTCGCAGGACAGTATCCTGTTCGGAGCCGGCACCGGCCCACCGGGACCGCAGGTCGGAGGAGAACCAGAACGACGCAGCGGTGCTCCAAAAATGTCAAGGCCGGAGCACCGTAGCGGTTGGCCTGACAAAACTCTTGCGCCCCCGCTTGAAACCCATGACCGGCTCGCCCAACCCGCCGAAGACCTCGGTCACGTCTTCGCCTCCCATTACGAGGATGTCGGCCATCGCGCCGACAACCAGCCCGTAACCGTCGATCCGCATCAGCCGGGCTGCATCCTCCGAGACGAGATCCAGGCAGGCCGCGAAATCCTCCGGCCCGAGATGCATCACATTGGCGTAGAGATTGGCCATGCGCAGAAGTGAACAGTCGCCAAAGGGCGTGAACGGGTTGAGTATGTTGTTGCTGGCGATCGATGCCGTGACACCCCGATCCTTGAGGATATGCACGGGTGCTATGCCTCGCACGGCGCGAAAACCGGCTTCCCGGCCGTTCAGATAGAGATCGGTCGAAGGCAGCGCCGTTACCGCGACGCCCGCTTGGAACAACCGCGCGACCCGACGTTCAAATATTGCTTCGTTCATGGTTGCAAGCTTGGTCACGTGGCCGACAGCCACCCGCCCGCCCCAACCAGCCTTTTCCGTCCGGTCGCAAATCTCCTCAAGATGCCCCCAGCTTGGATCGAGGTCAAAGTCCAGATGGAAATCCAGGTCCACGTCATGTCGCGTGGCCAAGGCGAAAAGCCGTTCCATCTGGCCGGACGGATCGCTGTCTGTATAGGGGCAGCCGCCGAGAAGGTCCGCACCTTCGACAAGCGCCTGTTCGAGCAATTCCTCCGTGCCCGGATCATTGGTCAGCCCTTCCTGCGGAAACACGCAGATGGAAAGATCGAGTGCAAAAGCATAATCCTGTCTCAACCGCTTCATCGCCTCAAAACTGCGCAAGCCCACCCGCGGATCAACCTCCACATGGGTGCGCATGTGCATCGTACCCTTGCCAATTGCCATCTCCATCGTCCGGGCTCCGCGGGCATAGACGTCCTCGACCGTATAATCCCGCTTCAGACGGGCAACCGCGGCAATCGCGCCCTTCAGCCCGCCTCCTGCATCGCTGCAACGGCACAAGAGGCACGACTTGTCGAGATGAACATGGGTATCGACGAAACCCGGCAGCACCAGCCTCCCGCCGACTGCCTCATCCTTCCGGCCTGCTCCTGCCGCGATCTGACCGATAGCGGCAATGCGGCCATTGGTGACGCCTATATCCTGCAGCGCGGCGCATCCTTTCACGCGTGCATCGCGCAGCACAAGATCGAAGGATTCTTGAAATGACATATTGCAACTCGATGGGTAGTTTGCGTAACAATAAATGTATGCACTTTTGACGAAACATTCGCAACAGATTTGGAGATTTCCATGAACGAGACAACAGAACGCGATCTGCAATCGGTGAAGGACTATCTCGCTGCCTCAATGGCGCGCGATCCTGCTCGCGCCGCGACCTATGTCGCCCCGGGCTTCATCTGCCGCTTTACCGGCAATCGGCTTTTTAACACACCGAGCGGCCCAACCGACTTCAACGCGGCTCGCTATAAATGGGTGAAGAAGCGTATCGAGCGTTACGACGTCGTGCCTGGCGAAACGGAAACCATCATCTATAGCCTCGGCTATCTCTACGGCGAATGGCCGGACGGCACCCCTTTCGACAACAACCGATATATCGACCGATTCACCGTGCGTGACGGCCTGATCCTGGATACAGACGTCTGGAACGACAGCGCCGAATGGATACTCGACCCATCCGTCGCCCGCCAAACGTCAGAGGAGCCCGGCTCCTTTCAGTCTGCATAAGGCGCCAGGATATCCATCAGGTCGCGTGGCTTGGCGCCAGAGCTTTGCAACAGCGCCCGCGAGGCAACCGCCTCGAGATGCTCGACCATCATCGCCTCAGCCTTCTCCGCCGGCCCGGTGCGGATCACCTCGATCAGGTCAAGATGCTCGCTGACCGCGCAGTCGGAAGAGTGTGGCCGCCCGAAGGCAGCAAGCGACAGGCCTGCACGATAACAGATTTCCGTGACATATCGGATCAGGATAGGCTTGCCGGTCATCTCTGCCAGAAGCACGTGGAAGTCTGTGGCGAGGCGGATCGAAGCGCCTTCAGGCCCGTGCCGGGCCTCATGCTCGGCCTCGACGATTGCCTTCAGCTGCTTGGCCTGCGCGTCCGTCAACTTGCCCGCGAGACGTCTCACCACCTGCTTTTCCAGATCAAGGCGGATGTCAAAAATATCCCGTGCATCCTCGAAGGATGGCGTAGCGACCACGGCGATACGGTTTCGCCGAAGGTCAACGAGACCTTCGGCCGCAAGCTGGCCGAGCGCGTGACGGGCAATAGTGCGACTGACACCGAACCGCTCACCGAGCGCATCCTCCGGCAGCCGGTCACCCGGCTGCAGCGCCCGCTCGATGATGGCACGGCGCAGAGCCGTACAAATCGCTGCGACGCGATCCCCTTCACCTCTTACCGAACGTTTACTGCCGGTCATTGCAAACCCTCTTCTCCGGCCAATCGATAAGCGAGGCGACGGGGAAAATCAACTCGGCGCGCTGCCGCATTTAAATGCAAGGCAAATCAAAAATGCCCAAAACACATGCATACAATTAGTGCATTCATTTTACACGTCGGAGATATCGCATGCAGAACAAGACAATTGAACATGCATGTATGTTGGCACGTGGATTGCATACAGTTATCGAAACGCTTTTCACGGTGACCTAATGCTGACTGTGCCTAAACTGACGACATCCGCCGCTCCCGCCGTGGAGCTCTCGCAAGCCGCGGTTTCCTTCGGCCGCAAGGAACAGGCAGTCGTTGCGCTGCAAGAGACGAATCTGCGCATTGCCGACGGGGAATTTGTGGCACTCGTCGGCCCCTCCGGCTGCGGCAAGTCAACGATCATGCGGCTTACCGCCGGCCTGCTGCAGCCGACCAGGGGCGCGGTCATCGTTGGCGGGCGAGAAGTTGGCGCCAAGGCGCTGCGCATCGGCATGGCCTTCCAGAACCCGACCATGCTTCCCTGGCTGACGATAGAGCGCAACGTGATGTTGCCACTCAAGATCGTGAAGCCGTTCCGTGCCGAATACCGAGCGAAGAAAAACGGTGAATTCCGCGACCGGGTCCGCGCCTTGCTTGCAGATGTCGGCCTGGACAAGTTCGCCAGCCATTACCCATGGCAGCTCTCCGGTGGAATGCTCCAGCGCGCCAATCTCTGCCGAGCGCTCGTTCACGAACCCAGCCTGCTTCTGCTCGACGAACCCTTTGGCGCGCTCGATCAATTTACCCGCGAAGAACTATGGGGCACGATGCAGTCGCTCTGGATGAAGCGCAAGCCGACCGTCCTGCTCATCACCCATGACCTGAAGGAAGCAGGTTTCCTGGCATCCCGCATCTGCGTCATGAGTGCGCGGCCCGGTCGCATTATCGATGATAGCCCCGTCGATTTCCGGCGCCCCCGCACAATCGAAATGACCTTCGAGCACGATTTCGTCGCGCTCAACCAGCGCCTGCGCGAACTCATCATCGATGCCCGGTCTGACACCGCTATCCAGGGAGCCTGACCCATGACCTACGAATTGCGCCGCCGCTTCTGGGCCGCCGCTCTCATCCTCGCGTTCTTCGTCCTTTGGGAAATCCTCTGTATCGCCTTGCAGGTGTCCGATCTCGTCATGCCTCGTCCAAGCCAGGTCTTCGAGACGCTTGTCGAGCGCTTTCCGATCCTCGTGCCACATATAATACAGACACTCTGGACGACGATGGTTGGCTTTGTCCTCGGAGTGGCGGTCGGCGTTGCCATTGGGGCTGCAATCGGCGTATCGCGCGTGGCTTACGATACAGCTTACCCTTTGTTGATCGGTTTTTCGTCGATCCCCAAGGTAGCGGTTGTGCCAATCTTCGTTCTGTGGTTCGGCTCCGGCTCCGTGCCGGCAATTCTCACTGCGCTCGCCATGTGCTTCTTCCCGATCGTCGTCAACATCGCTACCGGCCTTGCAACGACCGAGCCGGAGCTGGAGGACGTGCTTAAATCGCTGGGCGCAAGCAAGCTCGACATCCTCTGGAATGTCGGACTGCCGCGCACGATGCCCTTCTTTTTCGCCTCGCTGAAGATCGCCGTCACCTTCGCCTTCGTCGGTTCTGTCCTGTCGGAAACCGTGGCCTCCAACCGCGGGATCGGCAATGTCATGATGTCGGCCTCGTCTAATTTCGATGTGCCGCTGGTCTTTGCCGGCCTTTTCATCCTCGCCCTTCTGGGTGTGCTTCTCTACGTCGCCTTCTCCCTTATCGAGGCACGCGTCACGGGCTGGGCCGCCCGCGGCCAGAATTTCACTGCCGCCTGAACATCTACTCAAAACAAATGGAGCCAGACATGCTGAAGAAACTGATCTCGACTCTTGCACTTAGCCTTTGCCTCGGCGGTGTCGCCCGGGCTGACACGGATATCAAGTTCACCCTCGGCTGGAAGACGCAAGGCTCGGACGCCCCCTTCCTGCTCGCCTTGCAGAAGGGCTACTTCAAGGACGAGGGCCTCAATGTCACCATCGATCAGGGCGAGGGTTCGGCGGCAACGGTCACGCGTATCATGTCGGGCGTCTACGATGCCGGCTTCGGCGATATCAATGCCATCATCCAGAATGCCGCCACGCGGCCGAACGACGTGCCCGTCATGGTCTACCAGCTTTGGAGCAAGCCGCCCTTCGCCATCGTCAGCAAGAAGGAAACCAACATCACCAAGCCGGCCGATCTGGAAGGCAAGAAGCTGGGCGGTGCGCAGGGCACACCTACAACCCGCCTCGTCAACGTGCTGGGTACGATCAACAAGGTTGACATGACCAAGGTCGCGATCGAGAACATGGGTCCCAACCTGCAGGAGCCGATGCTCATAAAGGGCGATATCGATGGCGCCCTCGTGTTCAACATCACCAGCTGGTTCAACCTCATCAATAATCGCCAGGACCCGGCAAAGGACTACAACTGGCTGTCCTTCGGCGATTATGGCCTTGATCTCTACGCCAACGGCATGATGGTGTCGCAGAAACTCGTCAAGGAAAACCCGAAAGCGGTGGAAGGACTGGTACGCGCGGTGAACAAGGCCACCAGGGAAATCGCCGAAAATTCCAGGGCAGGCATAGAGGCCGTGTTGGCCTACGACAATCTTGCCAAGGAAGAACTCGAACTTGCGCGCATGAAATTCTCCTACGAGAACCTGATCATCTCGCCGGAAGTCGAAAGGCTCGGCCTCGGCGACGTTGATGACGCTCGTCTTGCGCGTTCGATCGATATCGTCGCCGAAGGCTATCAGCTGCCTTCCAAGCCAAAGCCCGACCAGGTATTCACCCGCCAGTTCCTGCCGTCCTTGGACGACCGCAAGCTCGCCTACAAGATCGACTGAGCGAGCCACGATGTGCATCCCTGGCCGGAAGTTTCCGGCCAGTCCGTCAAGAGAGGAAATATCATGTCGCTACCTGTGCCGGAAGCTGCCCTGCCGGGAATGGTCACCAGTCCACATCCCCTGGCAAGCGAAGCCGGCGCAGCGGTACTAAGACGTGGCGGCAATGCTATCGAGGCGGCCGTTGCGATCGCTGCGGCACTTGCGGTGGTGATGCCGCATTTTTGCGGTCTGGGCGGCGATGCCGTATGGCTGGTCGCCGACAAGCAGGGCCTCTGCCGGTCCTTTCTGGGAATAGGCCAGGCCGCGGCGGTCCTTCCCGAGTATCAGACGGCAATCCCGGTCCGCGGGCCCTCTTCCATGATCACGACCGCCTGCGCCGTAGATAGCTGGGGTCATGCCCTGGCGTTTGGACAGCAGCATTGGCAAGGGCGCGAGCAGCTTTCCGATCTTCTGATGCCCGCAATAGCTTTTGCGGAAAACGGATACCAGCCGGGCAACACACAAGATTTCTGGCTTGAATTCAGACGCCCCGAAATAGCCCAATGGCCGGGTTTCGCAGCCGCGTTTGATCATCCAGCAAGCATGGGCATTTTCACGCAACATCCGCTCGCTCGAACCCTTCGGCACATCGCCGAGCATGGCTATCGGTCCTTTTATGAGGGAGAGTTGGCGCGCCGCCTTGGAGAGGCGATGGCTTCGCTGGGCTCGCCGATCACTGCTGTCGACTTGCAACTCACCCGCACCCGCGATGCGGAACCCGTGTCGCAGGACTATCGCGGCGTAACGCTTTTCGCCCCGCCCCCGCCGACGCAGGGGCTTTCCACACTTGCGATCCTTGGCATTCTGTCCCGGCTGGATTTGGCGTCACTACCGCCATCAAGCGCAGCGCGTTACCATCTTTTGGTTGAAGCCGTGAAACAGGCGTTCCTCGATCGCGAACATATCGCCGACCCGGATTTCGCCGACGGCAACTCTCCCGGCTTTCTTGACCCAACCCGGCTTGAGAAGAAAGCTCAGGCCATCGACCACGAGCGGGCGCTCGAATGGCCTCATGCTTACCAGCATGGTGACACGGTCTTCTTCGCGGCAACCGACGAGCAGGGGCGCTGTGCAAGCGTGCTTCAGAGCACATATTTCGACTGGGGCAGCGGCGTGGTCGTTGGCGACACCGGCGTCATCTGGCAGAACCGCGGCGCGGCGTTTTCGGTTGCAAGCGGCCATCCGAACGCCATAAAGCCTGGAAAGCGGCCCTTCTATACCCTCAACCCGGGCATCGCGTTCAAGGATGGATCCCCCTATTTGCTTTACGGAACGCAAGGGGCAGATGGCCAGCCGCAGACATTGTCGCTGGTGCTCACAGGCCTGCTCGACTACGGCATGACGCCCGAACAGGCTTTGGCACAACCTCGTTTTCTGCTTGGCAAGACATTTTCCGACGTGCATCACAGCCTGAAAGTCGAGCAGTCGCCTGACGCGAACATTATCGGGGGACTGACTGCGCTTGGGCATGACGTCTTGCCACTGCCGGCACTGTCGCCGATTTTCGGACAGGCGGGCGTCATCTGCATCCAGGATCAAGAAACGATTCTTGGATCCCACGATCCACGTGGTGAAGGCGTTGCCATGTATGTTTACACCGATCGAAAATCAGCAACGTAGTTTCCGTGATCAAGCAGCAGCTCTCATGGCGTCCTCCTTGGTCTCAAAGAGTATCGAATGGTTTTCCTGCCATCGGCGCGATTTTCGTGAAGAGCAAATCCTGATCTTGCCACTGTTCTTCGAAACTCGTGATTGAGCGGGCGCTCATTTCGGGATCGAGCGCACCCAGTTCTACCGCCGTATCCGTCGATATCGAGCGGAGTGTTCACTGCCTTGCTCCAAAGCAGGTCTGTAGCATCTGGCCATTGCTTTCGCGTCCACGCGCAAAGGCCGCGCGGAGCGCGTTTCGCCGTCGAAACCGTCGCGTTCAGACCGCGCTGGCTATACGGGACAAGACGACGCTCCTCGGCGGTTTTTGCACGCCGGACGGGTTGGTCAATCCAATTCAAAACAGTTTATGCCACTCCTTGCATTACTGGTGGACGGATATCGTGTATTTCTGGGGAAAGTCGGTGAAGGAGGGAATAATGCGGGTCAAAGCAGCTGTGTTGCAGAGGATGAATGTGTCTCCTCCTTACCGCGAAAGCAGGCCTCTTGCGATTGAGGAAATCGAACTTTCGCAGCCCGGCCTCGGCGAAGTCCTCGTTCGCATCCGCGCCGCCGGCCTTTGTCACTCCGATCTTTCCGTCATCAACGGTGACAGGCCCCGGCCAATGCCGATGGCGCTGGGGCACGAGGCAGCCGGCGTTGTCGAGGCCCTTGGGGATGGGGTCCGGGACCTCGAACCGGGTGATCACGTCGTAATGGTCTTCATGCCGAGCTGCGGGCATTGTCTGCCTTGTGCGGAAGGTCGGCCAGCGCTTTGCGAACCGGGTGCTGCGGCCAACGCAGCAGGAACACTTGTCGGCGGCGCGATGAGGCTGAATTATCGCGGTCAAGCCGTCCATCATCATCTCGGGGTATCCGCTTTTGCCGAATATGCCGTCGTTTCGCGCAATTCACTTATCAAGATCGACCGCGACCTGCCATTTGTGGAAGCCGCGCTTTTCGGCTGCGCGGTTCTGACGGGCGTGGGCGCAGTCGTGAATACGGCCGAGATAAAGGCCGGCTCAACTGCCGTCGTCATCGGGCTGGGTGGCGTCGGTCTTGCCGCAGTGCTGGGAGCCCGGGCGGCTGGCGCCAGCAAGATCGTCGCCGTCGATCTCTCAGAGGAAAAGCTGGCGCTTGCCGGTGAACTTGGCGCGACAGCAGTGGTGAACGGCCGCGATGAAGATGCCGTCGAACAGGTTCGACAGCTTACCTCCGGTGGCGCTGACTACGCATTCGAGATGGCCGGTTCCATTCGCGCTCTCGAAAATGCCTTCAGGATGACCAAACGCGGCGGCACGACCGTGACCGCAGGCCTGCCGCCGCCGTCCGCGACCCTGCCGGTGAACATCGTGCAACTGGTTGCCGAGGAGAGGACACTCAAAGGCAGCTATATCGGCACCTGTGTGCCCGTCCGCGATATTCCGCGTTTCATCGCGCTTTACCGTGATGGGCGGCTGCCGGTGAACCGTTTGCTCAGTGCAAGGCTCAAGCTCGAGGATATCAACGAAGGTTTCGACCGCCTGCATGACGGAAGCGCTGTACGCCAGGTCATCGAGTTCTAGGAGCTGCGACGGGATGCCACTGCCACCGAGATCGCTTCGGAAACCCGGGCGACAAGCCCGGATCCGCTAATTTGAAGACACGCCATCCGATGATCCTGACAGCCCGCATCGCAGAGCACGATCTCATGCCCTTCGATCTGCTTCGTCAGCAATATTTCCCGCAGGACCGGAATTTCCTGCGGGCGCATCTGACGATGTTTTACCGCCTGCCGGGCGAATATGTGGACGTAATTGGCGAGAGCCTACGATCCATTGCGAAAGGTACCAGCGTGATTTCGGCCCAAGTCAGCGGTGTCCGTCATCTCGGTGCTGGCGTCGCGTTCACGATTGAAAGCGCGACGCTGAACTCGGTTCGTGGTGCCCTGCGGAGCGATTTCGTCCAATGGCTTGGCTCCCAAGACATGCAGGCGTGGCGACCGCACATCACGGTTCAAAACAAGGCTTCGCGAGCGAAGGCAAACGAGCTTTATCGCACGCTTACAGATGGCTTCTCGCCCCACGACATCACGATTGTAGGGCTTGACCTGTGGAGATATCTCGGTGGCCCCTGGGAAAGGGAGGCCACCGTGCCGTTCACCGATTGACACGCTGCGACGAAGATTCCGAATGTCTCAAACCATAAAGGGCGGACGTTTCAGGCTGCCGCGATCAGACGCGTTGCCGGCCGGGTGGCGGAAAGCTGAGGGCCGAGCGCGAGACGTGCCGCCTCATAGGCGTGCCATAGCTCGACATCCCTGAGCGCGGGAATGGTGCTGGTTTCCCCCTGATCGAGCCCGGCCAACGCGGCATCGACCATATCCTCGGCCTGCATGACGATCTCGTCGGGAAGATGTTCGACCGGCAGGCCTCCGATTGCCCAGAAGTCGGTCCGGGTGGCACCGGGCAAGACGGCCTGCGCCCGGATGCCACGGTCTGCGAGTTCGTGATTGAGCGATGTGGTAAACGCCTGCACAAAAGCCTTGGTACCACCGTAAACGCCGTTGAGCAGTTCTGGCGCAACCGCAACGATCGAAGCGATATTGATCACCGTGCCGCCGCCGCGCGCCACCAGGCCTGGCACTGCCGCGTATGTCAGGCGCATCAAAGCGGTCACGTTGAGCCGGATCATGGCTTCCATGCGATCGACATCGCTTTCCAGCAGCGTCGTGTGGGTGCCGATACCGGCGTTGTTGACCAGCGCCGTGATGCCGGCGTCTTCACGCAGCACTTTTTCAACGCGGGCAAGATCGGCCGTATCGCCCAGATCGGCGGCAAGCACTTCAACCACACGATCCGTCTTGTTCGATATCTCAGAGGCGAGCGACTGCAGCTTGTCCCCGTTTCGGGCTACAAGGATCAGGTCATAACCGCGCGCGGCTAGACGGTCAGCGTAGATCGCGCCGATGCCGGTTGAGGCGCCGGTGATGAGTGCAGTTCCCTTTGTGGTCATTGGTCTGTTCCTTGTTCGGGGGAAAGCGCCATCGCTTTCGACACGGACGTTATGGACCAGATGACATTTGTCCGATATGACGTATAAACTACGTTTTTAAGACACAGGATAGGAGGAACGGGTGCCTCATATTTCCATGGTGCTGACGCCGGGTTTCCAGTTTCTCGCGCTGGGCGTCCAGGCTGCTTTCGAGTTGGCCAATGTGTTGAGGGATGAAGCCTATTATACGCTCTCGATCACCTCGGTCGAAGGTGGCCCTGTCATGTCGTCCAGCGGTTTTTCCGTGCCGACCACAAAACTCGATGAGGTGGGACAGGTGGATACACTGCTTCTTCTGGCAGGCCTCCTTCCGCCTCCGCAGCAGGATGAAGCAACGCTTGCCACCTTGCGCGCAATGGCCAGGGCATCGCGGCGGGTCGCAGGGCTCTGCACCGGATCGTTTCTGCTTGGGCAAATGGGATTTCTCGACGGACGGCGCGCAACCACCCACTGGTCCTATGCGCAGGAGATGCGCAGGTCCTTCCCAAAGGTGCGCGTTGAAGACGATCGCATCTTCATCAACGAGGGACCGGTCTGGACATCGGCCGGCCTGACCGCCGGCCTGGATCTCGCAGTGGCACTGATCGAAAAAGATCTGGGACGCGATGTGGCAGGCGCGATAGCCCGAAGACTTGTAATGCATCATCGCCGGGCCGGTGGTCAGTCGCAACATTCTGAATTGCTCCAACTTGCACCCAGCAGTGACCGCATCCAGAAGACGCTGATCCATGCGAAGACACATCTTGCCAACCCTTTGACCGTCGAGGAACTGGCTGAGGTCGCGGCACTCTCGCCCCGTCAGTTCAGCCGTGCGTTTCATGCCGAAACCGGCCAGACACCCGCCAAGGCCGTGGAGCAAATCCGCCTGGAGGCAGCTCGCCTGATGATCGAGGAGACCCGGCACCCGATGGATCAGATCGCGCGCGAAAGTGGTTTCGTCGATCTTAGGCGCATGCGCGATGCCTTCATGCGGCAGTATGGACAACCGCCGCAAACCATCAGGCGGCTTGCAAGGACCGCCTGATTAATAGTCTGAAGAGAGATAAGTGCACTTTCCCCCCGGGTGAGACCCCCGACGCTTAAGAGCCGAGTTCAATAACCGGTCATTTCCAGATAGCCTCGTCCCGAGGCCGTTCCCGTAAACTCGACTGGTCCCTCCCAGTAAGGGGTCGAGGTCGCCATCCATGCCTGCTCGTTCAGCGCCGTCGTTTTGATGTCGAGACCCCGGCTTGGAATCTTCAGGTTCCATTCCACCGGAACCGCCTTGCCGTTCACCGTTGCGGTCCGCAAGGGCGAAATCTGTATCTCCCGGGGATCGACCGGCGAGGTCGTGCCATCGGCCGAAATCCAGTTGGCAGACGTATAACCTCCCTCGTCATCTCTCAGCCGGAACGCCATCATCTTTTCGCCGGATGCGAGGTGGAGGGAAAACCAGTCCCATCCCGTCTGATTGGAAGCGAGGGGCTGGGATGACCACTCACGATCGAGCCAGGCTTTGCCTGTCACCTGCAGGACCCGGCCCTCAAGAACGACGTTGCCGCTGACCTCGTAGAAGGGCTGGGAATAATAATAGCTGGCCTGCCCGGCGGCTGATTTGACCGAAAAGCCCCTGTCCCCCTGAAGAACCAACGGGCCGTTTGCCTGAAGTTTGAGCTGATAATGGAAACCTTTGCCGTTGGCGTTCAAGTCAATTTTATCGAGAGGGTCGGCATGTCCGGTCACTGCCGTCTTCATCTCCCAATTATCTATCCATGCCTTAAAAGGAGCGACCACGACACCCGCCTGTCCAATGCCGCCGCGCGCCAGTCTTTCGGCAACATAATGGCGGCTGGCGGTTGTCACGGCGGCGTGGCCCAGCCAGATCTGCGGATCCGCCCATCCTGCCCGCTCGCCGGGCTGGAGCGCCGAACGAAAAAGTGTCCATTGAGCCCCTAGCTGCTCGCCATCGGCGGTCTGGAGATTTGCGGTGACGTACCACCATTCGATCCTGAAGTCCGGATGCGGCCCATGCTCCCGTGGAAAAACCAGCGGCACCCCTCGTCGTGGAACGCTGAAGCCTTCCGCATTTGACCCCAGTCCGGCGAAACCCTGCGCTACCGATACCGCCGGCGCGAGAAGACAACAGACGAAAAAAAGACGAATGATGGGCCTAGCGTTCATTGGCAAATATCCTGAGAAGGTCCGTGGGCGTCGTTTTCGCCAATCGCCGGACCGGGATCAAAACCGACATGATGGCGGCCACGAGGGCGACAAGGCCCAGTTTCAGCCATTCCATCGGGAAGAGGATCATCGGCAGCCGCCATCCGAACGCTTCCACATTGATGATCACGAGGAGAACCCAAGCCAAAGCAAGCCCGACGGGAATGGCGGCCACGAAAGTTATGAACCACAAAGCGAGTGTGCGGATAAACTCCAGCCACGCCAGATCACGACGGCGAAGTCCGAGCGCCCAGACCGGGGCCAGTTGCGGCAACCGGAGTGAGGCGAGCGTCAAGAGGCTTGAAAACATCGCAAAACCGGCAACGCCGAGCGTCAGGACGTTCAGGGCGCCCGTCACCGTAAAGGTCTGCTCGAAAATGGCTGCGGATTGCCGCTTAAGAGATGCCTGGTCAACGATATTGGCTTCCGGCAGGCCGAACTCGTCCATCAGGCTGCGTCGAAAGTCCGCCACCTCCTCCGGCGCAAGGCGAAGGCCATATCGCAGTTTTTCGACATCCGGATAGTGCTCAACAAGAGCATCAATGCCGATAATCACGTGTCCGGACGGATTGCCGTAATCCGAAAATACGCCGACGACGGTAGCGCTCCAGCCACCTGGCAATTGGATTTTCTGGCCAGGTGAAGCCTTGCCGGTCCGCCACAACTGCTCATTGACGATTGCGCCCCGGCCGCTCGCAATTTCATCCCAGGTCGCAGGCGAGCGAAGGATCAACGGCCAATGATCCCTGTAGGTAGGATCATCGGCGACACCAAAAATCTGCACCTGTTCGCCTGAAACGTCACCACGGCTGCTCCAGATGGGCAGAACCGCGCGTGTATGCTGAGGAAACCACTGGCGTAGCTTCTCGGCTTCCGTCTCGTCTCGCGCTGTCACGTAAACCTCTGCTGCAAGTCGCTGATCGAGCCAACCCAGAAATGTCTCTCGAAAGCTCGAGACCATCGTGCCGACGCCGATATTGGCCGATAGCGCAAGCAGCAATGCCATCAAAGCAAGGGAGAGCCCGGGCAATTGCTGACGCGTATCTGCAAAGAACCATCGCACCAGTATGTGTCGGGAAACGTGTTCGCCTGCCTTCATGGCAAAGGAGAGAAAAGGAGGAAGAATGAACGCCGCGCCGAGCAGCAGCGCGGCCAGAACCGCAAATCCGGATAGGAGCCCACTGCCAGTCCAGACAAGCAGGCCGGACAGCACGATCAGAAATGTGCCGATTGTTGCCTGTAGCACCAGCCCCCTGACCGATGCCATTGTCCATGCCCGGCTATGCGCCGCGGACAATATCGGCATCCGCCAGACACGCCATAGATGTTGCAGCGAGGAAAGCCACGTCCCGATCAGCGCCATGCCTAGACCAGCCAGCCACCATTCAGGCCTGATGGAAAGTGAGCCTGAAACGCTCGCCCCGTAAAGCCCACTGAGCGTCGCGGCAACCCCTGGCAGAAGTGCAGAAGCGATGACATAGCCGAGAACGACCCCAAAGGCGCCGGACAAGAAGGCAAAAAGCGTAATTTCAAAAACGAGCATCACCGTGAGTGAGCTGAGCGAGATGCCGAGCGATCTCAAGGTTCTGAAGGTGCCTCGCCTCTGCTCGAATGACAGACCGGTTGCGGAATAGGCGATAAACAGACCAACGACAAAAGCAAGGAAGCCGAATGCCGTGAGGTTGAGATGAAAACTGTCGGTGAGCCGCGCAACGTCCGATCGCCCGCCCGCTTCTCTTATTGTCAGGTCCGGTGCGAGAACCGCGATTGCCTGACGATCCACTGCTTGTGAGGGTGAAATGACGATCCGGCTGAGATCTCCTTTGCGTTCGAGGATGCGGGCGGCAGTGGAAATGTCGACGAAAGCCGCCCCGTCGGGAATATTGGCCGTCGGTCTGACGGCAAGACCCGCCGTATCCTTTAAGGCGCTGGCCGTCGCCGGTGAGACAATCATAACGCCGGGCGCCGTCATGAAGTCTATAAGGCCGGATCGGTCCGAAGGGGGAAGTACCGATCCATCCGAGGGCATCGTCAACGGGTCAATCCCGATCAGCCTGATACGCGTCGTCCCGAACCGGTGTTGACCTTCGATGACCGGAGAGACATCCAAGCCGGCCCGGCGAAGTCTGGCGTAGGTTTCCAAGGCTATCATGCCGCCGTCTTTGGCGACCAGCTGATCCAGCTGGTTTTGAGACAATAGCGAGGCCGCCCTGTCATAGCTGGCACGCGCTTCGGAATTGATGGCCTGTACGGCAGACCATAGCGCTGTCGCGAGCGCCACGCCCATGACGAGCATCAAGAATTGCAGTGGTCTGTAGCGCCAGTGCGAGAGCAGCGCACTGAAGGCGGTCGCGTTCATTGCGACACCTTTCCGCCGCTGAGGGCAATGCGCCGATCGAGTTTTGCGGCGAGCCGGCTGGAATGGGTGACGAGCAGAAGCGCGATTTTCGCTGACGTCGTCAGTCGCAGCATGATGTCGATAACGATATCTGCGGTGTTCTCGTCGAGATTGCCGGTCGGTTCGTCGGCAAGGATCAGCGGCGGCCGGGCCGCAAGCGTCCTTGCGATCGCAACCCGCTGCTGTTGCCCTCCCGAGAGCTGCTCGGGATAACGGTCGAGGAGCGCCGCAATTCCCAGGGCTTCGACCAGTGTCTTTTCCCACGTCCGATCAAAACGGCCCGCGAGCTTTGCGTGGAAAGAGACGTTGGAGCCGACATCGAGGCTCGGAATCAGATTGAACTGCTGAAAAATCAAACCGACGTCATGCCGGCGAAATATTGCGCGGTCTCTGTCGTTAAGATCGGTGATCGTACGGCCGTTCACCATGATGGTGCCGCTGTCGGGCAGATCAAGGCCGCCGACAAGATGTAGGAGCGTGCTTTTGCCGCTGCCGGATTCTCCCGTCAATGCAAGGCTCTCTCCCGCGTCAACGCTCAGATCAACGCCATTGAGAACCGGTATCGTCCCTTCGGCGGTCTGATAGGTCTTTCTGAGGCCGGATATTGATAGGATCATGGGAGCTTCGGTCTCTAACTAATCTTATATGATCGGATGTGGTCACAGATTTCAACCAAGCTGACCCGACGATGTTCCCTTGGCGCGAGACAGAAGCCAGCCCCGATTTTGTCTACCAATACGATGTCCACCACTTCCACGGGTATTTGGAATCAATGGCCAAGTCGGATAAGCCTGTTTGCGGATGTGGTTGCGATTTGCTGCGGATCATTCGAGGTTTGAGGTGACGGACGAATTTTCTGCTGAACTTGATGACTTGCATCGCACTACCTTCGACTACTTCTGGTCCGGCAGCCATCGCGAGAGCGGACTTCCCAGGGACCGCATGGGATCAGATGGTCAGCCGATTCACGAAATCACATCCATATCGGGGGTGGGGTTCGGATTTCTTGCGCTCATTGTCGGCGTTCACCGGTCCTGGATTACGCGGCAGGAGGCGATCGATCGGGCGAACCTTATGCTGCGATCTCTCGGGGCGGTGAAGCGATTTCACGGCGCTTTTCCGCATTTTGTCCACAGCTCCGGCGGAAAGACAATTCCATTTGCGAAGTTCGATGACGGCGGCGATCTCGTTGAGACTGCACTTCTGGTTCAGGCACTGATCTGCGCCCGCGAGTTCTTTGACGAGCCGACATCAACGGAAATGGATCTGCGCCGGTCGGTTACCCACATCGTGGAGGCAGTGGAGTGGAACTGGTTTACACAGGGAAAGCCCGGTCCTCTCTACTGGCATTGGAGCCCCCGCTTCGGCTGGGCGAAGAACCTGCCGATTGCGGGATGGAACGAGGCTCTGGTCACTTACGTTCTTGCGGCAGGATCGGCCGCGCATGCAATAAACCCGGTCTCCTACCACTCCGGCTGGGCGCGCGATGGCGAGATCAGAAACGACGCGAGATATCTTGGCGTCAGGCTGCCGCTCGGCGAGCTGTATGGAGGTCCGCTCTTCCTGTCGCAATATTCATTCTGCACTCTCGATCCGCGCGGTTTGGGTGATGCCTATTGCAGTGATTATCTCGAGCAGGTCCATGCCCATAGCCTCATCAACTATCGGTATTGCAGCACCCGTTATGCGCCGGAAGACGGATGGGGTCTATCGGCCTGCGACGGACCGAAGGGGTATGCCGTCAATTCTCCAACCGATGATCATGGCATCATTGCCACGACGGCTGCGCTCTCCAGCATGCCGTTCCTGCCGGTTCGATCGATACGGGCGGCTGTGCGCTTTCTGCAATGGCGTGGTGGCGCACTGAGGGGTCGTTTCGGCCTGATGGATTCCTTCCAGCCATCCACCGGCTGGGTTTCAAAAACCCATCTCGCCATCGATCAGGGGCCTGTGGTTGCTATGATGGAAAACCATCGCAGCGGCCTGATATGGGATTTATTCATGAATGCGGCGGAGGTCAGCCGTGGCTTGATCAAGCTGGGCTTTCACACGGACAGGTACCGGGAAACAGATGATCTCCTGGCGTCGCGGTAACGGAGACCTGCCAGTTCCTATGATCGGCTGCAGCGGCCCCCGGGAGGTAGAGTTTAATCACTTGACGGAGGTGTTTGACGCCTCCCTTCGCCGCTGTCACGGCCCTACCACTCTATCCTGCGGCCGTCATAGGCGAAGAACTGCCCTGTCTGGGCGGGCGTAAGTCCATCTATCGTTGCCAGGAGACTTGCTGCGGCGTGTTTCGGTGAAAAGCGCTCCCGGCCCTTTGAAAAGGCCTGCGAGAGGTCAGTATCCACCGTGCCCGGATGGAGCGCCACCACGATGGACTGCGGATGGGTACGCGCGATTTCGATCGCCGCGGTTCGGATTATCTGGTTCTGGGCGGCCTTCGATGCCCTGTAGGAAATCCAGCCGCCCAGTCTGTTGTCTCCTATCGATCCGACGCGTGCGGACAGCGAGGCAAAAACGCACCGTTCCTCCCGCTTCAGAAGCGGCGCAAAATGCTTCAGCAGCAGGGCTGGTCCGATCGAATTGACAGCGAACTGTTTGGCCATTTGGGAAGGATCAATCGCCTTGATCGTCTTTTCCGGTCCGACGCCATCGATCGTCAGCGCACCCGTTGCATTAAAGACCAGATCGAACGAGTCGCGCTGATCTGACAGACGGCTGACAGCCCCGGCGACACTCGCCTCGTCGGTGATATCAAGATCACCTCCGCTGCGCGAGAGTGGCAGGGCGAGCGCGCAGCGAGGATCTGTCTGAAGGAGAGACAGCAAAGCCCCTCCTATGCCGCCGGATGCCCCTATCACGATCGCCCTGTAACCATTTGCGAGGGAATGCAGCATCGTCAGGGTCCTTAGCGCTGAGCTGGAAACTCAAGCTTGTTGACGTCGTAACCCAGCTTGCGCGTTTCTGCGATCATTCTTTGAAGTTTGCTTTTGGAGGGCACGCTTCTGGCGTAGATCCACACGTCATCCGTGGAGGGATTGGCGCTGATGAACCACGATTTGTCCGGGGATTTATACAGGACCCAATAGTTGAAAGTGATGAGGAGAGGATAGCGAACCCGCATCTTTGCATTCGCAGAACCGAAGTCTTCTATCTTGCCGACGCCCCTGATGGTTTTCAGCCGGCCCTGCGGAGTGTCGACCCGGCAGCCGTCTTCCACCAGAACCTCGTTTGCAGTCCTGCCCTGCCGGTATGTCGAATAGCCGGCGACGCAGCCGTCCGTGAGCAGCATCGGCATACGGCCAATCTCAAGCCACGTGCCGCGGTAATGATCGCTCCCAACCGGCACCGGCTTTGGGCTGGCGGCGGAAGCGGATTGCGCCGATAGCGCAAGCGTTAGCGCTGCGATCAGCTGCTTGATACCTGTGTGCATGAACTCCTCCTGTTGATGGCGCCCATAGGTCCAGGTATCCGCCCGCCTTTGCGGCATACCCCACAGCGATGAAAGACGAACGCTGGCGGCATAGAACGCATCCGCGTCAGAAAGCGTTGCACACGCAGGCCCGTTCAGGCCATCGGCAAACCCTATTTCGCTGATGGTCCTGCGATAACGGATTTCGCCCTGATGCGAGCGGCCTTTCTGTAGGCTCGAGGTGTAAGCCCCATCTCCATCCGAAAGTAACGATTGAAGTTCGACAGGTTGTTGAAGCCCGCCTCGAAACAGACATCCGTAATCGATGTCTCGGTCTCCGCAAGCAGGGTTCTCGCGCGCCACACACGCACCGAACGGCTATAGTCGGAGAAGTTCATGCCGGTCAGGCGCCGGAAGGCACGCGAAAATGCGGAGGGCTCGAAGCCGACCAGCTCTGCCACTTCCCGCATTTGCGCGGCAGGATTCGATTGCAGTATCTGGATCGCCTGATCGATCCTGCGATGTCTGCGGTCAGATACCTGATTATAAACGGATATGAAGTGTTCGCTGGCGAGCAGCCGCTTCTCGGCGGCTGTTTCGATATCCTCGAGGATTTCCAGAAAAAGGCCCAGTCCGCCGCGGTGTCCTGCCGAATGCAGCCTGAGGATCTTTGCCCCGATAGTGAACGCGTCTTCCCCCAGAACCTCGATCCCGCGTTGCGCCAGGGGTTTCAGTCGGTAGAGCACGTCAAATTCCGGACAGACCGAGCGGACGCCAATCAAGGCATCCGCGTCGAACTGCAGGACCATGTCACGGCCGGGCAAGGCCGGCGCGCCCGGTGTAATCCAGTTATGGGGAAGGTTTGTCCCCGTGAGCACCAGATGCCCCGGACGGAACGAACCGATGTAGTCTCCCACATAAGCGAAGCCGGTAGCATCAGGTATGAAGTGAATTTCCCATTCGGGATGATAGTTCCAGATGCAGATCGGGTTGGGATAGTCGTCCCGGCGGATCAGATAGGAAGCGCCTCGGGGCAAGACGATCTGCTCGCGCGTGGCGGTGAAGGTCTCAGATACTGATTGAGGAAAGTCTGATGCAATACGCATTCATCTGCTCATGTTATGGCGCACAAATGTCAAGATAATACCAGTTCTGTGACTGACGCCAACTAGTTTGCGCCCGTCGCTTGCGCAAATCTGGACGCGTCGATGGCACGGGAGTTGCCACCAAGGGAGGACATCATGACACTCAATGCTCTCCGCGCAGGCTGCGCGGTTGTTGCCCTATTTGCCGCGTCCAGCGCGTTTGCCGCCGCACAATGCACGAGCGACGTGCGTGTTCTGGCACAGCCGCGCGACGGATTGACCCTTCTCGAAAAATATGTCGATGAGTTCGAAGAACTATCTGGCGCAGGCTTCGAGATCAGCTATCTCAACGAGAATGATCGCCGCGCAAAGTCGCAGGCCGACGCCTCGACAGTCGGTAGCTTCAACGTCTATTACGTTGACGAAGCCAATCTGGCGATTTTTGCCTCGTCAAAGTGGATCGTTCCGCTCGAAGGCTTTTACCCGGCAGAATACGACTACAAGGACTTCGACGCCGGCATGCGCGCCGCTGCGACCTACGACGGCAAGGAGTGGTTTGCACCGGTACAGGGCGGCGGCGACCTGATGGTCTATCGCACCGACCTTCTAGAAAAGGCGGGCATCGCCCCGCCAAAGACATGGGACGAATATTTTGCCGCCGTGAAGAAGCTGCATGACCCGGCCAATGGCGTCTACGGCACTGCCCTGCGCGGTCAGCGCGGTTCAGGCGCCAATGTCTGGCGCTGGATGCCCTTCTTCAAGGCAAATGGCGGCGAGTGGTTCAAGGATGGCAAGCCTGCCTTCAATTCCGATGCGGCCGTAAAGGCGACCGAGACCTATCTCGAGCTCTTTAAATATTCCGCACCGGGCACGCAGACCGGCTCCTGGGACGAGTCCACCGGCGCTTTCCGCTCCGGCAAGGTGGCGATCATCATCGAATCCGCACCTCTTGGCGGCATGTCCGTCGATAAGGCCCAGAGCCAGGTTGCGGACAAGGTGGCATTCTCGGTTCCGCCGTCGCCGCTGCCCGGCGCCGGTTACGCCCATGGTTTTGCGATTGCTTCCAAGGCCAACAAGACTGACGAGGAGAAGGCCTGCGCCGGTCTCTTCGTTGCCTGGGCGACATCCAAGGAACAGGAAGCACGCCGCCTCGCCGCCGGCCAGCCGGGCGAACTGACGCGCACCAGCACCTACCAGAGCCCGGAATATGCCAAGACCTTCGGCCAGAACCTTGCCGATGCCATGGCCGCGACCGGTGAAAAGACCACCGTGACCTTCTGGCAGGATGCGCGTTGGCAGGAACTGGGCAACCAGTGGGGCATCATGCTCGAAGAGCTGATCACCGGCAGCCGCACCGATATCAAGGCGACGCTCAACGAACTCGAAGCTTTCGCCGCCAAACTCTGACGCCTCCCAAGCCGTCTGACGGGCGCGTCCAGTGACGCGCCCCCTTTTCCCCACCCGAGGACCTGCCATGCGCCGCGGCCGCTCGCTGCCTTACGTCTTTCTTGGACCCACTCTCAGCATCCTGATCGTTCTGGCGCTCGTGCCGACGGTCTACGCCATCAACATCTCCCTGCAAAACCGCACGCTGTCTGCGCCCGACGCGGACTACGTCTGGTTTGCCAATTATGCCGCGCTGTTTTCAGATGCACGTTTTCTGAACGCGCTTTGGGTGTCCTTCAAGTGGGAGGTCATCAGCGTCTCAATGACCATGGTGACCGGGCTTGCTCTCGGGATTGCGATGTTCGAGGCCGCGAGCCCTCGCGTACGAAACGTTCTCTGCGTGCTTTTCATCATTCCCGTTCTTTTGCCACGGGTTTGCGCCGCTTTCGTCTGGAAATTCGCCTTTCATCCGCTCTACGGCGCCTTGACCTGGCCGGTCAGGGAACTCACCGGCATTACGCCCGATATTCTGTCGACACCCCTCGGCGCCCTTCTTGCCGTTGCCTTCGTTGATGTCTGGCAGTGGGGTTTGTTCTTTGCAGTCATCATCCTGAAGCTTCTGGAATCCCTGCCGCAGCAGCCGCTGGAAGCCGCACGTATCGATCGCGCGAGCCGCTTCGAAATCCATCGTTTTGTAACGCTTCCGATGCTGAAAGCACCCTTGATCAGCCTGCTCCTCGTCAAGGCTATCGAGAGCCTGCGTTCCTTCGATCTCGTCTACGTCATGACGCGCGGTGGTCCCGGCATCTCTACCGAGACGCTGGACATGTACGCCTATTCGCAGGGCTTCATCGAAGCCGGCAAGATTTCGTACGCCTCCTCCATGGCTGTCATCATGATGGTCCTGACCATTGTCACCTTTACCTTTACGTGGAAGAGGCTGAACCGATGAAAGTCTCCACTTTCTTCCTCAGGGTGTTGCTGGTTCTGGCCGCCGCACTTGTCGTGCTGCCGCTGCTTTGGACCCTGCTCAACGCTTTCAAGACCAATGCCGACCTGCTGGTATCGACGCCTAAACTCGTCTTCCAGCCTGTCCTCGACAATATGAGTTATGTGCTCAATCGCCGTTCGGTCGCGCGCGCGCTCACCAACTCGTTGATCATCTGCTCGAGTGCGGTCGTCCTCGGCGCAGTACTCGGTGTGCCCGCCGCCTATGTGATTGCCCGATTCAAGAACAGGATTACGGCGGAAGCGCAGTTTTTTGTCCTGTCGCTCCGTTTCCTGCCGCCCGTCGCAATCGCCATTCCAATGCTGGTCATCTGGCTTGGTCTTGATCTCTACGACACGAGACTGTCGCTGATCGTGACCTATCTCATCGTCACCGCTTCAATAACCATATGGCTTTCCGTGCCGGCTTTTGAGCGCGTCAGCCTACACGTTGAAGAGGCTGCCCGGGTGGATGGACTTGGTCCCTATGCGACGTTCTTCCGCATCGCCCTGCCAATTGCCCGTTTCCAGGTCTTTGGCGCGGTCGCCTTCTCATTCGTTCTTGTATGGAACGAGTTCCTGCTTGCCATGATGCTCACGACCTCGAAGGCGAAAACCCTGCCGATCATCGCGTCCGAAATGTCGCAGCTCGGCATGAACGTGCCGTGGGGCATCCTCAACGCTGCCGTCGTCCTCTTGTCGCTGCCGCCACTGATCCTGCTCGGCGTGCTTGCAGGTGGCCTCAATGCCGCATTTTCCAAGAAAACTGATCAAGGTTGACTGACCCATGAAAGCACTTGTCCTCGAACGTGTCGGCGAACTCTCCCTGCGCGACATCGAAATTCCGCAGCAATTGGGGCCGGATGACGTTCGCATTCGTCTGCATACCGTCGGTGTCTGCGGCAGCGACGTGCATTATTATACGCACGGGCGCATCGGTGACTTCGTCGTCAATGAGCCAATGGTGCTCGGCCACGAGGCCGCGGGGACTGTCATCGAGACCGGAGCCAATGTAACGCATTTGAAGCCCGGCGACCGCGTCTGCATGGAGCCCGGCATTCCCGATCCGAAATCTCGCGCGTCGCGACTCGGCCTCTACAATGTTGATCCCGCTGTCACCTTCTGGGCGACGCCACCGGTGCACGGTGTGCTTTGCCCCGAAACGGTTCATCCGGCGAGTTTCACCTACAAGCTGCCGGACAATGTCTCCTTTGCCGAAGGGGCGATGGTCGAACCATTTGCCGTGGGCATGCAGGCGGCCGCCCGGGCCAACATCACGCCTGGCGATACCGCGGTCGTTACCGGCTGCGGGACGATCGGCATCATGGTGGCGCTCGCCGCTCTGGCCGGTGGCTGCTCTCGGGTGTTCATTTCGGACATTTCCGCGACCAAGCTCAAACTTGCCGAAAGCTATGGCGGCATAACCGGCGTCAACCTGAAGGAAGTTGATCTCGTTCAGACGGTCAATGAGGAAACCGAAGGTTGGGGGGCGGATATCGTCTTCGAATGCTCGGGCGCGCCGGCTGCGGTCCGCGATCTCTTCAAGGTCGTCCGCCCTGGCGGAACGGTTGTTATCGTCGGCCTGCCGCCGGAGCCCGTCGCCGTGGACCTTGCAGCAGCCTGCTTCCGCGAATGCCGTATCGAGACGGTTTTCCGCTACGCCAACGTATTCGATCGCGCATTGGCGCTGATTGCCGCCGGCAAGGTTGACCTGAAACCATTGGTCTCCGGCACCTATGCCTTCGATCAATCGATTGCCGCTTTCGAGAGGGCGGCCGAAGGCCGGCCTGAAGATGTGAAGCTGCAGATCGTGATGAATGGGGAGACGCATTGATGGCCACCTTCGAGTGCCGGGGAATCCGGAAAGTCTATGGTTCGCTGGAGGTCATGCGGGATTTTGACCTCAAGATCGATAACCACGAATTCGTCGTCTTTCTCGGACCGTCAGGCTGCGGGAAATCCACCATGCTGCGAATGATTGCCGGGCTTGAGGAAATTTCCGGCGGAGATCTTCTCATCGGCGGCGAGCGGATGAACGACCGCGACCCCGGCGACCGGGGCATCGCCATGGTGTTTCAGAATTATGCGCTGTACCCTCATATGAGCGTACGGGACAACATCACCTTCGGGCTCGAGAGGGCCGGTATTGGAAAGTCTGCAATCGATCAGCGTCTTGCACCCGTGGTCGATGCGCTGGGACTTGGCGTCTACCTTGCGCGCAAGCCCACGGAACTGTCGGGCGGACAGCAACAGCGTGTGGCGATTGCCCGCGCCATGATCAAGACGCCGGAAGTTTTTCTCTTCGACGAGCCGCTTTCGAACCTCGACGCCAAGCTCCGGGGCAGTCTGCGTGTTGAGATCGCACGGCTCCACAGGGACCTGAAAACGACGAGCATCTACGTCACTCATGACCAGCTCGAAGCCATGACGCTTGCCGATCGTATCGTCCTCATGAAAGACGGACGGATCGAGCAGATGGGCACGCCTGAAGAGATTTACCAGACACCCCGAACCATCTTTGCCGCAGGCTTCATCGGCACTCCGAACATGAATTTCCTGCAATTGCAGATGACGCCGGAGGGCGTCGGCGACGATCTCGTGAAGTTTGCTGCCCCTGCTGGTCTGCGCTCCGGTGAAGTCACCGTCGGGATCAGGCCGGGATCATTCCGCTTGAACCAAGATGCCAAGGCGTTTCGCGGAACCGTTGAGCGCAATGAGTTCCACGGCGAGACACGCCTTATCTGCCTCAAGAATGATCGCCACGAGATCAACATTTCCGTGCCCGCCGAGATACGACCAGCAATTGGCGAAATAATCGGAGTCGAAGTCGCCTCTTCTGATATTCACGTCTTTGATCCCGGATCGGGCCTGAGACTGAATTAACCGTGGTGAGACTGGCCCAGGATGGCGGCGTGCCGCGCAATGGAACGCCTGTGATGCAGCGCAGGCGGTCCATCGGGTTCCACTTTCTCCCATCCATCCGTCGGTCGATCACCCGGAAAGCACCCGGATTTCAACGAAGTGACGCGGAAAGAGCGCAAAGCGAAAGCGTCGTCGGAATCTCCGACGTGAAACGGCGCGCTGGTCGCCTGCGCCGTTCAGTTGCTGGAGCTTGGTGCGCTCGTGGCTTTCGTTGCCTTCTCGGTCAGATATCGACGAGAAGACCTAAGATCTGATGGAGGCAAAGGGCACGTGCCACCGCGCCTGCTTTCACGAGCAGCTCTGCTTCAAAAAAAGGCGCTCCGCATTATCGAATGTCTTCTCGGCTCCGCGGACGAGAACCGCCAACGACGCCTGATCGCCTTTCGCGGCCTTCTCTCCCCCGTCTTCTCGCTTGATATCGTTCATTGTTGTTCCGGCATAATATAGAAAGAAATACTTCAACGACTGTTGGCGTCTGCCCGTCGAGACAGGAATAGCACATGACTGCTGCCGATTGGACGCCGGTATTCGTCCTACCGAATATTCCGATGGAAACTGCGATCGGCTGTGAGATAGCTGCGCTCGCGCCAGCGAGTGACCCTCGCATTGCGGCTCTAAAAAGGGCGCATCCCTCGTTCAGGCGTTTCCTCAACCGCTTCTCGGATAATTTCGGAGAGAAGTTCGAGCCCTCGGTCCTGATCCTCGACGCCGCCGCTCCGCCGATCTTTCGCGACGTGACGGCGCTGGCGAGTTTCCGCGACCTAATCGCGCTCTCGGCCGTCACCCATGGCCGGGCGCTGGAACTCCGACATCCGCGCGGGCATCGCGTGCTGTTCGGCGAGGCCTTCGCCATCTACCCCTGGATGCTCGACCGACACTTTGAGGATGTGATCGGCAGCACGCCGGCCATCCTCGGCACGCATGAGCTCTCTCGCTTCAAGGGCCAATCGTCGCCGGCCCTGTTCCGCACGTCACTCGGCGAAACAGACATCGACCAGCCGCTCCTGGCCGCGCTCATGGCCCGCTGGCGTCGACGCTATCAGGCCGCAGAGCCAGTCTGGGAGGACGTCGCGCTGATGCGGTCGCTCAACATGGCCTACCAAGCCTCCCTCTTGCCGGCCGGCATCGATACGACGTTCTACGACGTCGGGCGGGTCGTCTCCCTCTGGGTCAGCGCTTTCGAGATTCTCGTGCATCCTGGCGGAAGCGGACAGGCCAACCGCGACAAGGTGCTCGAGATGATCGAGCGGACGCCCTGGGCGGAGGTGGAAAGCAGCCAGCTCGTCCACGACACGGGCGGCAAGACCAAGGTGAAGCGCACATTGGCGTCCTGGCTCTATCAAGTGCTCTACGATTGCCGAAACGATTTCCTCCACGGCAATCCCGTCGAGCGCAGCAATCTCTTTCTCCCCACGCCCCAGCGGACGATCTTCGAATATGCTGCACCGCTCTATCGTGTCGCGCTGACCGTGTTTCTTCCGCTTACACACGAGGTCCCTATGCCGTCATCCAAAGACGCGCGGGCGTTCGGCGCCTATATCGCCGATCGCATGGATTTCATGGGACCACAGAAATCCGCCGAGGAAGCACTTCTAACTGCGACGCGCCCGCCAGCGGGCCGCGCCGCACGCCGCGCCCGCGTCACACGACCCGCTCCCTAGTTGTCGGCGCCGGCATCCGGTACCGCGATCAACTCTTCCGCCAGCTCCGAAAGCCACGGCGAGACATCCTCGATCTGCACCGCGCCGGCATGTACCGCGTAATAGTCACTGATTATCCCTTCCAGATTGAGAACGTCTCCGCAAATAGAGCCGGCCAATCGCGATTGCGTCAATCCGCAGGGCGCTAAGACAGCAAGCTTCTCTTGGTCGGAGCCGGGCTCTGCTTGTCTGGCCGGAGATCATCTTCCGGCCGGGCCAATTTCAGATCAGGGTCTTGTCCTCCGCATCCGAGTGTACCGCGCCCAAATGAGAAAATCGCTGTGATCATCCGAAACAACCTCCGATGCCTGACATGCGACCAAGTTCATAAGTCGCTTCACCTAGCGTGTGGAAATTGCGGAGATAAACTTGAGAGCGTACTCACGTTGGAACCGGAAGCAGACAGGAAAAATTCTAGTGTTCCGACAACGCTGCGTGTCGTGACGAAGCTGCCGATGCGCTTACTGTCAATCTAGGCCCTAACTTTGCAACTAAAAAAGCTAGGCAAATTCGCCGCTGTTATTTCCTCGGCTTAAGCAAATGATGACGATGTCAAATCGTTACTACAGCCTCCTAACGCTCGACGGTCGTTGGATTCGCAACCCGTTGGACCAGACGGGCGTTGAGCGTTTCGAACTTGTTAGCGACATCAAGCTCGTAAACACCCGGACCGACATCGGAAGCAACCCTCCCATCCAAGCTCTGCGGGAGGCGGCCGTAGATAGAAGCGAAGGCCGCGAAACCATCGTGGCCGCCCCCCGCCTGCGTGGTCAGGTTGGTCACGTCGATCACGCGGAGGTTTGAATTTCGGGCTTCGACGACAACTTGGGGGTCATCGATGTTGGCTGCGCCAGCGCGGAATTGCCCTCCGGCGATAAACCTGGATATCGACAGCGCCTGATCTTTCTTGGAGACCAGAACGGTGATGGGGGAGCGCAGGCGGCCGACGATCCGAAGTTGTTGAAGAAAGACTTCCGCGTCGATATCTGGCGCAGCCAGCGTGAGATCGATGAGTTTGCCGAGGGTGCGTTCGCCTTTGGCGATCCGGATTTGCCGGACAGACTCCATCGTTAGCCAAGCCCCCATGCTGTGGGCATAAAGCTTCATCCCCCTGACATGACGGTCGGAAGCGACCCGCTCGACCAACTGGGCAAGCGCATCGCGCGAGAAGGTCACCGCATCCTTGTCGGCGAGATACCCGGTGACTGCTGCCTTCGAAGGCCATGAGAACAGCACTGCCGATTGCGCGACATGGACGTCGGCGGTGAGTTGCGCTGTGCGGAACAGTGATTCCGGGAAGTTGTTGTTGAAGCCGTGGACGAAGATGGCGACGTCGCGGTCGAGGGCTTCCCCGCGGGCGGCAGTGGCCCCGACTTCCGCAAAGAACCGTCTTTCATCGAGGCGCTCGGACGAGACAATCGCGAAGTGCCGGGTCGGGTCCGGCACTTCCGTCGGCCATTCGATCTCGGTCGGTCGGTGGGCCGGCGGAATGGAGACGACATAGCGAACGTAGGTAGTCGTGGCCGTCATCCCATTGGTCAGGAAGGTTGGTGCGCTCGGATCGGGCGCCCGCGTACTCGCCACGAAGATGGTAACATGCTTCGCGCCCTCGACAGCGGCAACCGGGGTGAGGACGGATGAGCCGGGACGCGAGGCGCAGGCGCACAATGCGAGCGCCAGCGCCGTGATCAGTGCGACCGCCATGTATCGCCCGAATTGCTGTCGCCGCCTGATCGTCATCCTCCCTGCTCCTCTTTCTACTGAGGTCATCGATAGTTCGTGCGACGTGCAGCAACCCCGTGCATATACCCTCTTCTACCGTTCAATCAGACGTCATTGTAGTCTCGCCCCGCGCGAAACTGTGTCCCGCAACGAGGAACGCAAGCGAGAGGATCGACGACTTGCAAAGCCTCGTTGAGATCGCGATGCCGGTGCCCAATATTGACCGGGTCATTCGATGATATCAGGCCGTCCAGCTCGGAAGAGTCGATGCGCTCCGTCATCCTAATTTCACTCGTTCTCAAATAGTGACCGCGAACGATGACAAATAGCCAGGCCCTGCGCCCAATGAAGCGGGGTCGATCGCCGGAAACCATACAACGGCTGGGATCAAATGCTACGAGATGCGCCGGGGTACTGACACGAGTGTATTGCAGCATTGAGGTGCAACGAAGCCGGCCACGAAATAGAAATTGCTTCTTTCTACCAAAGGAAAGCGACATGATCTGTGCTGAAGACAAGTGACTTCCGCTTTGCACCTGTCGATTTCGGAATTTGTGTTTTGTGAAGGGGATTTAACGCCGACGATCGTAGTATTTTTGCGTATTGGATCGTAGTTTTCGGCTATTGTAGGATACTATGGAGTAGGAAATGGTTGCGGGGGCATAAACGTGACATTGTTACCAGACTAGCTTCAGCTCTGCCCTGAAATAATTGCTATCGCGGCCGCCCACAGCTTTGAGCGCCGATCCGACCTGGTAATGAACAGCCTCCAGCGACCCCGTGAGATTGGGATTGAAGCGGTAGTCGGCCTTGACCTGCAGATAAGCCCCAGTCCATGCCGGCCCCTGACCCGCCGTGCCAGCCACGGGAACGCTTGGCAGAGTGTAGACGGCGTCCTGTGTTGTCTGTCGCCAGAGCAGTCCGACCCCAGCCATCAGGGTCAGGTCTTCTGTCGGCTGAACGGTGACCGATGGTTTGATGTGGACAAGGTTGCCGTACCCGGTATGACCACCGAGCGAGAAATAGAAGCCGTTCGGAAACAGCGGATTGAAGGTGCCGAGCGTGCCATCACTTGCGGCTCGGTCGCCTGACGCCACGTCGAACTGCAGACCGATCCGCGGCGACCAGGTGAGATCCTCGAAGGTGTAGCCGGTCCTCGCACCCACGGCCCAGGCCAGAATGTCGGCTGAGCCGACCTTGCCAACCTGTCCCATCGCTTCCGCATCCCAGTCGAAACCGGCGTATTTGCCGGCCGTCCGGATATTGAGGATATGTCTGTCCTCCTCACCCGACGCGGTGAGAAAGATGGCGTCCTTGCGCTGATAAAGCGCGTAATATGCGGAGGCCTCAATATCCGGCGAAAGCTGTCGCTCGACGCGGGCCCCGCTGAATATTGCATCGCCGCTCGATCGATCATCAAAAGGGCGGTCATCGCGATACTGAACAGGCCGGCTGACGAGACCATAGAAGCGCCATGCATCCGTCTCCCACCCGGCCCAGACAGCATCGAATGACTGGCGGACATTCGGCCCGTCGCGCGTCGAAACGAACCGTTCCAGGTCAAAGGCAAAGTCTTGACGGCCGACCCTTACCCTAAACGTTCCGCTGTCAGTCTCTTGCGTATAGCCGATGAATGCTTGCCGAAGGTCAAATCGGTTTGCGTCGTTAGGGCCGATCACCGTCTTGTCGAAGGCACGCACATCCTCGAACTGCGTGAACAATTGCCAGTTTTCATTCAGGTGAACGTCGATGTGGAACTGCGCGCGCTGTAACCAGTAGGAATCTCCGGGGTTCGCAGGCACGGTCCCGAAAGCCGGCGCATCACTGACTTCGAAGATCTCGCGTAGATTGAGCCCGAACGAGATATAGCTGTCGGGATTCGAGGGAAACAACGGAATGTATTTGAGACGATCCAGCGGCTCAGTCCGCAGCTTCGGATCCGCAAGGAGCGACCAGTCCTCCCGCGACCGGTCGGCTCTTATCGAGGGCCTCTCCTGCTTCAAGCGAGTATCATCCGCCAGGGCTGACCGGTGGTCCCATTGAGCAAAGGCGAGGGCAGCGAGCGAAAGCAGGAGTGCCTGCGTACATCGAGCAGATTGAAGGCGAAACGCCAATGATATGCGAGGCAAAGCAATTTTCTTTTTGCCGATCATCGGCACACTCTTCGGCTTTCGCCACATGGGAACGTCCTATTTGAGTTTTTACGGGGATTGCGGCCAACCGCGAAGGGCCAGGTGAAGAATGGCGCGCGCGGTCATCCCAGTTGCCTATCGACTGGCTGAAGGTCGGACCCGTAGCCCGGTGTTTTTGCGTGAAATCTGTCGGACTCGTCCGCGAGGGCTATGCTCCGCCGCGCGGTTAAATGGCCTCGGTCAATTCAATAATGTTCCCGAAAGGATCGGCGAAGAAAGCGATCTTGCGGTTGATCTCGTCGACCTGAAACGGTTCAGTGAGAATCCTTACGTCGCGGCGTCGCAGCTCGTCCAAAGCGGCTTGGATGTCTGCGACAGTTAGGCAGAAATGGTGGTAGCCAGCGTATCGCAAGCTATCGACCAGGTCCTTGTAAGGCGGTAGTGGGTGCGGGCTCGGGTCGCCACCGGCAAGCAGTTCAACCATGAACCGATCGTCATTTGGCGGCGCGAGAAAGGCGAGCTGTTGATCACCGTGAGCCCACATGTGGACGACACGCCAGTCGAGCTTGTCCTGATACCATTTTATGGCGACGTCCCGATCAGGAATTCGGATCGCAATGTGATGTCCGCGCACATCGGCGAAGGGCGATGATGTGCTCTGAACCTGTCGGTTGAAGTCAGGCAATTTATATTCTCCTTGATGCAACGGCAGACGCCTTGCCGCGCTTTATTTCGATGGGGGGCATTCCCTGTCGATTTGGAATGGTTCGGCATGGCGTCGAAACCTTGGTCCAATGACTGTTCAGGGAGAGCGCTGAGGACCTTCCGCCGGGTTCATTTTTCCCCATAGTAGGTGCCGAAGTATTTCACGGGCGACCAATCCGGAAGAATCGAGGGCAGTTGCGGCGACAGACCGCTATAGTCCTGCGCGCCAAACACGACCCTGCCGTCCATGACGGTCAGAACGGAAGAAACGGATTTGATCTGATCCTCCGGCACCGAAAAGTAATCCCTGTCGAGAACAGCGAAATCCGCGAGATTGCCGGGGGCGATCAGGCCCATTTCGGATTCCGTGTTCATGAACCACGCTGCGCCACTGGTGAACAGTTTCAATGCCTCCGCGCGGGAAAGGCGATTGTCGCTGGCAAGAATCTCGGATCCGGACACCGACTTCCCGGACACCATCCAGCTTAAAGCGACCCATGGATTGTACGTCGCTGCCCTGAAGGCATCGGTGGTCATGGCCAGAGGAATACCGCTATCCACAAGCATGCCCAGTCGCGGCGTCTGCAACGCCTTTTCGCGACCATATGTTTTTATGAAACCATCGCCGTGCAGCGCCATCTTGGCGTCCAGGGCAATTCCGCCGCCCAGCTTCTTCACCCGGGCGATGTTCTCGGGACTAATTGTCTCGGCGTGTTCGAGGCTCCATTTCAGGCCATCGAGCGGGATCGTCTGGTTCACCTTCTCCAGACCGTCGAGAAACGGGGAGATGTTCTCGTTATAGCTGATGTGCATGCGGAACGGGACACGCCGCTGGACGAGCTTCATCACATCCTGCTCGACGAAACGCCGCATCTTCTCAGGCTCGATAATGACCGCCGGGCGGTCGAAATTCTCATGATCATGCACTTCCCCGCTTAAGACCTCCCCGGCGCCCCGATATTCGTGGCCATGTGCCAGGTTTGGATGCAGGTTTTGTCCCGGACTTATCGGCGCCGTTTTGGTGATTGCCTCGATTTCCAGGTCCACCATGTTTATCGGCCCACCGTCGCCGAGTTGCAGGTCCACAAAGGGCATACGCACGTTGAGGCGGTTATCCCGCGCAAGCACGTCGACCCTTGCCTGTGCCTCCGGGTAAGGAAACCTGCCACCGTTATCGATGATCGAGGTCACGCCAAAACGGTTGAGACCGTGAATGCTGTAGATCAACGAACTCACTTGTTCGTCGAACGTGGCCTGCGGCACCATGGCCTCAAGGGCGAGAAACAACCAGGTATAGCCGTGGACCACACCGGTGAGATTGCCGCCGCCGTCCTTTTCGAATTCGACGTCCGGTATCTTCGGGAACCGATCGGTTCCGACGCCAAGCGCTTCCATCGCCTGCCTGTTCAGGAAGGCTTGGTTGTAGGCATATTGCACGATCATGGGCCGGTCAGGCACGGCGGCGTGCAATTCGTCCAGTGTGGGAAAGCGGTTCTCCTCAAACTGGTAGAGCGACCAGCCCCCGATCACCTTGACCCATTGCCCCTGTGGGGTGCGTTGGGCCTGCTCGCTCAGCATCGTCAACGCCTTGCGCAGCGTCGGCACGCCGTCCCATCGAACATTGTAGGTGTAGGCCAGATCATTGAGAACGTGGATGTGGGCGTCGATGATGCCGGGTATCAGCCTGCGGCTGCGCGCATCGACAATCTCGGTACGTGAAACCTTGAGGTCGAGAATATCCGCATCAGAACCGACGGAGTAAATGCGCCCTTGCTTGACTGCCAAAGCCGAAGCTTCGGGCTGAGCACGGTTGCCGGTGAATATCTTTGCATTGAAAACGATCAGATCGGCGCCGGGCTGCTCCTGCGTCGTTTGTGCCTGAACCACCGAGAAAGATAGACTTGTCACAAACGCGATGCATATTTTCCTGATCATTTTCCCCTCGATCGACTGCTTCTCTAATTGCGCAGATGCGGAAGCCCGCTCCCTACGGACGTCGCGACTGGTTGACGTGCGTTAAAGCTGTCGCGAAACGTCATGGCTTCCCATCCGTCGTTGCAGGCGCCTCGTCAGACGGCGCCGTGGCAACCATGTCGAGGTAGAGAATGCCATTGCAATTTCGGCTACGGTAGGCCATCAAAGTGACACACCATGTCGCGGAATAGGAAACACTAATGGACATCGAGGAACTGCGCACTTTCGTGGAGGTTGCTGATGCCTCTGGCGTCACACAGGCAGCGCGCCGACTTGGCGTTTCCAAATCGCTCGTCAGCCGGCGGCTTGCCAGGCTTGAAAACCATCTCGGCGTCCAGTTGCTGGCGCGCACGACTCGCGGCGCATCCCTGACCGAAGCCGGCGCGACGTTTCGCGAGCACGCTGCCAAAATCTGCAGCGAGTTTGATATTGCGAGAGAGGCTATTCTCCACTCTGAAGATCTCCGCGGCCGGTTGCGCGTCGCTGCACCGCTGTCTTTTGGGCCGACGCATTTTGCTCCCGTCCTCTCCCAAATGGCGCTAAGACATCCGCAGCTGAAAATCTTTTCTTCCTACACTGATCGTTTCGTCGATCTTGTCGGAGAGGGTTTTGACTGCGCCATCCGGGTTGGCTACCTTCAGGATTCTGCGCTCGTCGCAAGGCGTGTCGGATCGGTCTGCGGCATCCTGGTCGCAAGTCCTGAATACATCGAGGCCCACGGCGCTCCCGTATCGCCAGATGAAATCGTCAATCATCAAGTCGCAATGCGAGGCGACGAGCGGTGGCAGTTCAAGGATGGCGACAAGATTGTCACATTGCTTCCGCAGGGACGTTTCATAGCTGACAACGGGGTTTCGTTGGTCTCTGCCGCCCTGGATGGTGTCGGGATCGCCTATCTTCCAGAACCCCTTGTTGAGGACCATATTTCCTCAGGTGCGCTTGTCCCCATCATGACGCGTTATCCTATTCCGGCAGCCGGCATCTTCGTCGTAAGGCCGCCCGGCCAGCATCCTTCGCGCAAGGTGAGGACCCTCACTGAGTTGCTCGCAGAACGTTTTGGGGCCGCGACCATCAATGACGGTGTACCGAGCCTCGGCAAGTACGGTTGATGAGCTTGCCGTAGCAAAGTCTAAAGTGCGATGTATTGCGAACAGTTGCCCCGGTCGAATCCAGCAGCGGGAAAAACCGGTCGCCGCGGTTCGAGATGGCAAGCGCGGGCCATTGCTTCCCTACGCCATGGAGTACCGATTTCATCGAAGAGGCGTTGGCGACGAAAGGTGCGACCGACGCATGATAACGCCGCCCTCACTATCGATGCACAACCCATCGCTATTTTTCCGGGTAAGGCTCAATGTCTGCGGACCAATAGTGCCTGGCGATGTTCTGGGCGTTACGGATAACGTGATAGGCGGTCTTAGGGTTTCCACCTTCGAAGGTATCCGGGTCTGCACCACACATGAGGCAATACATTCTCTGATGAACGACTGCCGCAAAATATTGTAATGCTGGCGCAGCATCTTCCTGGCCGATCGCTCGCATTTCCTCGAGTGCCCGTTTGGTCGCCTCGTCCAGAGCAGAGGAGACCGCGGCAGCAAGCGTCTTGTCAGTGCGACTGATGACTTCGGCGATCTGACGGTCTGCCAGAGTTAGATCAGGAGTGTCTTCGGCCATTGTTCATCTCCCTGCAAGCAGCTTGAAAGGCTCGCCACCGGTTCTGCCTCTTTGTTCGGTTGCATTTCTCACTTTCTTAAAACGTCCTGCCATTCCGTGTGGCCTTCGATCTGCGCTTTGGCGAATGGGCAAAGCGGGATGATCGTGATGCCGTCCCGCCTGGCATCCTCAACAGCCCGGCAGACCAATTGCTCGCCAATTTTCCGGCCACGCAACGCGGAAGGAACATCCGTGTGGTCGATGATGATCAGCTTTTGCCCCGCACGACTGTATGTCATCTCGGCTTCGTGCCCACCGACGACGATCCGGTAACGTCCCTTGGATGCGCCATCTTCCCGCTCAACTTCTTCGCTCATCACATGTTCTCCATCTGCAAGTCTGTGTTCATTGCGCTGATCGCCCATCCAGCGGTGGTTTTCTCGTTAAAGCCGGTTGGCAGAAATCAATCGGGCAAGGGAATGTGCTCATCCCTGTCGTCGGCTGGAAGATCGAAACGCCCCTCTCCCCAGTTTCCTGCACGCCATTCGGCTTTGGCCTCTTCGATGCGCTCCTTCGAGGAGGCGACGAAGTTCCACCAGATGTAGCGTGGTCCTGAAAACGTTGCGCCGCCGAGGGCCATCAGCCTTGCGCCCTGACCGCCTGCGGTGACAGTGATCCTGTCACCAGGACGGAACACCATCATCTGTGGCGCTTCGAAGTCCTGGCCGGCGATCGAAATCGAACCTTCCACTATATAGATCCCTCGGTCCTCGTGATCGTCCGGCAGCGGCAGTCGTGCACCTGCTCCCAGCGTGACATCGGCATAAAAGGTCTCGTAAAACATCGTCGCAGGAGCGATCTTGCCATAGGCGTTTCCAAGAATAAGCCGAACTGTGACGCCGCGATCTTCGATAATCGGCAACGCCTGTGTTCCATGATGTTCAAACATCGGCGCCATGTCTTCATGGCTGTCGGGAAGCGCCACCCAGGTCTGGATCCCCAGCAGGCTTTGCGGCCCGCTGCGACCCTCTGGCGTCGTGCGCTCGGAATGCGTGACACCCCGGCCCGCAACCATCCAGTTCAGGGCTCCCGGTCGAATGATCTGATCGGCTCCGGTGCTGTCGCGGTGATGGAATTCGCCGCGATAGAGATAGGTGACGGTGCCGAGGCCAATATGCGGATGCGGCCGCACATCGATGCCCTGCCCAGTCAGAAGTTCCGCAGGCCCGACCTGATCGAAGAAGATGAATGGCCCCACCATTTGACGATTCGGCGCAGGCAGTGCGCGTCGAACCTCAAAACCGCCAAGGTCGCGCGAACGGGGAATGATGAGGGTATCAATCGCATCCAGACCGATTTCTTCAGGACAGGCTGGTGCCAGGGAGGGATTCCAACTCATGCTTATACTCCTCTTCGCTGTGAAGAATGGGCCCGCTTGCCTATTCGTTTAAGAACCAACTGGCCAAACCCGACACTAAAAATAGAAAGCAACGGCGACTAGCTGCGGATAGCGCTACGCTGTGTCGCTGAAGGCGCAACACGCTGTCGCGTCATCACATCTCGACGTCCCAACAATGCGTGTCATTCTCAAAGGATTCGATCAGGATGTCGGAGAGAACCCGCACCTTGCGTGATGGATGCGGGCTTGGAGGCCGCACGACGTAGACTCCACCGACAGGTAGCGAAAAACGGGTCATGACTGGAACGAGAGCCCCTGACGCGAGATATCCACGGGTGACGCAATCCGGAAGCCAGGCGATGCCCAGTCCTTCAGCGGCAGCAGTCGCAAGCGCCATGCCGTTGTCGGTCCTGAAGCGGCCCTGCGGCTGCACCGTGACGATCTTGTCGCCGTCCATGAATCGCCAGGTCTCCGCACCAACCAGAGCCTGGTGGGACGGGATGTCTTCCGGCCTCTCGGGTGCGCCATGCAATCTGATATAGTCCGGGCTCGCCACAAGCTTGCCATAGATCTGGCCGACCCGTTTTGCGATCAGGTTTGAATCGCGAAGTGAGCCGACACGGATCGCACAATCAAACCCGTCAACGATGAGGTCAACAAACCGGTCGCTATAGTCGGCATGGATTTGAAGCTGGGGATGCTGGCGCGCCATTTTGGCAAGAACCGGAGCGAAATGGACCGGACCCGATGTGAGCGGAACTGCTACGCGGAACCGTCCACGAAGATCACCTTCCGGCAGGACCGCCTCGCGCGCGACGTCGATTTCAGCACAGACTTTTGCTGCGTGGTCGCGAAATAGGGCGCCGGCCTCCGTCAGGCCGGCTCCCCGTGTCGTTCGTGCAAGTAGCTGGATCCCAAGCTCAGCTTCAATCCTGGTCAGGCCACGACTGACCATCGACTTCGAAACGCCCAGTCGTCGCGCAGCCGACGTGATCCCTCCCGAGTCGGCGACCTCCACGAATATCCGCAGATCTTCGATGTCCATCTCGCGTTCCTCCGTCATGACACGATTTTCAGGGCTCCTATCGTGCCGCTCTGATGATCGGAGCGACCTCGGTCCCCAGAAGTTCGATCGACCGTTTCATCGCTTCCGTTTCGAGCGACGCGGTACTCATCTGGAATGTGATGCGGGAAAGGCCGCCAAGCGTTTCGCTGGCTTGCAGCATCTTGGCCGCAACGGTCTTCGGATCACCCACCAGAAATGCGCCGCCGGCCCCCGCCATGACTTCAAACTGCTGGCGCGTCGGCGGCGACCAACCGCGTTCACGGCCAATCTTGGTGGTCAAGTGCGCCCATCCGGGAAAAAAGGCGTCCTTCGCCGCCAGATCGGTTTCAGCGACAAAACCCATCGCATGAACACCCACCTTGAGCTTCTCGGGATCATGTCCGGCGCGTTGACCGCTTTCGCGATAGAGATCGACAAGCGGGCGGAAGCGGTCGAAGCTGCCGCCGATGATCGCCACGATCAAGGGAAGCCCGAGTGCGCCGGCCCGCGCGAAGGATTCCGGCGAACCGCCTGCCCCGATCCAGACGGGGAGCCGCGATTGATGCGGACGTGGAAAGACCCCCTGCCCTTTGAGTGGCGGACGGAAGCGGCCTTCCCAGGTGATATCGGTCGTTTCTCCGAGCTTGAGAAACAGGTCGAGCTTTTCGGCAAAGAGTTCGTCATAATGCCGGGTGTCAAGGCCAAACAGGGGATAGGCCTCGATGAAGGATCCCCGACCAACGACAAGTTCGGCGCGACCTTTGGAAATCAGGTCAAGGGTTGCGAATTCCTGGAAGACGCGCACCGGATCGGCGGCACTCAGGACTGTGACTGCGCTTGCTAGCCGGATCCGAGTGGTGCGAGCCGCGGCCGCAGCCAGGATAATAGGCGGGGCCGAATCGAGAAACTCGCTACGATGATGTTCTCCGATACCGAAGACGTTGAGCCCGACGCGATCCGCGACAACGACCTCCTCGAGGAGCTCGGCCATGCGATCCGTCGATGATGGGAGCTTGCCCGTTCTAGGATCCGGCAGGATCGCTGCAAAACTATCGATACCTATTTCCATGCCTAGTCCCTGTGAATTGAGTGTATTGTTTGCCGCCACGGCTACCGGGCTGATTTCATTTCGATGGCGCCGTCATGACGGCAAACGGCGCCGGCACTCCGCTCTGCCAGGCATGAGCGTTCTGGAGTGGGGATGGCGAGGCCGAAGCGGTAACATCAAATCGAGATTCCGCCATCCCGGTCCCGCTTTTACAAACCGGCTTTGCTAGCCGCCTTTACGGGTGTGTTGAGGAGTTGCTGTTCCCAGAGATAGGCGATGCCACTGCCGGCGAAATGCTGGATGAGAATTTCGGTCAGTTGCTCGACATGCCCAGTGCGCGCCCAATCGCGTTGCCATTCGCCAGCGAGCGCCATCACGGTCATCGGATTTGCGCCGGCAGCGATCATCCGCTGGACGGCAACTTCGTGGGACTCCTTCGAAATCCCGCCTGACGCGTCGGTGATCACAGTCACGTCCCAGCCTTCGCCGGCGGCCTGAATGACAGGCATGGCTACGCACACCTCGGTCCAAAGACCGGCGATAATCAATTGCTTGCGGCCGGTTGCCTTGACGACGTTGACAACATTCTCATCCTGCCAGGTGTTCACCCAGGTGCGATCGATAACCTCTTGGCCGGGAAATACGTCGGTGATCTGCTTGAAGAGAAGACCTCCGCGATCCGCGATCACGCTGGTCAGAATGGTCGGAACGTCGAAGGCTTTTGCCAGCTTCGCCAACGCGGTCGTGCTGTTGACCACGGCTTGCGGATCGTGACTGTTCAGGTTCGCCAGCTGATAGGGCTGGTGATCGATCAACACGAGAACAGAGTCTTCAGGGCGAAGAAGGGAGTCAAGGCCGTTACGAAAGGTCATACATAAATTCCTATGTTGGCGGTTGATTGAGATACGTTGCTGGAAAGGCAAGGCCCTCCCCGGCGACGTCTACGCAAGCACCTTGTCATTCCCAATTTCGATGCGGTAGTCATCGATTGTGCCGAACAGTGTCGCTAAACGGGGAACGCAGCATGGACATCGAAGATTTGCGGACGTTTGTGGAGGTAGCGGATGCGGGCGGCGTAACGCCCGCTGCGCTGAGGCTGGGCGTTTCCAAGTCGATGGTGAGCCGGCGGCTTGCGCGGCTTGAGGCAGAACTCGGCGTGCAATTGCTCGCAAGATCCACTCGCGGGGCGTCCTTGACGGAAGCGGGCACCACTTTCCGGGACTATGCGGCCAGGGTCAGCGCCGAGATCGATATCGCCAGAGATACTATCCTACCCGCCGGCGAACTGAGCGGTCGCCTGAGAATTGCCGCGCCGCTGTCGTTCGGCCCCACGCATTTCGCATCTGTCCTTGCGGACATGGCATTGCGCCATCCGCAACTGCAGATCCAGACAAGCTATAGTGACCGTTTCGTTGATCTAATTGCGGAAGGGTTTGATTGCGCGATCAGGGTCGGTACACTTCAGGATTCTAATCTCATCGCGAGACGCGTTGGCCCCCTGTACGGAAACTACGTCGCAAGCCCCGCCTATATCAAAGCTCACGGCTCCCCGGAAACGCCGGAGGAACTTGTGGCGCATCAGGCGCTGATGCAGGGCATGGAAACCTGGCAGGTGATGGACGGCGACAAGATCCTGACCATTCGCCCGCAGGGCCGTTTCAAGGCCGACAACGGGGCGGCTCTTGTCGTCGCTGCCGCGGCCGGTTTGGGTATCGCCGCGCTCCCCGATGGCCTCACCCAGAATTATCGGGATTCCGGGGCGCTGGTGACAGTCATGAAAAATCATCCGCCGCCACCGGCCGGAATCTATGTCGTTCGCCCGCCGGGACAGCACCCCTCAAGAAAGGTCCGCGTTCTGACCGAAATGCTGATCGAGTATTTCGACAGCGGGGGGCAACGAACCGACTAACGGTATCGCTTACCGGCTTGCAATACATGCAGTAATGGCCGGCGCCTTCGGTGACAAAAGTCCTTCCGCTGAACGGAGAGAGATCGAACACACGGTGGGCGGCCTCGTATCGACCGGTGGCACCGTGGCGACCTCCGATGATGACCTGAAGAGACTGTATCAGAAGCTCAGGAACAAGGTTGAACGCGGCGAAACCAAGAAGTTTTGCTCGTTCGCGCTGCTGCTTGGGATCGACAGAATAAGTGCCGGATATGAACGGGTCTCATCAAAACCCGTCGGCCGATGGACATTCGCGGCAACTGTTCCTCAACGAGGTCCGCTCCATTCCGGCGGCTTTCCTGCCGCCAGATCAGTTTTTCGGCGCCTCCGCGTCAGGGTGTCATCACGACGCGGCCCAACGGCCTTGCCGTTTCGGCATATTCATGTGCCTTTGATGCCTCTCGCAGAGGGAAGACCCGATCGATCACGACATCCAATCGTCCTTCCGCCACGGCTTCCAGAAGTTCGTCAACCGTCCGATGCACAGCAGGCCGTTCGAACAGCGACCCCATGAAAACGCCGTGAAGCGTCTGATTGTTCTGCATGGGCGACCAGAGATCGACGTCGAGACCGCCACCGCCAGCGTTTCCGACGAAGACGAGACGTCCCTCGACGGCAAGCGCGGAAAGGGAGGCTTGCAAGGTCGATCCAACGGGGTCAATCACGAGATCAACTCCCCTGCCATCGGTCAACCGACGGACTTCCCCAACAATATCCTGCTCAAGTCGATCGATGACATGTGAAGCGCCAAGCGCAGTCAGACGCGCTTGGCGTTCGCGACCACTGGCAACCGCTATAACCGTCGCCCCCGTTTGACGCGCGAGTTGAATGGCTGCCAGACCGACGCCGCCAGCGGCGGCCTGGATCAGAACTGTCTCGCCTTCATTTAGCCTGCCCTTGGTGATGACACAGTGGCGGGCCGTCCCGAAGGAGATCGGCAGCGCCGCGGCTTGCGCCATGTCGACGTCGTCAGGGATCAACCATGTGCGGGAAGCGGGCACGGACCATAGTTCGGCATGCGATCCCTGCATGTCGAAGGCCGTCACCCTTTGACCAACGCTTCGGTCCCCCACATTTTCGCCAACCGCAACAATGGTCCCGGCCGCCGAGTAACCGACGATCCACAGGGATCGCTGCGGTGTCGAGCGCCGGTTGATCAAGTCGCCGCCCTCAATCGAAATCGCCTCGACGGCAATTAGCACGTCCTGTGGCCCACAGACGGGATCCGGCACATCGGAATACCTTAAGACTGTCGGGGGACCGGGGTTGTCACAAACTGCAGCCTTCATGCGCTGTTCCTTTCCCGTTAGGGACCTCTTGCCTTGAGTGGTCGCGGTGGCGGTATCGTCCGGTTTCACACCATCCGTACCGCCAGGATATGTTCCAGATCCTTCAACGCTGCGGCGGCCGTCGCAAGCGGCTCTTTTCCAGAGCCAATCGCGAGCGTCTCACCCATCGCATCGGTGACGATGCGGATCGCCTTGTCCTTGCCGCGGATATTCGCTAGAGGATCAGCAAGCGGATAGGTCCGGATACCGACCTCTGCGCGGATCGCACCGTTTTCGCGCCAAAGGCGACCAACGAGTTTGGGGACAAGCCCCTGCCGGCGCCAGGCGTCGAACCGTTCCGCGGTGACCGACTGGATACCCGCTACAGGCAGATCGCCCATCGTAAGGTCAGCACCCAGTCCGAAATTGGCGAGGATCAGCAGCTTGCAAGCAGTGTCCCAACCCTCGGTGTCATTGCGTGGATCAGCTTCGGCGAAGCCGCCAAGCTGTGCCTCCCGCAATGCCTCCTCGAAGCCGATCCTACGTGTCGTCATTGCATCGAGCAGATAATTGGTCGTGGCATTCAGAATGCCCTCGACTTCGAGCACCTCGCAGCCTTTGAGACTATACTCGACCAGATCGATCGTCGACAGCGCGGCCGCGGCGGCGCCGCTGAGCTTGAGCATCGCGCCGGAGCCTCTGGCAAGCGCCCGCAGTTCCCGCCCACTATGAACCAGCGCGCCCTTCGATATCACAATCGTATCACGCCCGGCCGAAAGCGACGAACGAAGATAGACAAGCCCCGGGCCACCGGTGCGGAAGTCACTCGGGCCTGCCTCGATCAGGATATCAGCGCCGCTTTCCTCAATGAAAGTTGGCCCGGAGAGCCCATCCGCCAAGGTGGAGAGATGCACCTCTTCCAGTCCATCCGCGCTTTTTACACCGGACCGGGATCCGCAGACGGCCACGAGCCGCATATCCGCGCCGTAAACGTCGCGATAACGCTCCCGCCGGGACAGAAGCAGGCTTGCCGTTGCCCGTCCCACGCCGCCGAAGCCTGCTATCGCAATCCTCACCGTGTTCATCGTCCCGCTCTTCCGTTATTTCGCTGCCACACCGCTCAGCGGCTCGGGAACGGGTCCGAGATGCAGGTGATCCATGCCGGACATGGCGTCTCCCTGCACCTGTTCGGACAGCCGCTCATTGTCCCGCCGACGAACGTCCTCTGCCGCTTCCTCCACGTCAAGCTCGGCATAACCCAGGGCGCGCAAGCCTTCCGCCCCCATCCTGTAGGCGGATTCGACCGTTTCGCGGATCTGGTAGTCGACGCCAGCGCGGATCAGGTCCACGGCATGGCCGCGATCATAGCTGCGCACCAAAATCTTGGCCTGCGGGAATTCATGTTGGGCCAGTTCCGCGATCTGCAGGGCGGCCTTCGGATCGTCGATGCAGATCAGCAAGGCCTCGGCCGAACCGGCGCCGGAATGGTGCAGCGTGTCGAGACGCGTGCCGTCGCCGAAAAACACCTTGAAACCGAAACGCCCCGCGTCCCGAATACGGTCGGGGTTCATGTCGATGACGGAAAGGTTGACGCCCTTAGACAGAAGCAGTTGCGAGGCAATCTGGCCGAAACGGCCGAAGCCGATGACGAGCACCCTTCCGCTGAGATCACGCGCCGCCTCGACACCCTCCATCGACGCTTCGCCGCTCAGCAGCCGATCCGCAGCGATCATCAGCAGTGGCGTCAGCGCCATGGAGAATATGATGACGGTCGTGAACAACGCATTCTCGCGCGGATCGATCACCCCGCCAGCGGTTGCGGCAGCATAGAGCACGAAGGCGAACTCGCCGCCCTGCAGGAACATCGAGGTACGGTGCAGAGCCTGGTGGCTGGAGCCGCCGAACAGGCGGGCAACCGCATAGACCGCCACGCCCTTGGCGATGGTGAAGGCGGCCAGCATGGCCAGCAGAAGCCGCCATTCGGCTGCCACCACGGCAAGCTCCAGCGACATGCCGACTGCCATGAAGAACAGGCCCATCAGCAGGCCGCGAAACGGCTCGATATCGCTTTCGATCTGGTGCCGATAGCTCGAACTCGAAAGCATCACGCCGGCAAGGAAGGCGCCCATCGCCATGGAAAGCCCGGCACCCCCCATCAGCAAAGCGGCCCCCAGCACCACCAGCAGCGCGCCGGCCGTCATCACCTCTCGGGTCCTTGCCCGCGCCAGAAGGGCGAAGAACGGGTTCAGCCCCCATTTCGATACGCCGAGAAGAACGAGCAGTGCGCCGAGCGCCAGGAGAACATCCACCCATCCCGACTGTCCCTGCGAGAGTGGTGACAGAAAGGCGACAACTGCCAGAAGCGGCACGATCATCAGGTCTTCGAAGAGAAGGATGGATACGGATTTCTGGCCCTCCGGGTAGGAAATCTCACCACGATCCTGCAGTACCGACATGATGACGGCTGTCGACGACAGCACGAAACCCGCGCCGGCGACGAAGGCCACCGTGGCAGGCAGGCCGAAGACCAGCACACCCGCCAAGGACAGGGCGGTTGTCGCCGCCGCCACCTGCACGAGGCCGAGCCCGAAAATCTGGCCGCGCATGGCCCAAAGCTTGTGGGGTCTGAGTTCCAATCCGATGATGAAAAGGAACATCACCACGCCGAGTTCGGAGAAATGCAATATCGACGCGGCATCGGTGAACAGCCCGATCACCGACGGCCCAACCAGCACACCGGCTGCGAAATATCCGAGAACCGAGCCCAGGCCAAACCGCCGAAACAGGGGCACCGCGACCACGGCCGCTCCCATCAGGACAATCGCCGGTCCAATCGTCTGCCCCAAGCTCGCTTCAGCCATACACTCACGTCCCCGGTCTCTTGTTTTGCAGCGGCCGGCAATAGGCCTTGCTTGGCCGACCCGCTTCTCATTGAGTTTGGTATCGTTGCGGCGCTGGCACGAATAGTCGCGGCATCGGCAAAACACTGTCGCGAAAAGGGGAACGCGACTTATGCGACTGGTCCGCCAGGGGCGAACGCAGGTTGCCTGTTTGCAGTCGAGCAACCACAGCCGTCACCTAGGACTACGCGAGAGCGCCACCGTCCACCGTAAGGATGGTACCGGTAATCTGCCGGGCGGCCGGTGTCGCCAGGAAAACAACTGCAGCCGCAACATCCTCTGGCTGGTTAAAGCGACCGAGTGCGCTCAGACTACGCTGGTAGTCTGCAAATTCGCCCGTCTCCGGGTTCGATTCCGTGTTTGTCGACCCTGGCTGCACGAGATTGACCGTTATGTCTCGGGCCCCCAGTTCGCGCGCGAGACCGCGGTTAAATGCCTGGAGCGCGCCTTTGGTCATGTAGTAGACCGTGCCAGGTACACCAGCGATGCGATCTGCGCCCGCCGATCCGATGGTAATGATGCGCCCACCTTTCTTGAGATGGGGAATTGCGGCCTTTGCAGCGAGAACCGGTCCGCGTACGTTAACGGCAAGCAGCGCGTCGATATCATCGACTGTGAAATCTGCGATCGGGTTATATCGCGCGATCGCCGCATTGTTGACGAGAATGTCGAGACCGCCCAGCGCACGGACGGTTTCGTCCACTGACCGCTGGATGGCCGAAGGATCCGCGCTGTCGGCCTGTAGCGCGACGGCCTTGCCCCCCTTCGCTTCGATAGTCCGGACAAGTCGCTCCGCGCTGTCTACGGATCGCTCGTACGTTATCGCGACGTTTGCACCCTTCTCGGACAACGCAATTGCAATCGCCTCCCCGATGCCGCGCGACCCACCGGTCACGAGCGCATTCTTTCCAGCTAGTTCATGCATAATCATACCCTTTGCTTTCTCTGTCGCCATATTGCCGATTTCGAGGTCCATTCTTCGCCACTGGTTGCTCCGACAGGCTTTCGTTCAGCCGTAAGATAGGCGGCAACGATGCAGACAGCATTCCCGATTTTCTCAGATACTTGCCTGATCCTGCCAAGTCACTACATACTGACACGATGCTAAACTTGGTGATGCCGACCACACACCTGCTGAAGGATGTCGCTCCGTTTATCCCGGAACAGGGAGGAACCATCGGCCTTCCGACGCCAGTTCCGTGCCTGACGCTTTGGACCAGTACAAGGGTGACGTCGCCTACTCCGGCCGTGTTCGAACCGATGTTCTATGCTGTCTTACGCGGAACAAAGGTCTTGATCATGGGCGCCAATCGGTTCGAGCTGACAGCGGGTGCCTGTGCAGTCTCGTCCTTCGGCCTGCCCTACAGCCACCAATTGACCGGGGCCAGACCCGGTCTGCCTTATGTCGGCATCAGCCTTCATCTCGATGCCGACATCCTCACGCGCGTCATGCTCGATATGCCCAAACGCGAGGATCGCTGGACGTGCGCAGTCGCCGCAGGCGATCTCGACGGGTCGGTCCGCGATGCATTCACTCGCCTAGTTGGGTTGCTGAACGAGCCAGAGGATATTGGCGCGCTGGCACCATACTACGAGTTCGAGCTTTATTATCGCCTTCTCCAAAGCTCGATGGGCGATACCATCCGACAGGTTGGCAAACGGAACGACCGGTTCCAGCAACTCAAGGCAGCAGCCGATTGGCTCGCCGTCAATCACAGCGAGGTTGTCAACATTCCTGAACTGGCAGCGTCATCTCATATGAGCGTCACAAGCTTTCACAGACATTTCAAGGAAGTTACGGGATTTAGCCCACTCGCGTTTCAGCGTCATATCCGCTTGCTCGAGGCACGCAAGCTCCTTGCCGGCGGAAGCACCAGCGTATCGCGCGTGGCATATGAGGTGGGTTACAAAAGCCCGTCGCAGTTCAGCCGCGAATACAAGAGCATGTTCGGCAACGCGCCGATGGCTGATCTTGAGCGGTGAACTCAGTCGTTTCCGCTAACAGAAAACGAAATTGATCGGAGATTTATGTGTTTAGGCCGGCACACAATCCAGGGGAGTGAACAGCATTCGGTATCTCTTATCAGGTTTTTGATGAGCTACGCGATGGATGGCAGGCTTTTCCCACCTTCCATCGCCATGTCCTGCCCTAATGGCACTTCTAAGCTTTCAGGCGCCACTCTACACCGCGATCATCTCCTCCAGCGGTGCGACCGGTAGCCGCCTTATCCGAGGGGTCATTGGAGCAGCGGCAATTTCGTACGCAGCCTCTTCAGTCTTCCGTCAGGCGGCTCGAAGCCGAAACAGAAGGCCCGCGAGCGCCAAACTCGTTTGTGTTCCGCTTTTTGCGACACAGCTTTGCATTAAAGCGGCCTATCGGTTCACGTCTTGAGATGCCATCAAGTCTCAACGCGGGTTGAACGGGTGCTCCAGCAAGCCTGCAAACGCAAGTTTTGAAAGAACCAAACTCCCAATTCTCTAGCCGCAGGTCCGAGTGCTCTTGCCAACGCCGCAACGGCCACAGGACGAAGCTGTTCTGCAACGCCACCTGTTTTTTATCAGACCAAGGGACGAGTCGATGCATCGCTATTTTAGTCTGGACCTGCCGCTCAGCCGCCGCGAGGCTCTGACCTCTGCAGCAGCCGTTGCTGCCAGTTCAATATTTTGGCCGCGCCACGTGCGAGGCGACGAACCTGCCACAATTAAATCATCAGAAGGAGAGCGTAACATGGGCTTCGTGACCACAGACGACGGCGTACAGATTTTTTACAAGGACTGGGGCCCGAAAGATGCCCAGCCAATCGTGTTTCACCATGGATGGCCTCTATCGTCCGACGATTGGGACGCGCAGATGCTTTTCTTCCTGTCGAAGGGATTTCGCGTAGTCGCGCATGACCGGCGCGGGCACGGTCGTTCGGAGCAGGTTGCCGAAGGGCATGACATCGACCATTACGCAGCCGACGCTTTTGCCATAGCCAAGGCCCTGGACCTGCGGAACGCAGTTCACGTTGGCCATTCCACTGGCGGCGGCGAAGTCGCGCGATATGTGGCGCGGCACGGCGAACCGGCCGGGCGTGTTGCCAAGGCCGTTCTGGTCGCCGCCATTCCGCCGCTGATGCTGAAGACCGGCAGCAATCCAGAGGGTACACCGATCGAGGTCTTTGACAGCTTCCGTTCGGCACTGGCCAGCAACCGTGCCCAATTCTTCCGTGACGTTCCCGCCGGTCCGTTCTACGGGTTCAATCGCGAGGGTGCGACAACCCATGAGGGCGTGATTCAGAATTGGTGGCGACAGGGTATGATGGGCAGTGCCAAGGCACATTACGACGGCATCAAGGCGTTTTCGGAAACTGACCAGACGGAAGATCTGAAGGCCATCACCGTTCCGACACTGGTAATGCACGGCGAGGACGACCAGGTCGTTCCGATTGCGGCATCAGCTTCAAAGGCGGTCAAACTGCTCAGGAATGGCAGGTTGAAGACCTATCCCGGGTACTCGCATGGAATGCTCACGGTCAACGCTGATGTTCTGAACGAGGATATCCTGGCTTTCATCGCCAAATAGCAGGCTCCATCAATTCTGGCCGCCGCGTCACCAACCGTTGCGCGGCGGTCACTCTATCGACCCATCCCTCGCTCGGCTCCAATCTTCAGGAGACAGTCCATGACCGTTTACAAATTCTCCATTGCCGACGCGTTGTTTGAACGCTCGCCGGGGCAGGAACCTGAGATATTCACCGGCAACCTGCTCGACCAGCGCCACGGCGGGCCAGTCACCATCGGGTTCGGGCGCTACGGCCCGAACCAGGTTCTGCAAGAGACCATGGCCGTACACGACACGATGATTGTCCTGGAAGGAAGCATAACTGTCTCAGACGCGCATGGATCGCAGACAGCGGGGCCTGGCGAGATCATTGCAATGCAGAAAGGCGACAAGGTGACCATCCGTTCTCATGAGACGGGCGCCGTGACCGCCTATGTGACATTTCCTCATTGGCAGCAGCCAGAACCCACATCATCGAGCTCAACGTGATGTGGACGATCGATTCTGCCAACCTACCGTTGCGTCTGTCGGCGTGGGTCATTTGCGTTGGTTCGGGTAGTTGCACGCCAAACCACGTGTGAACAGGAGCGCCCGCTTGAAGAACGAACAGAATCTCTCCCCCGTGGAAGGTGTACACGTCGGCGAACGGATCATTCCTGTTCCAACGTCGATCAGTCAGGAAGCGCAGGCCATGCTGCGCGCAGCCGTACAATATGACGGCACACCACTCAATGCGCTTTATCCAATGCCGGCACCAAACGATCGGGCAGCTTGGCGTCAGTTGCAGTCCGCAGCCGAGGCCCATTACGCCGCGGCTCTCAATGCAGCAACGAATGAAACAAGCACTAAGATCGAAACGCGGCGCCTGGGCACAGCAACTGTCCATGTTGCGTTACCGGAAAGCCCGCGGCTCAAAGGCTGCGTTTTCATCGACCTGCATGGCGGCGCGCTCGTATTCGGTGGTGGCGATGCCTGTCGTGAGAGCACACGGCTACAGGCAAACTGGCTCGGGATGACCTGCTACGGTATCGACTACCGGATGCCACCCGACCACCCCTATCCGGCAGCGCTCGACGACTGCCTGGCGGTGTATCGGCACGTGATCGATCACTATGGGGCCGATCGCGTCGTACTTGGCGGTCGCTCGGCCGGTGGCAATCTTGCCCTCGCCACCATCCTGCGGGCACGCGATGAAGGCCTGCGGTTTCCGGCAGGCGTCGTCTTGTTGTCTCCGGAATTAGATCTGACGGAATCGGGCGACAGCTTTCAAACCAACCGCACCATCGATGTCGTGCTTCCCAATCCCCTTATGCGAAACAATCTGCTTTATGCGGGCGGTGCCGACTTGGCGCATCCGTATTTATCCCCGCTGTTCGGAGAGATGTCGGCCGAGTTTCCGCCGATATTCCTGCAGAGCGGAACGCGTGACCTGTTTCTCTCCAATTCGGTGCGGCTCCATCGCAAGTTGCGACGCGTGGGAGCCCCGGTCGAACTTCATGTGTTCGAGGCGATGCCGCATGGTGGATTCTCGGGGTCTCCGGAAGATATGGAGCTTGCGGAGGAAGTAGCCCGTTTCGTCACCGAATGTCTCCAGGCATTCGTTCCCTGACGATCCAAAGCTTACTTCGATGGATCGAAACGGTGATCTGTTGCGAACGAACCAACAGCGATATGATTTGGAGACGCCCCTCAATGCGGGCTTGTTTCGGTCGCGACCGGATGATAGCACTGACAGCATGAGAACATACCTCGCCAACGCCACGATGATGATGCCGCGCTCTTAGCGTGGCGGATTTGTGCGCTTGTCATGCACCTCAGACCGCCCTTGAGGCGGTTTTTCATTGGTCGATCCGCCTTGAGGGACATTGAGCCTCAACAAGGATATCCCGATGAACAGCACGACGACTTACATCACCACCTCGATTCCATACGTCAATGCCGCGCCACATGTTGGTTTTGCGCTCGAACTTGTGCAGGCCGATGCCTACGCCCGCCATTCTCGACTTCTGGGCAAAGACGTCAGGTTTCAGTGCGGTACGGATGACAACAGTCTGAAAAACGTTCGCGCCGCGGAAGCAGCAGGACGTCCGGTGGCCGACTTCGTGGGAGAGAATGCCGACCGCTTCGAACAGCTCGGCAGGCAACTCCAAATTTCGAACGATGCATTCGTTCGTACATCCACGGATACGAGACATATTGCTTGCGTTCATTCGCTGTGGAACGCGTGCTCCAGGAATGGCGACCTCTATCGAAAGAGCTATGAGGGCTTTTATTGCGTCGGCTGCGAGCAGTTTTACGAACTCACGGATCTGGACGACGGAAGGTGCCCGGAGCACGGTATCCCGCTTGAGATCGTGAGAGAGGAAAACTGGTTCTTTCGCATGTCTCGATATGGCGAACGCCTTCAACGTCTGATCGAGACAAACGAGATCGAGGTCGTCCCAGTTCACCGGCGTAACGAAATCCTAGCCCTGCTTCGACGAGGGCTCGAGGATATCAGCGTGTCGCGCAGTGCTGACCGCGCGCGCGGCTGGGGCGTGCCCGTGCCTGCGAGCGACGAGGTCATCTATGTTTGGTTCGATGCCCTCGCGAACTATCTCACAGGCCTCGGCTATGGTTCCGACGAAAGCCTGTTCCAGCGATATTGGTCGCAACAAGGCGAACGCATCCATTTTGTCGGCAAGGGAATTTCCAAGTTTCACGCAATTTACTGGCCGGCAATACTCCTGTCTGCCGGTGTGCCGCTCCCGTCTTCGATCTTCGTGCATGGCTATCTGACCCTGGACGGTCGAAAAATCGGAAAGTCGGCCGGCAACGGCGTCGATCCCGAGGTCTTCGTGCAGGACTACAAGACCCCGGACGCATTGCGCTATTATCTGCTACGGCACATCCGTTCCGCTGATGATGGCGATTTCTCTGAAGAACGGCTTGAGGCCGCATGGTCTGGAGAACTCGGCGGGCAGCTGGGAAATCTCCTCAATCGGGTTCTCACGTTGCTGGTATCATCCTTTTCCGGAATTACGCCTTCGGTCCCGGACAGCGCTCTTGTCCGCGAGGCAACCATCCTCCCCGAAAAGATCTTGAACTCGTTTGACAAATACGAGCTCCATATCGGCCTAAATGAGATTTTCTCCTACCTCGGGTCCGCGAACCGGGAGTTTACACGCAAAGCACCCTGGTCCGATGCCAAGGCTTTAGCCGTTGAACTCGGTAGTGCGGAACGACAAGCGATATCCGATCGCCTTGGGGCTACTCTGGCAGAACAGGTCTACGGCCTCGCCATCGTTGCTCAATGTTTGCTCCCGTTCTTACCTGAAACAGCTTCCAGGCTGCACGCGACGCTCGGAATACCCTGCCCGGCGCAGTATGATTTTCGAATATCCATTACCGGAGTAAAGACATCATCTGGAGAGATCCTCTTCCCGCGGCAGACGGCGGTGCGAACGAAGTCATGATTTTGGCGTCACCGCTTTCAAAAGCGCAGGCGCGCCCATCAGAGATCGAAACCGCTTCGCTATAGCTCGTTGGAGCGGTTTCGCTATAGTCTGATCAGTCACGCCTCACATCTTCAATGCACGCAGCAAGCTTTCCAGATTTCTCTCACCCTCCTTAGTCTGTGCTCCTGCTTTCAATCCGCCCCGGATGAGCTTTTCGGCAGCGGGGCGCTCGAACAATCCTGCCCAGGCCTCCTGCTCGCGCTTAAAGCCATCCCGCAGATCTTGAGGAGGCACCGCCTTTTTGGCGGCGGCGATGACGCCTTCGGGTAAAGCGGCGATGTTGCGCGCCAACCGGTCGACGAAGCCATCAAGCTCCGAGGCCGGCAATGCCCGGTTGATCCAGCCATAGCGTTCCGCCGTCGGCGCATCGATGAGATCGGCGCCGAGGATCACTTCGAGGGCCCTGCCCCGCGTCATCCGGCTTGACAGATATTGCGTGGCGCCGCCACCGGGCGTGATGCCCATCAGCGCTTCGCATTGGGCGAGTCCCGCCCGCTCTTCGGCGGCAAACGCCATGTCGGCCGCCGCGACAAATTCCGCGCCGCCACCACGCGCCAAGCCGGCCAGCTTGACGATCGTGACTTGCGGCTGTTCTCGCAGAAGTTCCCCGAACGCCTGGAACGGGTTCAGGCCTCCCGGAGCCTCACGGGCGATCTCGTCGAAGGCGTGCGGCTCGTCGATCAATGTCATGTCGACATGGGCAATGAAGAATTCCGGGTCGGCGCTTTGGAAAACCAGCACACGGGTGTCGCGATCATCGCGAACGGAGAGAAGAAAGCGGCGTATCTCGCTCATCAAGGGGACATCGAGAACGTTGACCGGAGGATTGTCGATGGTGATCGTCGCAATACCGTCTGCCCGGGAAATCCGTAACCGACTGAAATCTGTGTCTGTCATATGTAAAATCTCTGTTCTTCGGGAAACTCTGGCGCTGGTGTTTTGCGCCATTGACCCTAAAGTATTCATCGGATACCTAGCGTCAATTACGCACCTGAAGTATCCCAAGGATGCCGGAGCATACCGATGGATGAACCAACAAGTGAAAATGACCCTGTCTACCGTGCCGACTGCCCGAGCCGCGTGATCCTCGACCAGATCGCCGACAAATGGTCGATGATGGCGCTGGCGGTGCTCAGCGAGCCCCGTCGTTTCAATGCGATCAAGCGCCGCCTCGATGGCGTGACCCAGCGCGTTTTGACCCAGACGCTACGCAAACTGGAGCGCAATGGCATGGTGACGCGCAGGGTTCTGGATGGGCGGGTGCTCGGCGTCGAGTATGCGCTGACGCCGCTCGGCCGATCGCTACAAGGGCCGTTCTCGATCCTGTTCGATTGGACGGTCGAGAACATCGATTTGATCCAGGACTGCCAGCGCAGCTATGACGCATCATTTGGCCCTATGTAATGGATTGAGGCTGCGGCTACTCCGCGACCTCAATCACCGAACAGCCGCAGCCTCCGCACCGACTGGAGGATGGCAGTTGCCTCTATACCCGTTGTGATCGCGAGAGCGCCGTGGTGCAAGAGAACTAGCGCCAAGAACATGCCGACCTGCTTGGGCGTCCGGACGACGGCATCACTCAGTACTGGAGCGTAAAGACCGCTTGCGCGAGCGGGCGCGCCGGTCCTATCGAGCGTCTTACTGGCAATTGCGTGTGGCTATTTCGACTTCGCCGCACCATAACGCAGTCCATCCAGAAGCAGCATGAGCATTCGTTCGGTGTGCGCCGGCCCATCCTCCCCCGAAGCCACGGCGAGGTTTCCGATCGCGCGCAGCAGATCGTAGGGCGCAACGTCGGCACGGACTTCGCCCGCATCCGCAGCGGCATTCAGCAGCATCGACAGGGCGGGTTCAAACCGGCTTCGGAAATAGTCCGGTAAGGTGGCGAATGCAGGATCTCCGGAATGGAGCGCGGCGGCCAAACCCTGCTTGGTGGCGAGGAAGCGCGTGTAGCGGATCAGCCAGGCTGCCAGCGCATCGACTGGCCCATGCTCAGCAGCAAGCAGCATTGCCGCATCGGCGCAATCATCAACCTCCCGGCGGAACACCGCGGCCACCAGGTCGGCACGCGTCGGGAAACGGCGATAGAGCGTGCCCAGCCCAACGCCCGCTTGCGTCGCGATCTCCCGGATGGGCGCATCCACCCCCGAACGGGCGAACACGATCCTGGCGGCTTCCAAAACTGCTTCCTCGTTCCTGCGAGCATCAGCACGCATTCGCGGTACGGGTGCGTCGGCATCGTCAGGAGCCGGTGACGCGGCCTCGCCTGCACTCCCGAATTTTGTCGGCAACATTTTCCAGTATCCTTCTTGCTAAACGGATCATTGATCCGTATCTGTAGTATAGCGGATCAATGATCCGTTTGCCAGTTCGGAGGTTCGCAGTCCCATGTCCAGCTCGCTCCCAGAAAACCGCGCGCTCACCGCCGGCTTCCCCGCTATTGTTTCCATCGCTCCCATAACCTTGCCATCGCCGGGACGAGGCATTGACCTGCACGTCCGGGTTTCCTTCCCCGTCGCAGGCGACGCGCTGCCCGTCATCATTTTCTCGCACGGCAATGGCCAGTCATTTCACGCTTACGGTCCACTCGTCGATTATTGGACAGCACATGGTTTCGCCGTGATCCAGCCAACACACCTGGATTCGCGGATGCTCGGTCTTGCACCGGACGACCCTCGCCGCCCGCAACTCTGGCGCTTCCGCGAGAAAGACCTTGCAGCCATTCTCGACGGACTTGATCACATCGAGAGTGAGGCACCGATGATCCGCGGGCGGCTCGATCACTCGCGCATCGCGGTTGGCGGCCATTCGTGGGGCGGGCAGACCGCCAGTACCCTGCTTGGCGCCACCCACCTCGATCCCGACGACGGATCGGTCGTCAACAAGAAGGATAATCGCATCAAGGCGGGCGTGCTGCTGGCGGCGCCAGGCCGAGGCAATGACCTGACCGAATATGCAGCACGTACCTATCCATTCATGTATCCAGATTTCTCGACCATGACGGCGCCGACCCTGATCATCGTCGGCGACCGTGATGTGGGCACGCTTTCGACACGTGGCGCCGAATGGTGGCGTGATGCCTACGATTTGAGCCCTTCACCCAAGGCATTGTTTACGGCCTTTGGCGGCGAGCATGCTCTCGGCGGTATCCCCGGTTACGAGGCGCGCGAGACGACAGACGAACGGCCCCAGCGGGTCGACGCGATCCAGCGGCTTTCAACCGCCTACCTCCGCAGCGCGCTCTATCCCGGCGATCTCGCATTTTCCGATACGATCGCGACGCTGGCAGCCGATGCTGCGCCGGAAGGCAGCGTCGAGACGAAGTAGGTCGCCGGGTCCGCCTTTTCCGGCTCCCTCGTAACGCGCGTTCAGCCCTTCCACGGCTGCGCTATACCATCACTACAAACAGGAGTTTCACATGACCACCATCCTCATCACCGGCAGCTCGTCCGGCTTCGGGCTTGAGACTGCCCGCTATTTCCTCGATCGCGACTGGACTGTCATTGCCACGATGCGCACGCCTCGAGGGGATCTGTTGCCCGCATCCGAACGGCTGCGCGTCGTGGCCCTCGATGTGACCGACGCTGCCAGCATCACCCGCGCTCTGGACGAAGCAGGGCCGATCGACGCCCTCGTCAACAATGCCGGCGCCGGTCTGATGGGAGCGCTGGAAGGCGTTTCGATCAACGCAACACGCCAGCTTTTTGAACTGAATACCTTCGGCACCATGGCGATGTCGCAAGCAGCAATGCCCGGCTTCCGCGCGCAGGGGACGGGCGTAATCGTCAATGTGTCGTCCGCCGTGACGCTCAAGCCGTTGCCGATGTTGTCCGCCTATACTGCCAGCAAGGCGGCCGTGGAAGCATTCAGCGAGAACATGGCGCTGGAGGTGGGGCCGTTTGGGGTGCGCGTTCGGCTGATCGTCCCCGGTCGAGCGCCGGAAACCTCCTTTAGCGCGACCGCCCGCGACCGCTCGCAGAACAGCATACCCGAAGCCTATGTCGGCTGGGCGAAACAGGTGTTCTCCGCAACACCGCCGCAGCCGGCCGAAATCACCACTGCGAGCGACGTGGCAAAAGCGGTCTGGCAGGCAGTAACCGATGCCTCTTCACCGTTTCGCATCCCGGCCGGCGCGGACGCCGTAAAGCTTGCCGCACAGGTCGCATAACGGCTTACTACTGCCCCTTCACCGGCCGGATCGTTCGACGAGATCCGGCCGTCCCGCTCGGAAGAGTCCAATGAGCCGATACGCTCCGTCATCCCAATTTCATTCGCTCCTAAGAGACACTGAGCGATGAAGAGTGACTGGGTTCCATGACGCGGACGCCGATCGACTCCCGCTTTGCACCTGCTTGTTTTGGATTGTGTATTTATGTCGGGGATTTAGCACCGGCGATCGTAGCTATTTAGCGTACTGGATCCTAATTTTGGGCTGTTGTTGGATACTGTAGCGTAGGAATTGGTTGCGGGGGCAGGATCTAATCTTCACTTGCGCCCCGAGCAAGTAAAGATGGTTGCGGGGACGGGCAAACATCACAACTTGCTCTTCGAAGCAGACGCATGACCTGTAATATCTGCCCGCGCAACGCGTAGTTGCTACCTTGTCCGCAGTTTTCGAAGGTCAATTCAATACGTCTCAAAACGAGTCGATTACGCTCAAAATTCGTATACAGCCTCATCAAAATCAACCCCGAGCGAGAATAAGGTAAGCGAAATATCCGATGTAGCAGCAGACGAAGCCCGCGCCTTCGGCCCGGGAAAGTCTCTTGCCGCTGAGAAAGGCCGGAACACAAAGCAGCGTGGCCGCCGCCATGACGGGGATGTCGACGGAGATCAGGTTGTCCTCCACCGACATCGGATTGCCTGGAACCAACATGGTCAGGCCCAGGATAACAGCGATGTTATAGAAGCCGCTGCCGAGAAGGTTACCGACGGCGATGTCGCGTTCGTTGCGCATCGTCGAGACGATTGTCGTCACGAGCTCGGGGCTCGACGTGCCGATAGCGACGATGGTCAGGCCGATGCGGGCCTCGGAGACCTGCAGCCGGCGAGCGAGTTCGGTCGATCCCCAGACGCGCCAGTCGGCGCCTGCAACGATTATCGCAATCCCGACAACCATGGCTACTGCGCTGATCGATCCTGCGTGCGGATCCTCCCGCACCCTACGAGGCAGGGCAGGCAACTCTTTCTCGGCCTGGGAGTTTCTCTTGCGCGCACTCCGGACGATCAGGATCGGATAGCCGACCCCGCCAAGCAGAAACATGATGCCCTCGGTCCGCGATAGGGAGCCGTCTGCTGCTAAAGCCCAGAAGGCCGCTGCGGCGACAACCATTGCAGGAAGCTCAAACCTGAGCGAGGCGGGCTCCAAGACCACGGGTCTGAGGAGCGCGCACAAGCCAAGGATAAACAGCAGGTTGAAGGTGTTCGTGCCGGCGATGTTGCCGACCACCAATCCTCCCTCTCCTGACAGGGCGGCATCGATGCCAACGGCAAGCTCCGGCGTGCTCGTTCCGATTGCGACGACTGTAAGTGCGATGACCAGCGGTGAAATGCCAAGCTGGCGCGCGAGCGTCGAACCGCCCCGCACCAGCATTTCGGCTCCGCCGACGAGAGCCAGCAGGCCAGCTACCGACCAGATAATTGCGACCGTCACAGCATTCCCTCCGGCGCGAGCGCCGAACGAGCAGCTGAGCTCACGTTCCGGTCTGCGACCACCTCCCGGATCAGCCGATCTCACCCACAGGCTGGATATATGTCACGGTAAGATGATCGGGGAACTTCAACGCCGTTTTGACGGCTGTCCGGTCCACGGTACCCAAAAGGCACGTGCCGAGCCCTTCTGCGGCGCAGAACAGATAGACATTCTGCGCCATGATGGCCGAGTTGACGCGTGCGGCGATGACCAGTTCTTCTGGCGCGGACGTCGCGATATCGCCGGCGGCGGCCGCCAGCTTCTCGCCGTCCGAAACATAGATCAGCACGACCGGTGCACGCCGCACGAACGCCGTGGGGCTGACATCGGCGCGGATATCCGCATCGGACACTTTTTCGAGTGTATTGGCAGCAGAATTGTAGAGGCTGACGCCATCCTCGAGGGCGACATAGATGTCGACGTCCTTCGAGCCGTGCCAGGCGGGTGCTGTGGTCTTGCCTTCGTCCGGGCGGTTCACGCCATTGGCTGCCCACAAGACTTCCAGCACTGTTTCGCGGGGAACGTCGGCACGCCCGAAGCGCTTTGTCGAGCGGCGCTGCTTAAGAGCCTCCTGCACCGAGACACTGGCGGCACCGCCTGCGGGCGTCTGTGCGTTGGCCGCACCGACGATGCCAGCGGATGCGGCGGCACTGGTTCCGGCGAGAAAAAGCCTTCTCGAAAGCTGTTGTGTCATGATCTGTCCTTTCCTTTTTGTGAAGAGTGTCAGCTCATGTCCATTGCCGCGAAAGGGCATTGAGGACGTCGGTACGGCTGATCTGGCCAACAAGGCGGCCATGGCGAACAACGGGGAACCGTCTGAACGAGCTTGCAACGAAACGCTCGCAGGCTTCGACGATATCGATGCGCGCATCAAGCGTTTCGAGCTCGGTACTCATATAGTCGGCGACGCTGCCGCCCCATTGTTTGTAATAGGAGGCGTTGAGCGCGGCCTTCAGGCAATCGCGCTTCGACAGGACGCCGACGAGATCGCCCGCGTCGTCGATCACGCATGCGCCCGACACTTCGTTCTGCATCAGGACGGAGACGGCGCGCACGATTTCCATGTCCGGAGTCAGCGTGATCAGGTCGGTGCGCATATGATCGGCAACCGTGTCGAGCTTCATCGTTTCGCTCCTCCGGGTCTTTCGCACGCTTGGCACTTGCCGCCGCAGGCCGCGCCACCGCACGATCCTTTCAGTGGCGCGCGGCCGGCAAGAAGGCCGGCGGACAGCGCCAGCATGGCGACCCCGGTCAGAAGAATGGCGGCGATAACCGTCTGCATGTCTCATGCCCTCCCGTGATCGACGAAGAGCCTGTTGGCTCTGACTTCGAGGCCGTCCGGGTTTCGCAGCAGATAAAGCACGGGCAGACGATTGGCGGTGGCGAAGGCAAGGCCGCGTTCGGACCCCATCACCAGAAGCGCTGTCGCAAATGCATCGGCCTCCAGCGCCGTCGGGGCCAGGACGGAAACCGAGGCAACGCTGTTGTGAACCGGCTCGCGGGTGGCGGGGTCGATCGTATGACTGTAGCGGCGGCCGGCAATCTCATAGGCGTTGATGGCGTCACCCGAGGTGGCCATCGCCATGTCTGTCAAGGGAAGTGCCGTATGGATGCCCGTGCGTAGCGGATCTGCAATGCCCACGCGCCAGGGAGCGCCGTCAGGTCTCCGGCCGCGGGCAGAGACTTCACCTCCCACCTCGATCAGGAAACCAAGCACGCCCTGCGCAGCCAGGTGTTCTGCAAGCCGGTCCACGGCGTAGCCCTTGGCAATGCCGCACAGATCGAGCGACAGTTCCGGCTCCGCCTTGGATAGGCCTTCGGCGCCGAGGGCAAAAGCGATATGAGGACCGGATTGCCCCGATGCGATCGGCCCGAAACCGTAACGATGGACATCTGGCCCGACGCCCGGATCGAACGCGCCATCGGTCAACCGCGCGATCTCCAGGGCTTTGCCAGCGACGGTTCTAAATGGAACGGAGACTGCGAACGGTGCAGTGCTCGAGCGATGGTTGAATTGAGAAAGCTCAGAATCGGCGCGAAACGGGCTCATCGACTGATCGATCCCCGCCAGTATTTTTCGCAGGTCCGCACCAAGCCCACCGGCATCGGCGTCAGCGGGTACGGTGACCTGCCAGCTCGTGCCGAAGGCGCGACCGGAGATGCGCACCAAATCGCCAGCATCGGCCCACGCGAATGACGCCATGGACATCAGTCCAGCCAGGCCACCCAGTCCAAGCAAAATGTCGCGCCGAGTCTTCATGCTCCTAGATCCCGAAATCGTCATTGAAGATGCTTTCGCGTTCGACGCCGCATTCATCGAGCATCGCGTAGACGGCTTCGATCATCAGTGGCGGTCCGCACAGGTAATATTCGCAGTCCTCCGGCGCCGAGTGATCCTTGAGATAGGCCTTGAAGACGACGTCGTGGACGAAGCCCGTCTCGCCTTCCCAGGCGTCGTTACGGGCAGGCTCCGATAGAGCCGGCACCCAGCGGAAATTCTGGTAGCGTCGCGCAAGCTCATCGAATTCTTCGGCGTAGAACAGTTCACCCCGGCTGCGCGCGCCATACCAGAAGCTGATCTTGCGCCGGCTTCCCTGCCGTTCAAGCATGTCCGTTATGATGGCACGTAAGGGGGCCATACCGACGCCGCCGCCGATGAAGACCATTTCGCGCTCGCTGTCCTGAGCCCCGAAGTGACCGTAAGGACCGGCAACTTCGACGGCGTCGCCTTCGCGCAGCCCGAACAGCCACGACGAAACGATGCCGGGAGACGCCTGCGGTTTGGCAGGCGGCGGCGTGGCCAGACGGATGTTGAGAACGATCAGGCCAGCATCACGGGGCCGGCTGGCGACAGAATAGGCGCGAGAGACCGACTGGGAGCTCTGTGACGAGAGCTTGTCTATGCCGAGCTTCTTCCATTCGGCGGCGTGCTGCGGCTCCAGCGCGATGTCGGAAAAGTCGAGGCGGTAGGCAGGTGCCGTGACCTGAACGAAATTGCCCGCGCGAAAGTCGAATTGCGCACCCTCCGGCAGGGCGAGCACGATTTCCTTGATCAGCGGTGTGACGCTGCGCGATGACGCCACGCGGCATTGCATCGTGGTGATGCCGAGGACCTCGTCCGGCACGGTGACAGCGACATCGTTTCGCACGACGATCTGGCAGGCGAGGCGCGTTCCCGCCCGAACGTCGGCAGGCGAAAGTCGAGCGCGCTCCGTCGGCAGCGGGTCGCCTGTTCCCGAAACCCCGCTCACCCGGCACAAGCCGCAAGTTCCGGCGCCCGCGCAACCCGAGGGTACGGCGACGCCGTTGGCGTTAAGGATGTCGAGCAGTTTGAAGTTAGCCAAAGCCGCGATCTCGCGCTTACCATTGACGGTGACCGCGACAGGCCGTGACGGCAGCAGATAGTCCCGGACCGTATGGACAAGAGCTGCAAGTACGACGAGCAGCACGGAAATGAAGCCGATGCCGAGCAGGATCTCCGTCATAGCACGCGCACTCCCACGAAAGCGGAGAACGCCATCGACAGAAGGCCCGTGACGATGAAGGCGATGCCGAGGCCCTGCAAGCCTTCGGGAACGTTGGCGTAGCGCAATCGCTCGCGGACCGCCGCCAGCGTGACGATCGCAAGCGCCCAGCCGATGCCTGTGCCGACGCCGTAGACCGTGCTTTCGGCAAGGTCATATTGCCGCTCGACCATGAACAGGCTGCCGCCGATGATGGCGCAGTTGATGGCGAGAAGCGGTAGGTAGATGCCAAGCGCGCTATAAAGAGCGGGCACGTAGCGATCGAGCAGCATTTCGATGATCTGCACCATCGCCGCGACGATGCCGATGAAGGTGATGAGCCGCATGAAGCCGAGATCGACATCCGGCAGGCCGGCCCAGCCGAGTGCACCTGCGCTGAGAACATGGGCATGCAGCAGATAGTTCAAGGGGACGCTGATCGACTGCACCACGATCAGCGCCACGCCCACGCCGAATGCCGTTTCCACGCGCTTGGAGACGGCGAGGAAGGTGCACATGCCGAGGAAGAAGGACAGCGCCAGATTCTCTTCGAAAATGGAGCGCTGGAACAGTTCGATCATGTCTCCGCCGCCCTTTCCTGCTCGCGCAGCTCGAACTCGGGCGCTTCCGTCTGGGCCGGTCGCAGGCTGCGAACGGCCCAGACGAGAAGCCCCAGAATGATGAAGGCGCTCGGTGCGAGCAGCATCAGGCGCAGCGGCTGATACCAGCCGCCGTCGGCGACCAGCGGCAGCACGCCGATGCCGAACAGGCTGCCCGAGCCGAACAGTTCGCGGATCGCCGCGACCGTCAGCAGGACGAGGCTGTAGCCCAGCCCGTTGCCGACGCCGTCCACCATGCTGGGTAACACTGGATTGTGCAGCGCATAGGCTTCGGTGCGGCCGAGCACGATACAGTTGGTCGCGATCAGCGACACGAACACCGTCAGCCGCTGGCTCATCTCATAGGCAAAGGCCTGCAGAAACTGGTCGGCGACGATGACCAGGGAGGCGATGATGGTGATCTGCAGGATGATGCGGACGGAGGACGGGATATGGCGGCGGATCGCGCTGATGATGCCGGCCGAAAGGCCGAGCACGACGGTCAGGGCGATCGACATGGTGAGAGCGGTCGACATCGATGTCGTGACCGCGAGCGCCGAGCAGATGCCGAGAATGTGCACGGTGACAGGGTTGTTGTCGACGAGAGGGTCGGTCAGGTTGCGGAAGGCGATCGTCACCGGATTTCTCCTTTCTTCAATTTGTCGAGGAAAGGTCCAAAGCCGTGCTCGCTCATCCAGAATTCGAGCATGTCGGAGATCGCATAGCCGGTGACGCTGGCCCCGGAGATGCCGTCGACCTCGTAGGGGCCGCTGGCATTTCCGCGCACCACGGAAATAGCGAAATCGCCATCGTCGAAGATGCGCTTGCCCGCCCATTGCGCCTGCCAGCCATCCTCGGCGATACGAGCGCCGAGGCCCGGCGTTTCTCCCTGTTCGTAGACAGTGAAGGCGGCGACCGTGTCGAGATCGGCTTCCAGCGCCAGATAGGCGCGGATGGTCGACTGATATCCCGCGCCGCGAACCGGAAGCACGACGAGCGCCAGATCGTCGCCGCGGCGCAGAAGGTAGACGAGCGCGTGATTCTCACGGCGGCCGAGACCCGCGAGGTCGTCCGCGCGTGGTACGGTCGTGCTTCTTTCAGTATCCGCCGCCGCGGCGCGCTGATCGAAGCTCGCCGGGTCGATATCGGCGGCGACCGTTCCGCTGGCGAGGTCGATGACGAGTGTTTCGACGCCGCTCGCGCCGGATTCCTTTAAAATCTCGCCGATCCCGGGCAGGTTCTCCAGCATTGCGACCATGCGGCCCTGTTGCTGGGCGGCGATATTGGCCTGCTGGATCGGACGCAGGGTGACAGTCGCGACCGAGACGGTCACGCCGCAGCCGATGGCCACCAGCAGCGACATGCCGATCGTCTTGACGCGATCGGTGTTCGGCCGGTCCAGAAAGCCGCGCCAGAGACCTGATCGACGGCTGCCGGGAGGGGTATCAGCCATATCGCCTCGCCCTCCGTTTCACATGGACGGTCACGACCAGGAAGTCGATCAACGGCGCAAAGATGCTGCTCATCAGGATGGCGAAGATCGCGGCTCCGAAAGCCGAGCCGGCCTGCGAGAAAAGGCCGATGAGCAGGCCGGTCAAGATCCCCTGTGCCCAGCGGCCGGGATTGGTGGCGGCGGAGCAGACCGGATCTGCCGCCAGGAAAAGGATAGCGCAGCCGATGGCGCCCGAGAGCAGGAGAGACGCGACGTCCTGACCCTGCATCCAGCTGGACAAGACCATTGCACCGACAATGGCAAGCAGCAGACGCCATGACGCCTGCCCGCTGAGGAGCAGGAGAAGCGCTGCCGGCGCCAGGGCGGCGACAGGAATGTCGGGACCAGTCCGATAATCGAAATCGGTGAAGGAGAACATCAGGAAAGCCAGTGCCGCGACTGCCGGATGCACGAAATTGCGTCCGCGTCCGCCAAACACCTGTTCGGCGATCACCACGCCGAAGCTGATCCCCAGAGCCAGTTGCCAAAGCGGCGCGTCGACAGGAACGAGGAGCGCGATCAGGGTGGCGGTGATTATGCCGTCGAGCCCGATCCCGATGCCTCGCACGCGGGCGAAAACAAACTGCCAGCCGACCGTCACGACGAGAGCCAGCAATAGCCGTATGGCGAAGGCTGAACCGGCGAAGGAAAGTATGAGCGCAACCGGCGCAATCAGGCCCAGAAGCGCGGGCATAACCGCGCTGGCCAATGGGATATGTGCGAAGCGCCCGGCGCGCAAATCCTGCAGAAAAGCGGTCATATCGCCTTCTCCAGCTCATCGAGCGTCGCCCTCAGCAAGGCTCCGTAATCCGTGCCGGAACCGTCGACATGGCCGAGCAGGGCGAGGTCTTCCTCGACGATCTCCAGCGCCCCGAGTTTCGCGGCCGCTTCCACATCGCCGGTGCTGATAGCGCGCAGAAACGGCGCAGGCAGGATCCCGCAGGGTGCGGCCCGCTCATGGACGGCGTTGGGGATAAGCGGCGCAGGAAACCGCTCACCGGATGAGGTAAGGTAACGGGCGACGAAGGAGCGGCGGGCTGGATGTCCGTGCGGCATGGCAGTGGCCTGCACGTCATAGCGCCGCAGGAAGTGCTCGACCATGCCGCAGAGTGGGGAGCCTGACAACAACTGGACTGCGGGGCTCACGAGCGTGCCCTCGAACAGATCGCGCAGATTGGCTCCTGGAGGCACAAGAGCCAGACGCGGCGTGCGGGTTCCCGGGCCCGTCAGTGCGACGACGCGCTGCGTCCAGATCCGGCCCGTATCCAGAAGACAGCCGATCGCGATCACATCCTAATAGCCGATATGCCAGACCATCCGGGTGGCATCGACAGGGTGAATGTGATGGATATGCGTTCCTGCAAGTCCTGCCGGATGCCTGCCGGAGAAGGCGACCGATTTGGTGCCGTCCACCACAGGTAGCGACGCATCATTGCCATGACAGATGTAAACCGGGCCGTCGGTGAGGTGGCACAGCGCCGCGGCACCCAAACGGAACCATGTTTCGAAGCGTTTTATGACCGGCGCCGGATCGCCCGCCAGCGGCGCCGTGTCCATGGCGGTGAGGAAGATCGCGTCGGGGATTTTTGCGGGATCGGCGATCCGCCCGAACGGGCGAGTGCGAAAGGACTGCCAGCAACCGCTCGTCATCAGAAGCGACTGCATTGCTTCTCGATCCGGCTGCGCGGGCCGGTCGAATCGGATGCCATCATCCCCATCAATATCGATGACGATCGAATCGAGGCTTCTGCGCCGGCCATGTGAGATTGCCCGGACCGTTCCGGAAAGGGGGGCAGTGTAGCTAAGGTCGGGGCGTCGACGGTCCGTAAAAAGCCGCTGCCCCGCTAGCACGCATTGCCCTTCCGCGACGTCGAAGATGGGGCGCAGGTCAGGATAGTCATCGCCAAGAAGCGCAGCCGAGCGAACCGCAACTTCTTCGTCGATCGTCTCTGCCGGTTTGCCTTCCCACCGAAGATCGATGCCGCCTTTTACCCTCACCTGCAATACTGACGCCCCTCCGATTATGTTCAACTCAACCCGGTTTCGCCCGAAACATTGACGGCCTCCGATAAGATTATGGAGGTCGACGGCAGTGCCATTGATTATGATCAATTTGCAAAGCGATCTGGGTAACTGTGATATGCGCTATAGGTCGTATCGCTGCAGGTACCTTTATCCTGCGATCAACCGAGCGGCGCGGGCTCGGTTGATCGTTCACGACAGGGCCGTTCAATATCCGTCAGGAGCCTGTAACCGTTTGCGAAAGTGCGGCTCGCAATTTCTCTTCCTGTTCCGGCGAAAGCGACGTCTTGAGTACACGACCGCGCAACCCCTCGAACTCCGCCAGCACCTTTTCCGGCTGCACCTTTCGGACAAGCACGAACAATGCCGAGGAGTTGTTCGGGATCGTTTCGCCAAGAGATTTGATGAACGTGTCGTCGATGCCATAGTCAGCGAGCGAGCCGGACAAGGCGCCAACACCAGCCCCCGTCAGGCCACCGATGGCGATGCCGGCAAGCGGATTGAGGAACAAAAGCCCCACCAGACCGCCCCACAACGTGCCCGACAGCAGGCCTGACGCCGCCCCAAGGGTTGTCAGATTAAGGCTCTGCTTGAGATGAACCTTGCCTTCGCCGTCACGAACGACGACGACGGCATCCTCCAGATCGACCAGATACTCTTTTCTCAGGGCGGCGAGTTTGAGAAGCACCTTGTCGGCTTCATCAACCGTATCGAAACCGACGACTATCAGATCGGACATGCTTTGTTCTCCTGTGTTGTCATCACTTTTTCCGTAGCTTCCCGGGCCACCTGCCCTGCCCAGCGATAAGTCTTTATCGCGAGAGAAAGATCGGGACTGTCGGGTTGGCCAGAATGGTACGAGTTGCGCTACCGAAAACGAATTCGGTGATCCGGGACTGCCCGTAGGCGCCCATGACCATCATATCGGCACCAAGCTCTTCTGCCCGGGATAGAATAAGATCACCGGCATTGTCGCCTTCCAGTCGGTCAAGCGTCACCCTGATCCCGTGGCGTGCGAGGTGGAGAGCGATATCGCTTCCGGGATCTTCCCCCAGAAGCCTTGCAACCTTGGGCTCGGGAACAACAACAACGTGAACGGCGCGAGCAGTTGTAAGGAATGCCATTGAATCCGCTATGGCGCGGGCCGCTTCCCGGCTGGCATTCCATCCGATCACGATGGTTTCGGGGATGGCGCTGTCACCTGGCCAGGTGGCAGGCAAAAGGATCGAGGGTCGACCGGAGGCAAAGATGATATCCTCCGAAACCGTAAGAGCTGTCTCCGCACGAGCCGGATCTCGCCCCGTTCCGACGATGGCCAGAGAGGCATGCCGGGCGTGCAACATGAGCGCTTCGCCCGTTTCATGAGAACATATCCGCAGTTCGCAGTTTACACCGCTGGCGGAGGCAATCTCCGAAAGGATCTTCCGAAGCTGCTCTTCGGCGTCGTGTCGGCGCTTCTCGAAAGCGGTTATCATGCTGTCGATCGCAGCCCCCCGGGCGAAGCCATGCGAGGGAGTTGCGATCAAATCTTCCGGCACAAAAGCAACAACGACGTGTGCATCCCATACACGTGCAAGTGAAACAGCATAATCGATATAGACCCGACAGACAGAAGTTTCCGCTGTGTCGATATAAACGACGATATCTTTTGGCGTATTCATTCCATCTCCCCGTGCCCGCCTGCTTGACCAACCTAACGATCGGTTATCATTAGTCAACAGTTGATGATAAGACTGATGGAGATATGTCCCTGGGCTCAGTTCCAGCCTGCATTCAATCCCTGCGCGATCGCGACAGGTGACCGGATGAGGTCTCCTCGGGCCTGATGCCTTCTGGCGCCTCAATCTCCTTTGTCGGTTGAGGCTCTGCGACTGTGCTCGGAGCAGGCCACTCACAATTCGTCTGAGGTTTCTGCACCCGGCGCTTCTTCCGCACCTCCACAGTGAACGGCTTTACTTGTTTCATGACGACCTCAGGCTCCGTGTCGTTTATCGATGATCTCGCTTGAAGTCGGCGGTCGCCGCAGTGCAAGCGCCAATGCACTCAGGCCGCAACCGGTGATCAGCAGATCGATCGCCAGCAGGGCGCCGATGATCCAGAGGCTGTTGACGGGCCAGCCGATCAGAATGACCATTGAAACGAGCACGGTGGTGGCGCCTGCCGCAACCAGCCAGCTCCAACCCGAAACAGGTCGGACCGCCAGACCTGCGGCAAATCTGACAATGCCTGCGACCAGCAGGCTGAGCGCCATGAGCAGCGTGAGGACGCTGGATGCCAATACCGGATTCCAAAATGTGACAAGGCCCGCCGACACATACAACGCGCCGATTGCGATCAACCCGAGCAAATGGCTCCGACGCTTCATCTGAACGGCGAAGACGATATGCGCCGCACCGGCCAGCAGCATCGTAACGCCCACAAAAAGCACCGAAACGACTGTCGCCAGCAGAAGATTGGACAGGGCGGCAAACGCAATCAAGAGAAGTGCTATGCCTGCGGCCAACAGCCACTGCCATCGCGACCGTAACAGTCGCAGATCGGTGGAATCGAGCATTCTGAAGTTCATGGTCGTCATGGGTTTTTCCTCCTGGAACTGCGGGTGTTCACGCGTGTCAGTTGCCGCCGACGATCTTGCCAGCCAGTATGAACGGGCTTGAAAGAACCGCACCGGCGGAATTGAACACGAAAGCTCCGGCTTGCCTGATGTTTTGCGGGTCGCCAGCGCCATTGCGAGCCGAGAGTTTCGGATAAAGCGCGGCGAGACCGACAAAACGATTGTGTCTGAAGCTATCGGAGGCCTCGACGTCCGATATATCGATCACCTGTACATTCGCCTTGCGCGTTGCCTCCTCGATTTTAGGATCCGTCACGTCGATCCTGCCCAGACGCTGACGTTCGGTAGATAGAAGTTCCGACACCTGCAGTGCCCTGTCGTCCCTGGACACAAGGATGGTCATGGGCGGGTTGAGTGGCCCTATCGCCGCCAATTGCGCTTCAAACACGTCAACGTCGATGTCTGGCGCCGCGAGCACCACCTGCAGTCGGCGGATGACCGCATCCTTGCCTGTAAGCCGAAGCTGGCGCACCGCTTCCGTCGTCAGCCATCCTCCCATGCTGTGGCCGACGAGCGTGATCGGTCCCTGCGTCTGCTTGGCTGCAAGCGTGGTGAGCAGATCCGCCAACTGGTCGCGCGAAAACGTCACCGCATCCTTATCCGCGACGTAGCCGCTCAGAGCCCCTTCGGACGGCCAGGCAAACAGAATCGGAGCGGCGCCAGTGCCGGCATCCGCTGCCATTTGTGCGACGCGATAGACGGCCTCGGTGAAATTGGTGTTGTAGCCATGCACAAACACGCCAACGCTTGGCGGTTTGTCATCGCGTTTGCGCGTGACTTCGGCCTCGAATGTCACCGCGTCGAGGAGCTGCTGGTCTACGGTGACGAAGTCCGTCTTCGGGTTCGGCTTCGATTTCGGCCACTCGACATTGCCGGCCTTGTGACCCGGCGGGATAGATATCCTGTAGCGGATGTAGCTGACCTCACGGCTGCGCCCGGTCGTGTAGACACCGGCCGCGTCGCGCTTTCGCGTGGTTGCGACATAGACGGTAGTCAGCTTCGCCCCCTGGACGGTTTCAGCCGTTTGGGCAAGCAGTTCCGGGCCCGGACGCCCGGCACAGGCTGAAAGCAGGCTTGTCAGGAGAAGAAATACAAGTCGAAGACTGAATTCACGCATTTACTGAAACCAAACAATGTCTAGTGCTGTGGAACCATCGCGCCTTTCGGAACAACAGCGTTCAGGCCTGCCGCCGCTAAAGGCGGCGTCAGTATTTTCGGGGCACCAGATTGTCCCATCCGGCCAGGCCGTGATGTGGAACCCGTTATCGGCGTAGACAACCGAACCGGGGAGCTGCGAGCCGCGCCATCCGGATGAAGGAATGGCAGGACACATCCATGGCCAATGCAAAGCCCTCGGCCGCGCAGCCGGCAGCAATCGACGCTTCGTTGGCGATGCCGACCACAAGGCCACGTATTCCGGACAGACCGATAGTCGCAGTCATTAATCAGCCTCCCAGAACGCTTGAGGCTTCGGCAGCGATCACCTGTTCCTCGTCGGTTGGGATCACGAGCACGGCGAGGCGGCTTGCCGGGCTGCTGATGACTGTCCGGTTCTCAGCGTTCGCGGCCGGGTCGAGATCGATGCCGAGCCACATCAGGCGGGTGCAGATATCGGCCCTGATCGCCGGCTGGTGCTCGCCGATACCGGCCGTGAACACCAACGCGTCGAGCCCGCCGAGCGTCGAGGCAAGTCGCGAGACTTCACCTGCGACACTGAAGCAGAACAGTTCGATCGCTTCCTTCGCTTCCGGCTCTTCACTTTCCAGAAGCGCGCGGCTGTCAGCACTGATGCCGGAGACCCCCAGTAGACCCGACTGGTGATAGAGGAGGTCCTCGATGTCGCTGAGATCGCGACCGGATCTTGCCAGATGCAGCACCACTCCGGCGTCGAGCGCTCCGCAGCGTGTTGCCATCGGCACACCGTCGAGCGTCGAAAACCCCATGCTGGTGTCGCGGCTGGCACCGTTGCACATGGCGCAGAGGCTGGCACCGGACCCCAGATGGGCGACGACGACCTTGCCCGCCGCATGCTCCGGCCAGTTGCGGGCCAGTTCCCCCGCTATCGATCGATAGGAAAGCCCGTGAAAGCCATAACGTTTGATGCCTTCCTCGTGGAGCGCCCTTGGCAATGCGAAGCGTCGCGCGACCTCGGACATGGTGCGATGGAAGGCAGTGTCGAAAGAGGCGGTCTGCCTGAGCTCCGGTCGGAGGCGCGTGATCGCACGGATGAGGCGCAGCGCCTGGGGCTGATGCAGCGGTGCAAGCGGTACGAGCGCCTCCATCTGCGCCATCAGCCGATCATCGATCAGGACGGCACCATCGAACAGATCGCCGCCGTGCACGATACGGTGGCCGATCGCCATGACGCCGGACATGTCGTAATGCCACGAGAGGCGGCCGAAGGCCTCGCTCAAGACATCGTCCAATTCCTCCGCGGCTTCGGCTTCCAGTTCGATGTCGAAGCGATCCGGCCCCTCGGAAAGCTCGAAGCGCAACGGCGTCTTGCGAAAGTCGATCATACCCTTGCCGATGCGTGTGAGCGCACCTTCGGAACGGGTAAAGAGGCCGATCTTGACCGTGGACGAGCCGGCGTTGAAGGTGACAAGCAGTTGCTCGCTCATGGCGTTGCTCCGGTTTGCGGCGCCTGGTTGCGAGCGACGAGGAGCCTTGCGAGCGTTGCCGAGGCGATGCGCGCCGAAAGCGGATCCGAGCGGCTGGTCAGCACGATCGGCACGCGAGCGCCGAGCACGATCCCGGCCGCCGTCGCCCCCGCGAAATAGATCAGTTGCTTGGCAAGCATATTGCCCGCCTCCAGGTCCGGCACGAGCAGAACATCGGCCTCGCCCGCAACCGGCGAGACGATCCCTTTTGTCCTCGCCGCCTCGATATTGATCGCATTGTCGAATGCAAGTGGGCCATCGACGCGCCCGCCGGTGATCTGGCCACGCGCCGCCATTACCGTCAGCGCCGCGGCATCCAAGGTCGACGGCATCTTCGCATTGACGGTCTCGACGGCTGCGAGCACGGCAACGCGCGGCTCCTCGACGCCAAGCGCCCGGAGAAGATCGATGGCGTTCTGGCAGATATCGCGTTTCTGATCGAGCGTCGGCTGGATGTTGATCGCCGCATCGGTAACGATCAGCGGCTTGTCGTAAGCCGGGACATCGAGCGCGAAGACATGGCTGATGCGCCGTTCGGTTCTCAACCCGGAACCGGTCGCGATGACAGCGCCCAGAAGTTCATCGGTATGCAGGCTGCCCTTGACAAGAACCGCGACCTCACCAGCGACAGCAAGCTCCACCGCGCGTGCGGCCGCCGCGTGGCTATGGGCAACATCTTCGATTGCCATATCACCAAGATCGACCTTCGCAGCATCAGCAGCAGCACGGATCTTCGCGACCGGTCCGACCAGCAGCGGCTCGAACAGGCCCTGCTGGCGAACCTCGACTGCGGCCAGGATCGCGCCGGCAGAACAGGGGTGAACGACAGCGGCCCGCACCGGGGGCAGGCTGCGCGCTTCCGCGACGAAGGATTCGTACCGGCTCGCAGATGCCGAGGCCGTGGAGCCAGAGATGGAAGCAGCCTCGGTCCATTCGATGGATTGTTCGGGTGCAAGAACTGTCGCCGTCCCGGTCAAAACAAGCTCACCTTTTTGATTGAAGCAAGTCGTTTCCAGCGCGACCATGCGCGTTTCGGTGTTCTTCTGCCTCACCTTCACGCTTGCCGTGATCGTGTCGCCTGCGGCGACGGGTTTCACGAAGCGGAAGTCCTGCCCGAGATAGATCGTCCCGGGCCCCGGGAATCTTGTGCCGAGGACGAGCGAAACGAGCGCTCCGGTCCAGAGGCCGTTGGCGACGATCTCGTTGAAGAGCGTCGTCGCTTCTGGCGCCGCATCGCAAGAAGCCGGCCAACTCCCGCCAGCCATGGCAGTCAGCAGATCGATATCGTTACGCCCAGCAACACGGGTGAGGCTCGCGGTATCGCCGACCTTGAGATCGGCGAAGGTATGGTTTCTCAGCAAATTGTCCGCCATCGCGCCCTCACTTCTGGAACACATAGGTGCCGGGCGAAGCCGCGATGGGAGGGAGACCCTCCAGTCATCCGTGCCCTCAGCGCCTCGCGCGTCCGATCGATGGTGCGATAGACCTCTGTGCCCAAAGTTTTGTCAGAGATTTGCGTTGCCTCAACGTCCAACCTGCTCAAATCATTCATTGTCGCTCCCGACTGATCGGTAGGGTTGCTGTTGTCTGGCATTCCTTGTCATCGTTCATAAGAAACTCGACGACCTGGGATATCAGGATCGCGAGTTCGTGATCCTTGCCGCTCTTCTGGAGGGCTGACGTGCCGATAACGTCACGAAGGATGCTGACACCGGCCAGGAGAGCGGCGATCATTGACGCGCGCGGCTCGGACACGAGCTGACATTTGGACGCGAACGGCTTGACGAAGCCTTCGTCGATGAGCTCACGAAAGACCCGCGCAGCTTCGGGGCTGGAAAAGGATCGAGCGAGGATGTCGAATGGCCGGATCTCGTTGGCGCCCTTGTCGGCGAGGACGTCCTTTGCCAGTGTCATATGCAACTCGCTCGCCTCTCCGACCAGCCAGACCTCCGGGCGAAGCATCGCCCTGACGGCCTCCCGGAAAAGCTTCTCCTTCGACCCGAAGGATCGATGCACGTAAGCCATGTCGACGCCGACATCGGAGGCAATGTCACGAAGCCCTGTCTCTTCGTAGGAATGTGAGGAGAAGCGCAGGATCGCGGCCTTGAGGATGCGGTCACGCGTTGCGTCTTCCACGACCGGGCGGATAAGTCTGTTGGGCATAATCTCTCCAGATTGACGGTTGAAAGGTTTATCGGCATAAGTGTGGTTAGTCAACAGCGGATGACTTCCCTTTGGCTAACGCTGGAATGGTCTGTTCGTTCCATTCCTGCAAACTCGGAGTACTCACGCCGAATTACTTGGCGGGGATCCGATTCATAGCAATCCTGTTCGGCAGTAACGATCCAAGCGTCGCAACGCCGTCTATCACTTCGCGTCCAATGTCAGGTCAAGATGGAAATCGATGCTTTCTACACATTCACCATTGCTATCACGCTTTTGTTGGTGGGCAAGATCGTCACCGTGAAGACGCCGCTCCTGCGAAAATACTCCATTCCGGAACCCGTGGTTGGAGGACTTCTCTGCACGGTCGTCGTCGCTCTCTTCTATGCGGCGTTCGATAGACGGATCACTTTCGATCTCCAGATGCGTGACTTCCTTTTACTGCTATTCTTTGCCGGTGTCGGATTGAAGGCGGATGTCAAGACATTGCTTGCAGGCGGTCGCCCGCTAGCCATTCTGCTCTCGCTCGCAATCGCCTTCATCCTCATTCAAAATCTCACCGGCGTGGGCATGGCCACGGTCTTCGGCCTTGAAGCGAGGGCCGGACTGATGGTGGGATCAATTTCGCTGACGGGTGGGATCGGTACGACGCTCGCCTGGGCGCCGATTTTCGTTGAACGGCTCGGTATCTCGAATGCGATGGAACTGGGTGTCGCGGGCAACACCATCGGATTGATCGCAGCCTGCATGATCGGCGGCCCAGTCGCTGCTTACCTGATCAAGCGCCATAGCGTCGCCCCTACCCATTCTGCGGAACTCGACATCGGTGCTTCCAATGACGGTCGGCAATCCAGGCTGGACTATTTCTGTGTCCTTTGGGCGCTCCTCGCGTTGAACCTGGCTCTGATTCTCGGTCTCGGCATCAGTCACATTCTCGCTCTCACCGGTCTCAATCTTCCAGGCTTCGTAAGCTGCCTCATGGCCGGGATCGTCATCCGGAACCTCATGCCGATTGCTGTCAGTTCCAGGGTGCTCAGGCTATGGCCTGGCGTGGATGACGGCCTTGCCCTGATATCAGACCTTGCGCTCGGTCTTTTTCTGACGATGGCATTGATGGGCCTTCAGCTCTGGCAGCTCGACGGGGTCTTCATATTCGTTGCCTGCGCCCTGGCCGTTCAAATCGCACTCGCGATCATCTTCACGATCGTCGTCGTATTCCGTCTTATGGGACGCGACTACGAGGCCGTGGTGATGTCGGCCGGCTTCGGCGGGATAGCTCTCGGGTCGACGGCGACCGCGATCGCCAACATGACAGCGGTCACCCAGCAATATGGCGCATCGCATCGCGCCTTTGTCGTTGTGCCTCTGGTGTGCGGCTTCTTCATTGATATCGTCAATGCCTTGATTATTTCGGCCTTCGTCGGCTGATGAAACCGTTTCGTTTCATCATGTTTGCAGCGGCGAGATGGTTCATAGGAGTTCGTCACCCGACTAGATACGAAGCCGGCCACCGGCACGCGGGCGTATTGGAGGCTTGACCATTGACATGTGTGTCATCAGATGATGATATGTTCTGAATTTCAAATCACGCGCTGATGATACTGGGGCAAATAGCAGTTCTTCACGCAAACACTCAGGTGGGCAATGAAGAACGCTCCAACAAAACCGCCTTTCGCGGCGGCTTTCCAAAGTATACGCCTCGCTTACACGAGAAAAATCAGGTTCAAGACCTGCTTTGACGACGGATGGCGGTCACGCTTCGCTTCTGCCGGATTTCCAGAATTTTCAAGTGACCGCATCAGATCGAACTTTCATCAGCAAGCCGGTTGGGCAGCCGTGACGTCTCGCGTCCGCCCAACGGCGGGTTTGCGCCACCAAGGCAGGCTCCTCACCATGACAATGACCCTCTGCACCCTGACATCAGATCGTTTCCGCGTCCAAGCCCAGCTCGCTTATGCAACCGCGAAAGGGGAAGTCCGCTCATGAAATCGCTGAAGAACTGGATCATTGGCGTCGTCGTCATTGCTGTCGTTGCCGGTGGTTATTACGCATTGCGCATTTACGACCCATCCGGTCTGCCGGCCGGGATTGCCGGCGGAAACGGCCGCATCGAAGCGACCGAAATCGACATTTCCACCAAGACCGCGGGACGCATCAAGGAGATCCTGGTCGATGAAGGCGCGTTCGTGACGGCCGGCCAGGTCCTCGCCGTCATGGATACGCAACAGCTTGAAGCGCAGCGAAAGCAGGCCGAAGCGTCACTGCAGCGCGCCGCCATCAGCGTCGATACCGCCCGAAGCCTTCTGTCCCAGCGTGAAGCGGAACGTGAGGCTGCCGCCGCGGTGATCGGCCAGCGGGAAGCCGAACAGGATGCCGCGGAACGCAAACTTGCGCGCACCGAGCAATTGATCCGCACCAACACGACATCGCAGCAGACGTTTGACGACGACCGCGCATCCGCACAGAGAGCCCGCGCCGCCGTCGCGGCCTCAAAGGCGTCCCTTTCCGCTTCAGAGGCAGCAATCGGCGCCGCCAAGGCCCAGATCGTCGATGCCGAGGCGTCCGTCGTGGCCGCCCAGGCTGCTATTGAAAGCATTGTTGCTGATATCAACGACAGCACGCTGAGATCACCCCGCGAAGGACGCGTGCAATACCGCGTAGCCCAGCCGGGTGAAGTGCTGTCGGCTGGAGGTCGTGTCCTCAACATCGTCGATCTGAGCGATGTCTATATGACCTTCTTCCTGCCCACAGAGCAGGCGGGCCGCATTCCGTTAGGATCGGATGTGCGTCTGGTTCTCGATGCCGCGCCCCAATATGTCATCCCAGCCAAAGCGAGCTTCGTGGCGGACGTCGCGCAGTTCACGCCAAAAACCGTCGAGACCGAGGAAGAGCGCCAGAAGCTGATGTTCCGCATCAGGGCGAAGATCGCGCCTGAACTGCTCCGCGAGCATATCCAATACGTCAAGACAGGGCTTCCCGGCATGGCCTATGTCCGCATCGCGCAGGATGCCGAATGGCCTGCTCATCTTAACGAGGCGCTGGTGAAATGAGCGGTTCGTTGCCAGGAGAGCAAAATGCGCGAGAGCCCGCTCCTGCGGTTGTGAAGATCGCGGATGTTAGTCTGTCCTATGGCAAGACGCGCGCGCTCGACGCGATCTCTCTCGATATTCCCGCCGGGATAATGGTCGGATTGATCGGTCCCGACGGTGTGGGAAAATCCAGCCTGCTCAGCCTGGTTGCCGGCGCTCATAAGATTCAGGACGGCCATATCGAAGTCCTGGGCGGCGACATCGCTGACAAGAAGCACCGAGACCGGATCTGCCCGCAGATCGCTTACATGCCGCAGGGGCTGGGCAAGAATCTCTACCCGACGTTATCGGTGTTCGAGAACATCGAGTTTTTTGCGCGCCTTTTCGGTCAGGACAAACGCGAGCGAGAAATGCGCATCGACGATTTGCTAAAGCGCACGGGCCTCGCCCCCTTTCCTGATCGACCGGCCGGCAAACTGTCCGGCGGCATGAAGCAGAAGGTCGGGCTTTGCTGCGCTCTGATCCATGACCCCGATCTGCTCATCCTCGACGAGCCGACCACCGGTGTCGACCCGTTGTCGCGCCGCCAGTTCTGGGAATTGATCGACGATATCCGCCGCGACCGCCCGTCGATGAGCGTGGTCGTCGCCACCGCCTATATGGAGGAAGCCCAGCGCTTCGACTGGCTGGTCGCGATGGATGACGCCAAGATACTCGCAACAGGCACACCTGATGAACTGCTCGCGCGCACCGGAGCCGCGAACCTCGACGCAGCCTTCGTCGCCCTGCTCCCGGAAGAACGTCGCCGCGGCCATCGCGAGGTCGTCATACCGCCACGATCCGATGAATCCCAGACGGACTTCGCTATCGAGGCCGAACATCTGACCATGCGGTTCGGCGACTTCACCGCAGTCGATAACGTTAGTTTCCAGATCCCGCGCGGAGAGATATTCGGCTTTCTCGGCTCGAATGGTTGCGGCAAGACCACGACGATGAAGATGCTGACCGGCCTGCTGGCGGCAACAGAGGGAACGGCGAAGCTGTTCGGCCAAGAGGTCGATCCGAAGGATATCGAGGTCAGGCGCAAGGTCGGCTATATGAGCCAGGCCTTCTCGCTCTACACCGAGCTTACGGTCCGCCAGAACCTCGACTTGCACGCCAGGCTGTTCAACCTGCCGGCTGAGAAAATTCCAGCGCGCATTGCGGAGATGGCGGAACGCTTCGATCTTACCGAAATCATGGATGCCTTGCCGGATGCGCTGCCACTCGGGATACGGCAGCGATTGTCGCTCGCGGTCGCCATGATCCATGCGCCTGACATTCTGATCCTTGACGAACCCACCTCGGGCGTCGATCCGGTGGCGCGCGACGGGTTCTGGCAGATCCTCTCCGACCTGTCGCGCAAAGATGGCGTGACCATCTTCGTTTCGACCCATTTCATGAACGAAGCCGAGCTTTGCGACCGTATCTCGCTCATGCATGCCGGCAAGGTGCTCGTCAGCGACACACCGCGCGGCATCATCGAGACACGTTCAGCCAAGACGCTGGAGGAAGCCTTCATTTCCTATCTGGAGGAGGCCATCGGCGAACAGGCTTCACCTGCGTCCGCCCCACTCACGCAGCGTGAAGAGGCGGATGAAGCCGCTGCGCCCCCGCCGGCCTCATCCGCCAGCTCCAGTTTCAATCTGCGCCGTATGCTGGCCTATACACGACGCGAGTCGCTCGAACTCCGCAGGGATCCGATCCGCGCGACGCTGGCTATCCTCGGCAGCGTCATTTTGATGTTCGTCATCGGTTTCGGCATCAACATGGATATCGAGAACCTGTCCTTTGCTGTGCTCGATCGGGACGACACGACGATCAGCCGCGATTACACGCTTCAGATCGCCGGATCGCGCTATTTCACGGAAAAGGCGCCGATTGTCGATTACAACGATCTGGACCGTCGCATGCGTAACGGCGAACTCAGCCTCGCATTGGAAATCCCTCCAGGCTTCGGGCGCGATGTCGCACGTGGCACCAATGTCGAGATTGGTGCCTGGATCGACGGCGCCATGCCTTCGAGAGCCGAGACCGTACGAGGCTACGTGCAGGGCATGCATCAGACATGGCTCACCCAAAAGGCGCGTGAACTCTATGGTGACGCAGCAACGATCGGCAATTTCCAGATCGCCCTTCGATACCGCTACAATCCGAGTGTCGAGAGCCTCAAGGCGATGGTGCCGGCGGTCATACCGCTGTTGCTGATGATGATCCCGGCTATGCTCGCGGTTCTGAGCGTGGTGCGCGAGAAGGAGCTCGGCTCCATCATCAATTTCTATGTGACGCCGGTGACGAGGATCGAATTCCTGCTCGGCAAGCAGATCCCTTACATCGCGCTTGCCATGCTCAACTTCTTCATGCTGACGGCATTCGCAATCTTCGTCTTCCAGGTGCCGCTGACTGGCAGCTTCCTGACGCTGACGGGTGCCGCGCTGCTCTACGTCACGGCTGCAACCGGGCTCGGACTGCTGATCTCCACCTTCATGAACAGCCAGATCGCGGCAATTTTTGGCACAGCGCTGCTAACCCTCATTCCGGCCGTCCAGTATTCCGGAATGATCGATCCGGTCTCCTCGCTGGAGGGGGCCGGCGCATTTATTGGACAGATCTATCCGGCGACCTACTTCGTCACGATCGCGCGCGGTACGTTCTCCAAAGCGCTGGAGTTCAGCGATCTCGCTGCGTCCTTCATCCCGCTCCTGATCGCTGTCCCGGTTCTTCTCGCCGGCAGCGCGGCGCTTCTCAAGAAACAGGCAGGGTGATCCATGCGCTTGGCCAACATCGCCCAACTCGGTATCAAGGAGCTGCGCGGTCTCGCCCGGGACCCAATGCTTGTCGTCCTTACCCTCTATGCCTTCACCCTGTCGATCTACACGGCTTCGACGTCGATGCCTGAGACGCTCAACAAGGCAGCCATTGCTATCGTGGACGAAGACCAGTCTCCCGTCTCCTCCCGTATCCTGACCGCGTTCTACCCGCCTTATTTCTCTATCCCCAAGGTCATTTCGCAGTATGAGATGGACAGTCGCATGGATGCGGGTCTTGACACTTTTGCCCTCGACATCCCGCCAAATTTCCAGCGCGATCTGCTCGCTGGCCGAGTGCCAACGATTCAACTCAATGTCGACGCCACCCGCATGTCGCAGGCCTTCAGCGGCGGCGGCTATATCCAGTCCATCGTCTCCAGCGAAGTCAGCGAATACCTCAATCGTTACCGACAGAGCGCGGAGCTTCCGGTCGACATCGCATTGCGCTCGCGGTTCAATCAGGAGCTCGACAAAGGCTGGTTTGGCGCGATCAACGACGTGATCTCTTCGATCACTATGTTATCGATCATCTTGACGGGCGCTGCACTCATCCGGGAACGCGAGCACGGAACGATCGAACACTTGCTGGTTATGCCTGTCACGCCAGCCGAAATCATGCTGAGCAAGATCTGGTCGATGGCGCTCATTGTTCTGATCGCGTCTACCGCTGCGATAATTGTCGTAGTGCAAGGTGTACTCAACATTCCGATCGAGGGCTCCATCCTCCTGTTTCTGGTCGCAACAATACTGCAGCTGTTCGCCACGACCTGCATGGGGATATTTCTCGCAACGGTCGCCGGCTCTATGCCGCAGTTCGGTCTTTTATTGATGCTGGTCTTGCTTCCATTGCAGATCTTGTCTGGCGGTGTTACCCCGCGGGAGAGCATGCCGCAAATCATCCAGGATATCATGCTGGTCGCGCCTGACACCCATTTCACCATTCTCGCCCAGGCGGTGCTGTTTCGTGGGGCAGGTATAGATGTCGTTTGGCCACAAGTTTTGGCGTTGATGTCGATCGGGGCGGCTCTTTTTGTTTTCGCCCTGCGCCGTTTCCGAAGCTTCCTGCGATAGCGACGGGGCATGCCGCGATGAGCCGAGTCTCTCGGGACGCACAGTTTATGTTTGGCACCGGAGAAAAATGATGAAAGAACTGATGAAAGCCGCGGTTGTTCATGAATTCGGAAAGCCGCTGATGATCGAAAGCGTTCCGGTGCCTGTACCCGGCCTAGGAAGTGTGGACAGTTATTTGAGCCATATGATTGTTGCTGCCAGAGCGATCATCGATCGATAGTTTCGGGCGGTTTTCTCGTAGCGGGTGGCGATGCGTCGAAACTGTTTGAGCTTTGAGAAGCAGCACTCGATCAGATGACGTTCAGCATAGAGGTGCTTGTCGAGCGGATATTTTTGGGCGCGAGACGGATTGTTCGGGATGACGGCCTGCGCACCCTTGTCGGCGATGGCCTTGCGCAACCGGTCGCTGTCGTAATCCGTATCGCCCATGACGACCTCGGCTGGCAGGTCTTCGATCAAGGCATCGGCTTGCGGTGCATCGCCCTTCTGACCTGCGGTCAGCACGAAGCGCACGGGGCATCCAAGGCCACGCACCGCCATATGGATTTTGGTGCTCAGGCCGCCGCGAGAACGGCCAAGGGCCTGATCTTCAGCCCCTTTTTTGCACCGGAGGCGTGCTGGTGAGCGCGAATGATGGTGCTGTCGACGATCAGATATTCGAAATCGGTATCATCCGACATGGCTTCGAAGAGACGCCACCAGACACCCTTCTGGCTCCAGCGGCTGAAACGGCGAAACACGCTGTTCCACTCGCCGAACACGTCTGGCAGATCGCGCCAGGGCGAGCCCGTCCGCACGATCCAAAGCACCGCCTCCACGAACATGCGATTGTCGCGACCAGACGAACCGCGCGTACGGTCATCGCCGATGATGTGTCGCGACATCCGCTCCCACTGCTCATCCCGAAGAACCAAACGGTCGACAACACCCATGACTGCCTCCAAAAGACAGTCTTGAATCATACATCCGTCTGATTGGGAATCCTAAGAGTCAACAGATCCTAGGCGAACTGCTGGTCAAGGTCATGGCTTGCGGTGTCTGCCATACCGACCTGCATGCTGCCTCGGGCGACTGGCCGGTCAAGCCATCGCCGCCTTTCATTCCCGGTCACGAGGTGGCGGGCACAGTTGCGGCCCTTGGTCCAGGCGTCATAGACTTTAAAATCGGCGATGCGGTCGGTATCGCATGGCTCCACGACGCCTGCATGCGGTGCGAACACTGCGAAACGGGTTGGGAGACGCTTTGCGAGCACCAGCACAATACCGGCTACAGCTGCGATGGAGGCTTTGCGGAATACGCGATCGCCAACGCCGCATTCGCGGCAAGACTGCCTCACGACGTTGATTTCAAAGCGGCCGCGCCCATTCTGTGCGCCGGGGTCACGACATACAAGGGCCTCAAGGAAACCGAAGTGCGCCCCGGTCAGTGGGTGGCGATCTCGGGCATCGGCGGGCTGGGACAGGTTGCGATCCAGTATGCGAAAGCCATGGGGTTGAAGGTCGTTGCGCTCGACGTGTCGCCTGAAAAGCTCGCTTTGGCCAGGCAAACCGGCGCCGACCTGGCTCTTGATGCGCGGTCATCCGACGCGGTCGCCGAGGCCCTTCAAACAACAGGCGGCGGAGCCCATGGCGTGCTCGTCACGGCCGTATCGCCGCCAGCGTTCTCACAGGCACTCCAGCTCGTTCGGCGAAAAGGTGCGGTCGCCTTGGTGGGATTGCCCCCCGGTGAATTCGCGACCCCCATCTTCGACGTCGTGTTGAAGCGGATAACAGTGCGTGGCTCAATCGTCGGCACGCGCCGGGATCTCGACGAGGCCATCGCCTTTTTTGACGAAGGCAAGGTCAAGGCACATGTCACCGCTGCGCCCCTCGAAGACATCAACCGGATATTCGATGACCTGAAGGCCGGCCGTATCGAAGGCAGGATGGTTCTTGACATGGCAGTGATGACGGCCTGACCGCACTTGGTACCGGGCCTAAAGGGGGTGAGTATGATTACGTCTGACATCATGACGCGCGATGTTGCCACGATCAGTGTGGATGCTCACGTGCGTCATGCCATTTCCCGGATGCTGGAGCGAGGTGTCAGCGGTCTGCCGGTGACGGATGGTGATGGCAACCTTGTCGGGATCATTACGGAAGGCGATCTGATGTCCCGCAGGGAGATCGGAACGGCCTTGCTCGACAGGCAGGACCATCCGATGACTGATGAGCAGGATCTCGCAAACTACATTCATTCCAACAGCTGGCGCGTCGGCGACGTCATGACAGCGAAGGTCAGGACCGTGGAACCCGGCACGCCGTTGACCAAGGTGGCGCAAGCGATGCTCACTCTCAACGTCAAACGGCTTCCCGTGATCTCTAATGGTGCGGTTGTGGGTATCGTCAGTCGCCGCGATCTCCTGAAGGCAACATCCTTTTCCGGAATCGAACAGATTGCACGGGGAGATAAAGGCATCAGGGTTGCAGCGTCGGCGCGCATCCGCAACGACCTCGGCTTCGGCCCTGAGCGACTTCAGGTCGATGTCAATGAGAGGACGGTGACGGTTGTGGGAGCGGACTTGACGGAACTTCAGCTGCGCGCTGTGCAATGCGTCGTGGAGGGAATTCCGGGTGCGAGTTTTTCCCAGTAAGCGGCCTGAGGTACCGAGGTCGTTGCTTACCGGCACCTGGAAACCGGCGCGCGGTAGTCCGCACCGACTAAGAAATATCTCAAGAAAACGAGGCGTGCCCGAACACACCCGCAGGGTCTGTTCTACTGGATTGGCCGGCGAAAGCTTTCAGTAAACGCACCAGGGGTCCCAGCAGAAAGGAAAGATCGCACCAAATCGATCTTGATGGTCATCAGTTGTTGACTCCCTGTGATCAATCAGCCTAATAATTAGCCAATTGTCTCTTCGCCAGCCGTCAAAGCGCGATGATGCCTCTCGTTGCATGACGATGCTTGCAGCGGAGCGCGCGAAATTCATTGCAGATTTCGGTATTTCCCTGGAGGGGTAAATGAGCATTGATGCAGACGCATCTAAGGAAGGCAGCTTCCGGTTTCCGACAGCCTTCACCATCCTGTTCGGCCTGATCGTTCTGGTCGCGGCGCTGACATGGATCATTCCAGCCGGTCAGTATGCGCGCGTCCAGAACGCTGCCTTGAACAAAGAGGTTCCCGTTGCGGGAACGTATTCTGCCACCGAGTCGGCGCCCCAAGGAATCGTTGAGGTCTTCATGGCGCCGATCCGCGGATTCTACGATCCCGCGGCCGGCACGGCAAACGCCATCGACGTCGCTCTCTTCGTCCTGGTGATCGGCGGGTTCATCGGGGTCGTGACCGCCACCGGCGCGATCAATGCGGGCATCGAGCGGGCCATGAGAGGTCTGAAGGGCCGTGAGAAATGGATGATCCCATTCCTAATGGCATTGTTCGCCTTCGGCGGCACCACCTACGGCATGGCCGAAGAAACGCTCGCCTTCTATATGCTTCTGATCCCGATCATGATCGCGGCGCGCTATGACGCAGTAACTGCCGTTGCCATCATCCTGCTGGGCGCGGGCGTCGGCGTTCTCGGCTCGACTGTCAATGCGTTCGCCACTGTCATCGCTTCGGATGCTGCCGGCGTGCCGTTCACCCAAGGGCTCGTGCTGCGTATCGTCATCCTTGGCCTCAGCTGGCTCGCCTGCGTTGCTTATGTGATGCGCTATGCGGAAAGGGTTCGGCTCGATCCCACCAGATCGCTGGTCTACGACATGAAGGCTGACAACGAGAGACATTTCCTCAGCACGCATCATGATGGAGCCGAGTTCACCACGACCCAAAAGCTGGTGCTTGCCCTCTTCGCTCTCACCTTTGTCGTGATGGTGTGGGGAGTGCTCAAGGGCGGCTGGTGGATGGGCGAAATGAGTGGCCTGTTCCTCGCGTCCGCCATTGTGGTCGGCTTCATAGCCCGAACGGGTGAGAAGAATTTTACGAATGCCTTCGTCAATGGTGCTAGCGACCTTCTCGGTGTCGCCCTGATCATCGGGCTGGCGCGCGGCATCGTTGTCATCATGGATGCAGGCAAGATCACCGACACCATCCTGCACTGGGCCGAAGGCTCCGTCGCTGGCCTCGGCAAGGTCGCCTTCATCAACGTGATGTACTGGCTTCAGGTGCTGATGTCATTCTTCGTGCCCTCTTCATCGGGTCTTGCGGTTCTGTCTATGCCGATCATGGCGCCGGTCGCGAACTTCGCCGGCGTCGGCCGCGATCACGTCGTTACAGCCTACCAGTCCGCCAACGGCCTGGTGAATCTCATCAACCCGACCTTCGCGGTCGTCATGGGAGCGCTCGCCATCGGCCGCGTGCCCTACGAGCGGTGGTTGCGCTTCATGTGGCCCCTGCTGGTGATCCTCACCATCATCATCATGGCGAGCCTCAGCGTCGCCACCGTCATTGCATAAAGGAGATTTCCAATGGCCCTCACCTATGGCGTTCACTCGGAGGTCGGAAAGCTTCGACGTGTTCTGGTCCACCGGCCTGGCGCAGCACTGGCTCGCCTGACCCCTTCCAATTGCCATGAACTGCTCTTTGACGACGTCATCTGGGTCAAGCAGGCCCGGGTTGAGCACCTGACCTTCGTCGACGCCATGCGTCATCGCGGTGTCGAAGTGGTGTTCCTTCGGGAGATGTTGGCGGAGACGCTGCAGATCCCAGAGGCGCGCCAATGGCTCCTTGAACGACGCGTCACGGACGACACCGTAGGCGTGGGTTTCGCCGACGATCTGAGGGCGCATATGATGGAGATCGAGGCTGACGCTCTTTCCCTGATACTGATTGGCGGCCTGAGCAAGGCGGAGTTGCCGATCAAGAGCGGCGGCTTGCTCTCGGAGACCTTGCGTCCGGAAGACTTCATCCTGCCGCCGCTGCCCAATCACCTGTTCACGCGCGACACGACCTGCTGGATTTATGGTGGCGTCACGCTCAATCCGATGCGCTGGAACGCGCGCAAGCTCGAAACCGTCAATATCGCTGCCATCTACCGCTTCCATCCGGATTTCCGTGATGCCGGCTTCCCGGTCTGGTGGGGGGATCCCGACAAGGACCATGGCCTCGCCACGCTGGAGGGCGGCGACGTCATGCCGGTCGGCAAGGGAACCGTTCTCGTCGGCATGGGCGAGCGCACCACACCGCAGGCGGTCGGTCAGCTTGCGCGCTCCCTGTTCGCGCAAGGCGGGGCGGACAGAGCGATCGCCTGCAAACTGCCGATCGAGCGGGCGTCCATGCACCTCGATACCGTCTTCAGCTTCTGCGACCGCGATCTCGTGACGCTCTTTGCGGACGTGGCGCACAAGATCGAACCCTATTCCATCCGCCCGGGCGAGAGCGAAGGCACGCTCGACGTGCGCAAGGAAGAGCGGCCGCTTGTCGAGGTCGCCGCCGAGGTGCTGGGGCTGAAGCAGTTGCGCGTGGTCGAGACGGGTGGCGACGCCTATGTGGCCGAGCGCGAGCAATGGGATGACGGCAACAACGTCGTGGCAATCGAACCCGGCGTCGTCGTCGCCTACGACCGCAACACCTATACCAACACCCAACTGCGCAAGGCGGGCGTCGAAGTGATCACCGTACCGGGCGCCGAACTCGGCCGGGGACGTGGCGGCGGTCATTGCATGACTTGCCCGCTCGTCCGCGATCCAGTTTGAAGGAGGTCTGTCATGCCCGTGAACCTGAAAGGTCGCAGCGTCCTGAAACTGCTCGACTTCACGCCCGATGAGATCCGGTTCCTGCTCAAGCTGTCAGCCTCGCTCAAGCAGGCGAAATATGGCGGCTACGAAGAGCAGCGCCTCAAAGGCAAGAACATCGCGCTGATCTTCGAGAAGGATTCGACGCGTACGCGAACCGGCTTCGAGGTGGCCGCTTATGACCAGGGCGCCCATGTCACCTATCTCGGCTCGACCGGCACTCAGATCGGCAAGAAGGAGTCGATGAAGGACACTGCACGGGTCCTCGGTCGCATGTATGACGGCATCGAGTATCGCGGCTTCGGGCAGGAACAGGCCGAAACGCTGGCGGCCTATGCCGGCGTCCCGGTCTATAACGGACTGACCGACGAGTTTCACCCAACGCAGATTCTCGCTGATTTCCTGACCATGCGGGAATACACACGCAAACACCTGTCGCAGGTCAGTTTTGCCTTCCTTGGTGATGCCGGAAACAACATGGGCAACTCGTTGCTGGCGGGTGCGGCGCAGATCGGCATGGATGTGCGCCTCGGCGCGCCGAAGGCCTGCTGGCCCGAGGACGATCTGGTGCGGCAGTGCCGGGAGATCGCAGCCAGGACCGGCGCCAAGATCACCCTCACCGAAGACCTTGCCGAAGCCGTCAACGGCTGCGATTTCGTCTATACCGATGTCTGGGTGTCCATGGGCGAACCGGATTCGGTCTGGAAAGAGCGCATCGAACTGCTCACGCCCTACCGCGTTACCGCAGAGATCATGGCGGCGACAGGCAATCCGCATGCAAAATTCATGCACTGCCTTCCCGCCTTCCACAATCGCGAGACCGAGATCGGCGAAAAGATCTTCCGGCAATACGGCATCGACAGCATGGAGGTGACGGACGAGGTGTTTGAATCGCAAGCCTCCATCGTCTTCGACCAGGCCGAAAACCGCATGCACACGATCAAGGCTCTGCTGGTCGCCACGTTGGGGTCTTGACATGAGGGTGGTGGTGGCACTGGGAGGCAATGCGCTGCTCAGGCGCGGCGAGCCGATGACGGCCGACGTGCAACGCGCAAATGTGCGCAAGGCGGCGATCGCACTGGCGGATCTGGCGCGCGATCACGATATCATCGTCGCACACGGAAACGGGCCGCAGGTTGGGCTTCTTGCTCTACAGGCGGCGGCGTACACAGATGTCGATCCCTATCCGCTCGATATTCTCGGCGCGGAAAGCGTCGGTATGATCGGCTATCTCGTCGAACAGGAGTTGACCAACGCTATGCCTCCCGGATCGAGGATCGCGACGCTGCTGACCCAGATCGAGGTGAACCGGGACGACCCAGCCTTGGTGCGCCCGGAAAAGCCGATAGGGCCCGTCTATAGCCAGCAGGAGGCGGCCAAGGCGAAGGAGGCGCATGGCTGGCCGATGGTGGAGGAAGCGCAAGGCCGGTGGCGGCGGGTCGTCCCCTCCCCGCTACCCGCGCGCATCACCCAGATCGAGACGATCCGGCTGCTCGTGGAGGTAGGCGTCACCGTCATCTGCGCCGGCGGCGGTGGCATCCCCGTGGCGCGTGACGCGAACGGCATGCTTCATGGCTTTGAGGCAGTTATAGACAAGGATAGAGCGGCGGGGTTGCTCGCCAATGCGCTCGGTGCTGACGCTTTCCTGATGCTCACCGACGTGGATGCGGTCTACCAAAACTGGGGCACAGCGGAGTCGCGACCGATCAGGAAAGCAGAGCCCGCCGAATTGGACAGCGGTATTTTCGCTGCCGGATCCATGAGGCCGAAAGTGGAGGCGGCCTGCGCCTTTGCAAACACGGGCGGACTTGCTGGTATTGGCCGGCTTGAAGATGCGCGTGGGATTCTTGAGGGGCGCGAGGGCACGTTGGTCACGCTGTAGACGGAAGGTTTTCAAAGAAGCGCCCAACCAGCTTTCAGGGGTGGTTTTGGCAGGTCCTCCGTCGCTCATCAAAGCTGTTTTAACTCAGGTGCTGACGCATTAGGTCGCGAGGAGGAGTAGAGCTGTCGAACCCTGCAAAAACGGTAATCGGATTGGACCAGGCGGTTGCGCTGGTGGTGCCGCGGGAAATGCGGGACGCTTTGTTCATTGCCGCCGCTCATGCCTGGAACACCGGCGAAGTCACATTCGATCATGAGCTCGCCAAGGCTGTCGATGCCGTGGCGGACGTCCTTGCCCTCTCACGCGACGACGTTGTCGAAATGATGATACAGGAATGGCTGCACGCCTCGGAGGGTTTCGTTTCGATCGAGGACAGGCCGAGCAAGACTTTCCGACCTTCGCTCAGTCGTGCTGGCGGGCAGGCTCCCATTCCTGCACAGCAGCCGATTGATGGTGAAGAGCGAGTTGTTCGCGGACTGTAGCTGAGGAAGATCATGAAGCACCGCCATCCGAAGCATATCATGTTGGCAACGGATTTCTCGGCCCGATGTGATCGGGCACTGGTCCGCGCCATTCAGTTAGCTCGTCAGTGGCAGGCCGGCTGACTGTGATCCATGTCATCGAAAGCGACGACGGGCCTCTGGAACAGCCGGAAACGCAGTCCCTTCCCCGCGCCGTTGCGCACAGCTCTACCCTCCTGAGTGAGGAGCTTTCGGCCATTGACGGGCTCAACAGTGCGGTCGTCATCAGACGAGGTCGTCCCATTGTCGAAATCAACGAAATAGCTTCATGGGATAAGACCGATCTGATTGTCACGGGTATATCGCGAAACGAATTCGACGGTCGGTCCTTGCTAGGGAGCACGCCGACGTCACTTCTACGGGAGAGCAGACTGCCTGTGCTAGTGGTGAAAAAGAAGCCAGGCGACACACGCGAGCGAATTGTCGCCGCAATCGACCTGTCGCCTGCGGCGTCGGGTGTGCTCGAAACCGCTGTCAGGTTCTTTCAACCCGAAAGCCTCGTTGTTTTCCATGCGTTCGAGCCACCGTTCAAAAACTGGGTTGGCGACAAGGAAGCCTACAGCCGGCAGTTCTCGAAAGATGCCGTCAAGCAGGCCAGAATACTATCCAACCAATTTACCCAACGAGGTGGAGTTTGTGACATTCAAATCGTCACGTTCGAGGGCGATCCTGCGCGGCAGCTGGCCGTATACGTCGATGAGAACGACATTGATCTGGTCGTGGCCGGGACAGATGGGAGGCATGCCATTATGAACTTGTTTGTCGAGAGTGTCGCAGGGCAAATTCTTCATGAAGTTCAGTGCGATATCCTGATAGTTCCAAATCACGCGCAAAACTGGAAACCACAAGCCATACCTTAGGCGGTAACGGCATTCGGGCCAGACGGATGGTACCGGCGGCTGATCCACTTGCGGATTTCGCTGAACCAAAGCACGCTGCTGCTCATCGCCACACAGAACAGCCACTGATCCAGCGACAATGGCAGCGTTCCGAAGGCGGTGTTGAGGAAGCTCAGATTGACGACGGCTATCTGAAGGACAACAGAGAATGCTACCGCCGCGCAAAGCCACTTGTTCGTGAACAGATGGCTGAACGCGCTCTTGAATTCCGATCGGGCGTTGAAGCAGTTGAACAACTGAGCGAACACCAGCACCGTGAACCCCGCTGTGCGCGCCCGCTCCAGGTTCTGCGAGCCTTCTATCAGTCCGCTGGGCAGATAGAAGTCGATCGTTAGCAGCGTCGCCAGCGCCATCACCAGGCCGGTTCCGGCGACGCTTCGCCACATCCGGGCATCGATCGCATGCTCGTCGGGTCTGCGGGGCGGACGCGCCATGACACCATCGTCCTGCGGGTCGATCCCCATTGCAAGAGCAGGACCGGAATCGGTTATCAGATTGATCCAGAGGATCTGGGTCGCCAGCAAAGGCAGCACTAGTCCCCCGCCCCCGACGTCGGTCAATCCAATCACGCCGGCTCCGACGACGCCGAGAAAGAAGGTCAGCACCTCTCCGATGTTGGACGATAGCAGGTAGCGCAGGAATTTCCGGATATTGTCGAAGATCCCGCGCCCTTCACGCACAGCCTCGACGATGGTGGCGAAATTGTCGTCGGCCAGGATCATCCTCGCCGCCTCCTTCGTCACCTCGGTTCCGGTGATCCCCATGGCGACGCCGATATCGGCGGCCTTCAGCGCGGGCGCGTCGTTGACGCCGTCCCCCGTCATCGCCACCACATTGCCGTCGGCCTGAAGGGTATCGACGATACGCAGCTTGTGCACGGGCGCCACGCGGGCATAGACGGAAGTCGTGCGGACCGCAGCAGCGAAGGCGGCCTCGTCCATGGCGTCGAGCTCGGCACCGGTCAGTGCCCGCGCGCCATGATCGACGATTCCCAGCAGCGCGGCTATGCGCGATGCGGTGCGGGGATGGTCGCCGGTGATCATGATGACGCGGATCCCGGCGCGCCGGGCCTGCGATATGGCGACCGCCGCCTCCTTCCGGGGCGGATCGATGATCCCGACGGTCCCCACGAAGATCAGATCATGCTCCAGACCCTCGCCGTGCTCGATGCCTTCGGTGTCGGCCATCGGACGATAAGCGACTGCGAGAGTTCGCAGGGCCTCGTCGGACAACCGGTCGACGTCAGCGGTGGCGCGCGCACGCTGCACGGCGTCGAAGGGGACCACGTCCATGCCGACCCGCACATGCGTGCAACGGGTCATCAGAACATCCGGCGCGCCTTTCGCGATCAGGACGCGCGCGCCGCCGTGTTCATGGTCGCGCTCGGCGACAAGGAACGCGGCTTCGGTCGGGTCGCCCTGGATCTCCCAAACTCCCGCCTGCCCTTGATTCAGAGCGGCATTGCCTGCCAGGCTGCCACCGCTCAGGACGACGATCTGCTCGGCGCGCATGGCGGCGCTAGGAGCCTTACCATCGTCAACCTCCAGATCGCCGAAAGGCGCATAGCCCACACCGCTGACACGGGTGCCCCCGATGCTGTCATAATGCGCTCGATCGTCATCTCCGACCGCGTCAGCGTTCCGGTTTTGTCGGAGCAGATGATCGAAGCCGAACCGAGTGTCTCAACGGACGAGAGCGCCTTGACCACCGCCTTGCGGGTCGCCATACGTTGGACGCCAAGCGCAAGCACCAGCGACAGGATGGCGGGAAGTCCTTCGGGGACCGCTGCTACGGCCAGCGAGACCCCCATCAGCAGCACGGAAATGACGTCCGATGGGCCATCGATGTCGGAGACGAGCAGCACAGTCGCAACGACAATGAGAGCGATCGCGATCACCGCAGTGCCAAGCGCGCGGCCAACTCTCGCGACCTCCTTTTGCAAGGGGCTGATATCTTCCTTACTGGCGTCGAGCATTTGAGCAATCGCGCCGATTTCGGTTTGCATCCCCGTCGCTGTGACGATGGCGCGTGCGGTTCCCTGGGCGACTGCCGTGCCTTTGAACACCATGCAGAACCGCTCGGCCAGCGGCGCAGGCTCACGCAGCATGGCCGCCTCCTTGAGGACAGCCTCGCTTTCGCCGGTAAGCGAGGCTTCCTGAATTCGAAGGCGTGCGGCGCTGATTAACCGACCATCGGCGCCGACGGCGTCTCCTTCCTCGAGCAGCATGATGTCGCCTGGCACGAGATCCGCGCTGGGAATGCGGATTCGCTCGCCGTCGCGCAAAATGGAGGTGTTCGCGGCTATCATCCGTACCAGCGCGGCGACGGCATTAGCCGCCTTGGCTTCCTGCACAAAGCCGAGGATGGCATTGGCCAGAACCACCATGGCGATGACGACCGCATCGATCGGCCAGCCGTGGCGGCCTTCTATGACCCAGGCCGCCAACGCTATGATAATCGCTCCGAGCAGCAGATAGACCAGTGGATCCTGAAATTGCGCGAGCACGCGTCGCCAGACCGGGATCGCCTTGGCTGCCCGCAATCGGTTGTGGCCATATTCCGCAAGCCGCCGCGCGGCTTCCGCTTTCGTCAGACCGCGCTCGGCATGGCTGGCAAGAACGTCTACGACATGCGCAGCAGCATTTTGCGAATAGTCGGTCGGCGCCGGGATTACGGCTCCAACTGGATTTGCATCGCCCTTCATCCGGCATTCCTTTCCAGCGATCTGTGAGCATCCCACGAATGGCCGAGGATAAGCCCGGCGGCGATTGGGAGAGCAGCCAAAGGCGCGTGAAAAGTCAGGCGGAATACCGCTCCGCAAGTTTTTCGAAGTCCACTTGCCCGAACATTCCCCGGCGTCCTGAGGGATTCAGGGATGAGGCCACGTCCAATCTCGAATCTCGGGCATGTCCTCGCCATGCTCGCGGACAAAGGCCTTGTGGAGGACGAGCTTTTCGTGCAGTGCCGCGGTGATCTCCGCGCCCTTGTCCTTCAGGACCGGCAGGCGCTCGACGGCCTCGATGGCGAGATGGAAACGGTCCAGTTCGTTGAGAACGGCCATGTCGAAGGGCGTCGTCGTCGTGCCCTCCTCGATGAAGCCGCGTACGTGGAAATTCGGATGGTTGGCGCGTTTGTAGACCAGCCGATGGATGAGGTAGGGATAGCCGTGATAGGCGAAGACGACGGGCCGGTCGCGCGTGAAGATGCGGTCGAACGCCTCGTCCGACAGTCCGTGCGGGTGATGCTGCGGCGATTGCAGGGCCATCAGGTCCACCACATTGACGACGCGGATGCGCAGATGCGGCAGGGACTGCCGCAAAAGGTCGACGGCGGCCAGCGTCTCCATGGTCGGCACGTCGCCGGCGCAGGCCATCACGATATCCGGCTCCAGTCCGTCCTCGGTGCCGGCCCAGTCCCAGATACCGAGGCCCGCCTCGCAGTGCTTCTCGGCCTCCGCCATGCTCAGCCATTGCGGCGCCAGCTGCTTGCCGGCGACGATGACGTTCACGCGGTCCCAGGTCTTCAGGCAGTGGTCGCCGACCCACAGCAGCGTGTTGGCGTCCGGGGGCAGGTAGACGCGCACGATGTCCGCGCTCTTGTTGGCGACGAGGTCGACGAAGCCGGGGTCCTGATGGGAAAAGCCGTTATGGTCCTGCCGCCAGACATGGGAGGTGAGCAAATAATTCAACGAGGAGATCGGCTTGCGCCATTCCAGCTCCCGCGAGGTCTTCAGCCATTTGGCGTGCTGGTTGAACATGGAATCGACGATGTGGATGAAGGCTTCGTAGCAGGAGAAGAAGCCGTGCCGACCGGTGAGCAGATAGCCTTCGAGCCAGCCCTGGCAGAGATGCTCGGACAGCACCTCCATCACCCGCCCGTCGGGTGACAGATGATCGTCGCTTTCGAGCGTTTGCGCCATCCAGACCCGGTCCGTCGCCTCGAACACGCTACCCAAGCGGTTGGACGCCGTCTCGTCAGGCCCGAACACGCGGAAATTCCGTTCGGCCTCGTTCAGCCGCAGCACGTCGCGCAGATAGTCGCCGAGAACCTTCGTCGCCTGCGCCTCCGTCGCGCCGGGGCGCTCCACCGCGACGGCATAGCTGCGGAAATCGGGTGTGTGCAATTCCTTGCGCAGGAGGCCGCCATTGGCGTGCGGGTTGGCGCCCATGCGGCGCGTGCCTGTCGGCGCCAGCGCCTTCAGCTCGGGCTTCAGCGCACCGTCGGCATCAAAAAGGTCGCCGGGATCGTAGCTGCGCAGCCACTCTTCGAGGATCGCGCGGTGGCCGTCATCCTCGCGGCAGTTCGCGACCGGCACCTGGTGGGAGCGCCAGTGGTTCTCGACCATCTTGCCGTCCACCACCTTCGGACCGGTCCAGCCCTTCGGGCTCCGGAGCACGATCATGGGCCAGCGCGGCCGCTCAGTGGACGACGCGGCCTTCTCGCGGATCGCCGCCAGCCGGTCGAAGACCGTGTTGAGGGTCGCCGCCATCTGCCGGTGCATGTCGGCCGGCTCGCTGCCCTCGACGAAGAACGGCTCGTAGCCGTAGCCGACGAAGAGATGCCGCAGTTCCTCGTCGGACAGGCGGGCCAGCACGGTGGGGTTGGCGATCTTGTAGCCGTTGAGATGCAGGATCGGCAGAACCGCGCCGTCGCGGGCGGGGTTGATGAACTTGTTCGAATGCCACGCGGCCGCGAGCGGCCCCGTCTCCGCCTCGCCGTCGCCGACCACGCAAGCCACGACCAAGCCCGGATTGTCGAAGGCGGCGCCGAAAGCGTGCACCAGCGCGTAGCCCAGCTCGCCGCCCTCATGGATCGAGCCCGGCGTCTCGGGCGCGACATGGCTGGGGACGCCGCCCGGAAATGAGAACTGCTTGAACAGCCGCTTCATCCCGGCTTCGTCCTCGCCGATCTCGGGATAGGTCTCTGAATAGACGCCTTCCAGCCAGGTGTTGGCGACCATGCCGGGGCCGCCATGGCCGGGTCCGCAGATATAAAGGATATCGGCATCGCGATCGGTAATGATCCTGTTCAAGTGCGCATAGATGAAGTTCAGGCCCGGCGTCGTGCCCCAATGGCCAAGCAGGCGCGGTTTGACGTGCTCCGGCTTCAGGGGTTCGCGGAGCAATGGATTGTCCATCAGATAGATCTGGCCAACGGATAAATAGTTTGCCGCACGCCAGTAGCGATCGACCAGCAACAAATTCCCGGCATCGAATGCCATAAGTTTCTCCTCGCCTTAATCATAGGTTAGGGGTCACGAAAGGACACGCCCCCAAGAAAAACCGAGGGGCAATTTGTGCAAACGCGACGACCAATGCGGCGGCGGCTGCCCCGATTCTGCAAGCTACATTTCCCAGTCATGACTGTCAACGATTGATGACAACCGGCAAGTTAACGAGGCGCGCGTGAAACGATGAAGGTAGTCTACTCGCGTTCGTTCGCGAACAGCCACTCCTCCTGCGCGGAGCTTCCAGGACACCAACGACGCTAGCGTGTCCGAATGCGAGAGACGCGAGTCTCCCGGAACCGCACCGATGGAGTCAGCGCGGTCGCCGTAAGAGATCCAACCAGATCTGAGCCCAGGCACGGGACCTTAATCTTCTCCTATGGACCCAAGAACTATCGCGGTGAACTGCCTCTGAGCGCCTTGCCATATGCTTTTGGCTCTTTGCTTTTGACAAAAATTCCTTGACACGCTCCGGCCGATGGAGTTGTCATCGACTGATGACAGAATCGTCAACGGTTGATGACTAGTTTTAGGTACTAGTCAAATCCCGACACTACGTAGTTTTTTGTCTTTTGGAGTGTTGGTTTCCACGCGGAACTGAGCCGGTTAGGCAGATAAGGGGGTGCGGACGAAAACTTGGACCACCAAGGAGGTAGTTCATGTATTCCTACGCAGACAGACTTCGAGCGGTTGAGCTCTATATCCGGCTGGGCAAGCGACTTAACGCGACCATTCGCCAGCTGGGGTATCCCACCAAGAATGCGTTGAAGGGCTGGTATCGTGAGTACGTACAGCATCTCGACCTGCGTACTCAGCCGGTAGCGCGAGCGCCAAAGTTTTCCGAGGCCCAAAAGCAGGCTGCTCTTGAGCATTACCGCACTCACGATCGTTGCATCTCTTCGACGATGAGGGCGCTTGGCTACCCTGGTCGCGGAACTCTAACCGCATGGGTCAGAGAGGCTTTTCCGGAAGCGCGTTCATCCATGGTTGGTCGATCTTGGCGCCGTGGCTATTGTGATGAGATCCGGCAAGCGGGGGTCATCGGATTATGCAATGGATATGAAAGCGCTCAACAGGTGGCTGACCGACTGGGCGTCTCAAGGCCGACATTGTACAGCTGGAAAGATCAGCTACTCGGTCACGAGGCCCCCTCATCCATGAAACGCCGCAAATCCAACCCCAAGGTGCCTGAACGTGAAGAGCTCGAGCGCCAACTTGAAGCCCTCCAGCGTGATGTCCGCCAGTTACAACTCGAGCATGATCTCCTGAAGAAGGCAAACGAACTCCTAAAAAAAGACCTGGGCGTCGATCTGCAGATCCTGAGTAATCGGGAGAAGACCCAGCTGATTGACGCCCTTAAGGAAGTTTATCGCTTGCCAGAGCTGCTTGCCCAGCTTCGAATTGCCCGCAGCTCCTACTTCTACCATCGCGCTCGCATGTGCCTGGCAGACAAGTATGCCGCCGTCCGCCACAGCCTAGCGGAGATCTTTGAAGCGAACCGGCGTTGCTAAGGTTATCGACGTCTGCAGGCGTCGCTGGCCAGACAAAGCGTGATAATCTCGGAAAAGGTTGTCCAGCGATTGATGAAGCAGGAGCAGTTGGTCGTTGCCAAGCCGCGTCGACGGCGGTTTGGATCCTATCTGGGAGAGATCAGTCCAGCGCCCGAGAACCTGATCAATCGCGACTTTCATGCAAAAGCGCCGAACGTGAAGTGGCTGACAGATATTACTGAGTTCCAGATCCCAGCTGGCAAAGTTTACCTTTCGCCCATCATCGACTGCTTTGACGGCATGGTCATCAGCTGGTCCATCGGAACCCAACCAGATGCGGGTCTCGTCAACACAATGCTGGATGCAGCCATCGGAACCGTCGCCAACGGCGAGGAACGGCCAATCATCCATTCTGATCGCGGAGCCCACTATCGATGGCCCGGTTGGTTAACCCGTATCAGCGAAGCAAAACTGGTTCGTTCCATGTCCCGCAAGGGTTGCTCGCAAGACAACGCCGCGTGCGAAGGGTTCTTCGGTCGGTTGAAAACCGAGCTCTTCTATCCACGAGATTGGAAGGTCATCACGATCGAGCAGTTCGTGGCAGAGGTGGACGCCTACATCCGATGGTACAATGAAACGCGCATCAAAATATCACTGGGATCACTCAGCCCGGTCGAATATCGTAAGAGCCTCGGCCTGAGTATTTAAAACAGTCCAAGTTTTTATCCGCACCCCCACCGGCTCAGTTCCGCGTGGAAACCAACATCAACCGCCACGTTTTCCCGGCGAAAAATCCGGCACTGCGCGCCGAACGCGGTCAGCGCAGGTTCGTTTGTCATCTATCACCTCTGACCGACCTGGAACGGGACGCAGGACATCGCCATGCAACTGCGCCCTCAGTTCCAGCCAACGCGCCTTGAGAACCTGCCAGTTGTGATCGTCGTATGTGCCACTGACGACAACAGGGTGAACCCGAATGCGGGGCGGGAGACCATCACCATGATCCCTCCATTTCCGCCATTCGCGAAGCCAAATACTGTTCTTGCGATCCACACGCCCAATCTGCTGCTCGACAATGCCGGGATTCCACTCCGCGTGCAGTAGAATCACTGTGCGACAGGCCTCATGCAGATTCAGGCCCTCACGCCCGACGCGGGATTGCGCGAGGAGCACCATCGGCCAACTGGACGACCGGTTGAATGCAGATTGCAGCATACGCCGCGTTTGCGGTGCGGTTGCGCCTGACATCATCCTGGCGAAGTTGCCCTCGCGCCCGGAATAGTCGTTCAGCCAGGCATCCAGCCGGGCTTTCTGCGTATCGTTGTTCTCTGCTTCATCATCCCCGGCAAGCTCCAGGAGCAGTTTTTCGAACAGCCCGAGCATTTCTTGCCCTGTCCAGGAAGCGCCCGCAACTTCCCGCCTGCCACCAAGTGCCTCGAGCAAAGCCCCGAATTGAAGGTCTTGTTTGCCGTCCTCATGGCGCAGAATCTCTGACAGAAATGCAGCAGTTCCTCCCTCCAGCGCAAGGTCTTCCAACTCCCGATGAAGCCGTGCGAGTTCAGCCCGGCGCTCGCTCGCCCACTCCTGATAGCGGGTTTTCAACATCACATCGATTTCGTCGACCCCACCCGCCACCGCAAGATCAGGATCCCTCATCGCCGCAATGACGGCTGCTATATTGCTTTCCCCGATCCCACTGGCAGGCCAGTGCTGACCGTCTCGCAAACGACGCAGCATCTCACGCGCGTCCAGCAGTCTGGTCAGCACATTCATCGGCGTCAGGAACCTGCCGAAGACGAGCACTTTCTCGCCGGCCCGTGTATAGGCCTCGATTTGTCTCACAGCCGCCAGGATCGCAGGGTGGCTATAGATGTCGTTGCTCTCAGCGGTGAAAGCTTCCGTCCAAAACCCCGCCGGACCAACGAGGTTTGCATCTGTCATGCCAGAAGGGCTGTCTTCCTCATCCTCTCCCAAGCCGAACCCATACCCCTGGGCAACGGCGAGCCTGACCCGTTTCACACGCGGATCATCCTGAGGGAGTAACGACAGCGCCTCAGCCGCACAAAAGCGGCGCAACCAGTCACGGGTAAAACCCTCTGCCTCCGGTGAAACCGGGATATCGGCGACCTCACGATAATCACCATGACTGTCTTTGAAGACGCAGAATTCGGGGTCACTGCGTTTGTCCCGGCGCAGGACGTATGGTCGCAATGCTGCGCAGAACTGCCGGGCGGAGGTCTCGAATTCCCCGGTCAGCGTCTCGTCCAGTTCTTCGGTTTGAATCCGACGAACAACATCCACATAGCCGGTGATCCATTCCGTCAGCGCTGCGAGCGCAGTAATATCCTGATCGTCATCGCGACCATTGAGCCGCTCCAGCGTGTCGATCCACTGGCTGGAGTCCAGCTCGACCGGGGTTGCGGTCATGCCCAGACGAAAAGGATCATCCGCTTCCCAGCTTACCGGGCCGAGAATGCGCGAAAGGCTTGAATCTGCGCCGCGCGCCTTGTGGGCTTCGTCAACGACTATGAGATCAAACTGACCTAGGCCATAGCCGATCAGCGGCAGGATCCTGTTCTTGTAATCGTCCGCCGAAAGCCATTTCTGATCGCCGTTAATGGCATCGCGCGGCAGTTCGTGGTCCAGAATCGTTTGGGCAATGTGCCGCGCCGCACGGCGACTGGCATATACATAGCCCACCTCACCCGAATGGAAATTTTCGCGCATGAAGTTGCGCCGTCGGCCGTCAATCAGGCGGGCGACGTTGGGTAAGAGTTCCCGGCGCCAGCCTCCAGCGGGGCCCTCTCCACGATTGGGAAACTGCATGTTCGCGAAGGAATGAGAGATCATTATGATCTCTTCGGCGGCCCAGCCGTTCTCCGGCAACTCACGCTGCTTGCGGCGATCCGAAAGCCACTCCTTATGGCTGTGTAACCGTCTTGCGCTCCCCTCCGCATCGGTATCGTGCAAGAAACCGGAGATGAAACCATCATAGCTGCGCAGCGGCAGCAATGTCTTGTCGTCGGCGTTGAACCGTTTCAGTTCCTGTTGCCATTGTGCCCCAAGGCCCGCGGGCAGAACAATGGCGCTGCGCCCGCCCGCCTCCCGCACCGCTGCGATCAGCGCCGCCGCAATGCGGGTCTTGCCCATACCCACCTCATCAGCCAGCAGGGCCGAGCGTTGGCCCGCCCGGATACGGCACGCTAGTTCTGTGACACTCGCCTTCTGGCCATGATCTAGCTGGGTATCATCAGACGTCCCTGCGATACGATCCAGAATGCTCGCGACCTCGTTCCAGTCCACCATCACGCGGCCTCCCGTTCCCAGAGCGATGGGTAAGCGCTGAGCTCCCACGCGACGGACACTGCCAAAAGCGCATCTCTCAATAGGTCTGGCGAAACCCCTTCCGGGCGCATACGCGGATCTGCCAGAGCAGGCAGAGGATTTGCCTTGGCGTTCCGGAAGAACTCGAGCATCGTTCTTTCGCGAGACGCGATAGCGCAAAGGTTCTGTTGCAACTCCCGACACCACCTTTGCCAATCCCGCGGGTCCAACCTTGCCTGTGTCTCACAAAGACGCACCAGAAGTTCCATCATCCTGCGAATGGGATAGGCAGCTGGCGGAGCTTCGTTGGTATCTGAGGCGTCGGTGAGCGGCTCTTCGCCTTCCTCACCCTCATCTTCGCTGTCAGCATCACCTGGCTCGGGAAATGAGCCAAGGCTGGCAAGGATATCTTCGACCGACATATCGGAGGGGCGAGCGACAACAAGTGCTTCGGAAGAAATGACAGGCAGCCGCCAGCCGCCCTCCGCGAGTGTCACAATCGCTGGAGCCGGTGCAGGCCATGGACAAGGTGTCTGGGCCTGAGCCGCATCGACACCAATCACCATCACCGATTTGTCTTCGGGGGCCGAGAGCACCCCGTCTTGCCATATAAGCCACGCAACTGGCGGCTGGGTTTCTGGCTCATCGGGGTGCACAAAGCCTTCCCCTTGCTGCAGGGCCTCGGGCGTCACCACATCAGTGAACTGGATCGGCAAAACAGCGGCGATACCGTTCCGCGTGTCTCTGCGTCGCGGCCATTTCAGTCCTCCCGGCAGATCGACGATCACACCTGCCTCAAGGTTTCCCCCGGCGCTTGCGGCACGCTCAAACCCGTTCATGCTCAGATTGCCGGATCCAAGATAAGCCCGTCCCGAGGCCTCGGTCTCGCCCGACGCCAGCACCACAAATTTTGCATGCAGGCACCCATCAGTTCCATGCAAGACAGAGCGCGGAGGGCGCAAGTTCCAGCCTGCGTCAATCAAGGCACCGGCCCGGGCAGCAAGCCCCTGACAGGAGGACGGGTTGAGAAACAGGTCGAGAGCCGCTGTTTTCGTCAGGGATTTCTCCTGCACCAATGCGCGGCGCAGTCGCTCTGGCAGGCCAGCAGCACCATCGCCGTCGCTCTCGAAATAGCCAGACCCGAGGATGAGACGGTCGGCCTTCTTTTTGGTACCCAGGCGCTCGACCACCTGAGGAAACAGCGCCTGATTGCGGCTGTCGATGAAGCGGGGACGCGCGGATGACGTGGGCAAGGCTGTGATCGCGGCCTCCAGCAGGGCGTCTGGCCGGTGCCCGTCAAAACTGCGTTCGATCAGGGCGCAATCTGCCCGCTCGCGCAGCCATCCAAACATCTCATGCGCAGCGCGGATATCGGCAATGTCCTGTGCGTCAGGCACAGCAGAGTCCAGATCGATCGACCAGAACAGGTCGATGCTGCGAGTAAGCGGATCCTGTGTCCAGTTCCCCGTGCTGACAGCGAGGCGAATGACATAGCCATCTCCGCCGCGCTTGCGAAAACCCAGAAGCGCCACCTTGGCATGGAGAAGGTTGTAGCCGCGTCCCACGAGGCGCATCCACATCCAGGCAAGTCCCGGAACGTCCGAGATCGCATTCACGGTTGGATGGATGAAGGCGGCCAGCACCGGACGCGCCATCTCGCCTGTGAATGTTCGGCGGATCTGCCCCAGGACCTGCCGCGTCGCGGTGAAGCCGCACATAAGGCCAAAGTCGCCATAACAATCTTCGGGCGGCATGAAGAGGGAGTAGAGCGTCGTGTTCTGCATCAGACGGCCTCCGATCCCGCGTCACGGCTGCCCGGGTTCACCTTTCCGGACAGCTCCGTCACCAGACAATGAAGATTGTGCAGCCGGAAAAGCTGCGTCGCGAAGGCCTCGTCCTGAGGGGGCCGATTCTCGTCCTGGGTCTCCGAGCTGCCCCGCAACTCGCCCGCAGCCGGCCCGAGAACAATGTGGCCTTCGCACTGACAAATTACGGTAGAATCGCGCTCGGCCAGCCTCTGGATCAGCTGCTGATCGGACAGATTTCGGATTTCCGCGATAAATCTGCGGCTGGTCTCCTCATTGCCCTGATCGACAAGCGCGCCTTTTGCTGAGGCCAGACCGCGCAATTGTTTCAGCGGCTCGGTGGCGACTTCGGCTGCGTCCGCTTCTGACAGGCGCACAGGCTGATTATCGTCGCGAAGCTTCAGCAGGTGCTGTTCCAACTGGTCCAACACCGACAACGCAGCATCGCGCAGATCCATAAAAGCCGCTCCTGCGCGCAAATCCGACCAATGATCCGGCGCCAGCCCCGCCAATGCGGTTTCCTGGTCCAAATGCGCGGAGCTGGGGCCAGTGCCGAGGCGCGCCAGGGCCCGGCGCCGGGTCGAGCCGGGATCATTTCCGTCGAGCAATCGGGAAAGGATCAGTTTACGCACCGCTTCCGGGACAGCCCCAACTGGGGAAAGCACTGTCAGGGCCTCCTTCAGGCCATGTGGCTGTCTGCCATGCGCCCAAGCACCAAGCAAACGGCGCGGTTCTTTCATCGCATTCAGCTCCAACAGCTCTCTGCCAGCGCTATGTATGCGGAACGCGCCGTAGCGGCTGCCCTGCACGAACCCGAGTGCGACCAGAGGCTGCACCATCGCCATGCGGATCGGCTGAACCACATAAGTTCCGCGACGCCTGAGATTGTGGAAACTGCTATCCTTCAAGCCCTGCATCTTCCTCGCCCCTCGCACGCGGCGATCCTGCGGACCCGCGATGACTTCAAGCATGACGCGCGCTTCGACCGCGTTGCCGACAGGCAGTGCCGGCACACCAAGTTCCTCGGCGATAGAGATCGCCAGAACCGACCAAAGGATGGGCATGGGAAACCACATGCCGCCGATTCCGGGGACCGCCCGATCATTGAAATGACGAACCGCCGCCGCAAGCCCGAGGTTCTGCTGGCGCCGTTGCGAAACCACGGTATCGGGCGCAAGTATTCCCCAGGGCATCAGTTAACTCTGGCCTGTGCGAAAGCTCCCGCTGACGCGCCCTCATCTGCCAGTTCCAGCCAACCGTGATCGACCCAGAACACCGCCACGCCCTGCAGCGGATGCTGCGGGTATAGTCCGGCCAACAGTCCGGCATAGCTAGAAAGCTGTGGCCAATAGGGGCCAAACCCGTCACCGCCGGATTTATGGTCGATCAGCATCGCGCCTGCCGGGCCGATGGCAAGAAGGTCGAGGGCACCGGGGATCTCTGCACCTTCGGGCGTGTGGCCAAGCACCGGAATCTCGGCGCGCAGATCCGTATAGCCCTGATCGGCAAGCCAGGCTTTCAGCGCCGTGGCACGCTCGGCCACTAGCGCAAGAGTGGCGTCGTCAAGCCCGGTCGCGAGAGCCAAAGCCGGCGCCAGATCGGGCCGGGTCAGGTATGTGCGCAGCGCCAGATGCAGTGCTGTGCCGCGGCAGGCATCGTTCAGTGCCTTTGGCCAGGGTGCTCCGATGTTGATACGGCGGGACACGGGCGGCACCCCCGCACTACGGGTTTGCGAGGGCTGCAGCCGCCAGGGCGTCAGCGGTGTCACGGGCAACGGCGCAGCGGCACCGAATCGCAGCGCTGAGGCTGCCGCACCACCTGCATATTCGGTAAATCCCGCCTCTTCAGGCAGTTGCGTGATCAGCGCCGGGCAATCCACGCCATTGATGCGCAGACTGCCCGCCCCGATCTGCGGCGCGCAAGTATCGGACAGGATATGAAACAGGTTCGTAGCCTCGGGCGCGTCTTCTTCGCGGTCCTTCAGAAAACCCGGCCATTCCAGCACCAGCCGGTCACGGGCACGGGTCAGGGCGACATAGAGAAGGTTTTTCGCATTGGTTTCAAAATCGGCGCGACGGT
>NZ_QLNF01000056.1:0-25369 GCF_003261015.1 Agrobacterium sp. MS2 | reverse complement strand
AGCCGGGCGTGTGGATCAGGCTCGCGGACCCCAGCACCACCGCCATATCGTCGATGCGGTCCAAGGCATCGAAACGGGTCGCAGTGGTCCCCGCACGTTCCTCGATACCATAGTCGAACTCTGCGACGACAGTGATCGGCCATTCCCGCCCTTTGGAGGCATGCCAGGTGACGATCTCCACGGCCTCGGCGCTGTTGGCGGAAGGATCGGGATGACGGTCGAAATCGCGCTCGCCTCCACGGGCGTCGAGCCAGCCGAGAAAGACCTTGGCAGTCTCGCCGTGGAACCCCGAGGCGGATTTGAGATCGCGATGCGCGGCTTCGAACTCACCCGCCTCAGCCTCTAGCCGCAAAAGATCGGCGCGGGATTGGGCGGCGTCAGGCTGACGTTCGGCCCAGAGGCGCAGGCCGGCGGCATCCAACACCAGATCAAGGGCCGCACCCGCCGGCAGGCGGGCCAAAAGGTTCGACAGAGCGGCGAGCCGCATCAGCACTGGGTCATCCACCAACCGCCCTTCCATTTGGGCGGATAGCGCCTCCTGCAAGGGCAGCGGGTCCGGGCCAAGCGTGCGCAAGAGCAGCCCGCCATGGATATCCGCCGGATTGGCGGCAAAGGCCAGCGCGGCGCGGGCGGCAACAATCACCGGACTTTTCGCCCAGCCATCCTCGGCGATCCGCACCGGAACGCCGCGCGCGCGCAGTTCCTCGGCATAGCGGGCGGCGGTGGTGTGGCGACAGACCAACAGCGCGATATCCGAGGGCCGAGCCGGTCGGGCGGCCTTCGTGTGGCGGTCGGTGATAGTCTCAGTATCAGTCAGGATACGGGCGATGCGCTCGGCGATGTGTTCTGGGGGCTGCGAATACTTTTGTGAGCGCCGTCCCTGCGTAGCGTTCAGCACCTCGATCGCGGGACCTGCGACCGGATCACGGGTCGGTGCCAGTGGGTTATAGCCCGCGCCAAAGAGGCCCGCCCCCATCGCATTGACGAATTGCATGACGGCCGGCGTCGAGCGCCAGTTGCGGTCGAGTGGCTGGGTCGCATCGGGGTTAGCCGCCGCAAGCGCCTGCGACAGGCGCGGATCGGCCCCCTGAAAGCCCATGATCGACTGTTTCACATCGCCCACAAGCAGGGTGCGCGGTGCGTGCTGGCCAAGCTGCCACAGCAGCGCGAATTGCACCGGGTTGGTGTCCTGGAATTCGTCAATGATGACGCAGTCGATCTCGTCCAGCACCGCCTGACGCACGGCGGGGTCGGTGCGCAAGAGCCGCTCGGCCCCCGTGATCATATCGGCGAAGTCGATCAGGCCGAGCGCCTTTTTGCGGGCCTCATAGGCCGCCATCACCTCTTGCGCGCAGGCGATCAGGCAGGACAGGTGCAGCTTGGCATCCTCAAGCGGGCCGGGATGCGAGGGCAGGACATCCGCCGCCGCCATGATGGCCGTGGCGAGGTCGTCATAGCCGTCGGGCGTTTTCGTGCGGCTGTTTGAGGTGAAAAGCCCGCGCAAGTTCTGCCAGATACCCCAGTCAAGGGCCAAAAGCCCCGGATCACGCGCCACCCGCCGGAAAAGCGCGAGGTTCTTTTCCAGCGTTTCCTTCGGACCTTTGGCCGCAACGGTGGCCATGCCGCCCTCGGGGAAGGCAGTGATCATGGCTTGAACGGCGGTCTCGAGTGAGGCGCCAGCCGCCGCAGGGTCCTCCAGCACCGGGCCATAAACCGCATCCAGCCGCGCCAGCGCCGGGGCGATCAGGCCGGGGTCACGCCCCTTGTCGCCAAGGCTGCGCAGCAGGTCGATCATCGACAGCACCCGGCCGCGCAACGAATCTTCGACCGTCTCGCCCTTCACGAAGTTCGGGGCATAGCCAAACCGCTCGGGTTCGGCCTTGATCGGGTCCAGCGCCTTGGCATGGGCCAGCGCCTGCCGGATCAAGAGATCACGCTCGGCATCGCCCAAATGACGCGGCTGCGGCGAGGCGCCCGCCGCCAGTGCATGTTCGGTCAGAAGGCGCAGGCCCAAGCCGTGGATGGTCGAGACATAGGCGCGTTCCACCGCCATCGCCTCGGCCACCAGCCCATCGGCCAAAAGGCCGGCGCGGATCCTCTCGCGAAGCTCGCCCGCCGCAGCCTCGGTGAAGGTCACGGCAAGAATGCGCTCGGGCCGGACGATGCCACGTTTCACCCAGTCCGAGAGCTGGGTCTTGATGCGGTGGGTCTTGCCGGCGCCGGCGCCTGCAGGGACGATGACCAGACCATGATCTGCGTTGGGGGCCATGGTCATTCCTCCTCGACCGGGCGGATGAAGGCGGTGACAAGGGCGGAGCCATCGGTCAGCGCATAGGGGACAAAGCCTGCCTCATTTCTGAAAAATGTGGCATCCTCGGTGGTGTTCAGCACGACCCGGCCTGCGCCGAGTTCGGCCAGCCGTTCCGCCAGCTTGGCCACCGCGCCGGCGTTCACCGCGTCACCCATGTCGCGGGCGGGCGACCCCTCGGGCAAAGCGAGACCCGACGTCAGCAGCCCCCCGTCATTCATCAGATGATAGGCCACCGCCACCTTGCGGCCGATCAGGGGCACCATCCCGTCCCCCTCGCGCCGGGTGGGCCGGGCGATCATATCGGCGTAAAGCCCGGCCTGCAGATCCCAGCCCGCCTCCATCCGCTGCCGCCGCCCTTTTGTGCCACTTTTCTTGTGGTCAACGATCAGGAGCGCGCCGTCGGGCAATTCAAGGATCGCATCGGCCTTGCCGTGCAGATTGATGCCATGCGCCTCACCGGCCAGCCAGATTTCATTGCCGATGATCTTGGCATTGAGCGCCAGCAAATGGTCGCGCCAGCGCAGGGCCGCCGCCATGATCTCACGCTCCAAACCGTGGCGCTCCATCTCCCATGACGGGCTGCGCAGATAGCCCGCGTGACGGGTGAGCGCGCGGTCATAGGCCTCGGCGATCAGTTCTGCCAGCGCCTCGGTTTCCGGGAACGGCTGATCCTTCAGGAAGACATGCTCAAAGACATCATGGGCGATATTGCCCCTTGCCATCACGTCGAGTTCTTCGGTCGACCAAGACATATCCTCGGCCCCAACCTCGGCCAGAAGCCAGGCGAGCGGGCTGACAAGCAGCGTCTCGAGCCGTGAGGGCGATTGCGGTTTGGCGGTGCCGTCATCGCGCCGACGAAGGGACAGAAGGTCATGCCCCGGGAAAGCAAGCTCCTCAGGCAATTCCGCGGGTTCCGGCACCGGCATCAGATGGTGATACGCAATCGGCCATTCCGCAGGGCTCTGACGCGACAGATCGGTGATCAGATCGCTGGCATCCTCAACGCCCGCCACCGCCCGCGCCACCAGCGACAACCCGGCCGAAGGTTGCAAGCGCCCGCCCGCCAGATCGCGCCATGGGATGAGGAAGGTGACGCTGCCGGAAACCGCCTGAAGCTGTTGATCAAGTAACGCGAGGCTTTGCGCCAGCCCCTCGGCCCGACCGCGAAGGTGAACGCCGGTTCCCGCGTGTATCGCAGCGATCTCGCTGTCAAGAAACAGCGGATTGGCACGCGGGCGAGTCGGGTAAAGCCCGTCGGTGAAATCGCTGACGATCAGATGGCGGCATGGGCGCCACGGGCTTTCATGCGCGGACCAGAGGCTGACGCCTTCAAGATTGCGGTCGGGGTCCGCAACCATGGGCGGCGTGATCTGAATGCCACGCAGGATTATCTCCCAATCCGGCGTGCCTTCGCCGGGGGGTACAGTCAGCCGCGCGCGGACCTGATCGCCTTTTCCGATCCGCTCGCAGATCCGGTCCAGCAGGAATCGCAGCTGCGGCAAGCTGCCGGCCGAGGCGCGGATATCGTCCCACAGTTCCTTATGTGCGGGCGTGTCCGTGAGGATGGAGCCTCGGAAATCGCCACCCATGAGGCTTTCGGCAAGATCGCGCCCGGTCTGTGCCGCCCAGGGCATCAAGGGAGAAAGCGCGAGGCTCGCCAAGACCATAGCCGGAGTTGGCGGTCGCTTGGCCAGCGCCAGATGTAGCGCGGTCTCACCAATGACATCTCGCTCGGGTAATTGGCCCGGAAGGCCCGAGAGCGGCACTCCCTGGGCTGAGAAAGCGCGCGCGATCTGGCGCAGATCATCGCCCGACAGCACGGCGATTTCACGGGCCGAAACGCCGGACTCAATCAGCGCCCGGGCTTGGGCGGCGGCGAAATCGGCGCAGGCGGCGGGATCGCGCAGACCATAGAACGCGAGGCTGTCATCCAGAACCCCGGCCTCGATATCCTGCGCTGAAACACCGCCCTGCAGCGCGTGCAGGCGGCTGCCGATTGCGGCCCGGGGCGTATAGGCGCTTGCGGGAACAGTGCCGAACTCATCCCGCAACCGGGCAAAAAGCGCCTGCAGCGCCGCAGGAGCTAGAGGATCCAGCGAACCTTCAACCACCGGCAACGAGCCCAGGAACGACCCATGCGGCAGGGCCAGCACATGGGAAATCGGTGCCAGCCCCTCTGGCAGCGCATCCCCCAACCTTTGCCACAGCGCGACCAGCGCCAAGAGATGCCGCTTGGCGCGGCTGTCTGGCAGGTGATCGACGTTCGGCACCTTCAGATCCGGCGTGGCCAGCACAAGATCCGTCAGCGCGGCGGTCACCGCCGAGATCGTCTCGACAGGCGCATTGGCAAGACTTTCGGCCCAGACCGGGTCAGGCGCCTCGGCAATGGCACGCCCCGGCGCCCATTCGGCAGAATTGGGGGCAAGGGACAATTCGGCAAGACCGGTATCGGTCAGGCGGTATTGCAGGCCGGAGCGCGGATCAGTGACGAGGAAGGGGTAGTGCATGAAGGGCCTGCAATCTGCGGATCAGGAAAACTGTAACGAGGATGAGGGCTTGGGCATCGAGGTCGACTTCTTGCTTCCCGCCGAGCGCGTAGCCGAACCTGCACCGCCAACACGGTCGACGAAGCTAAAGGTTCTCGACATAAGTCACGTAGAAACCACGGACCATCCGGTGCTCCTGCATCCGTTCTCCCAGCGAGAAACCGTTCATCTTGCGAGGCGTTGGCTGGAAAATATCCAATCCGCGATCCAGAACCATCTTCCAGCCAGTATCCGTCGTGATGTCGCGTGCATGGAGAGTGCCGCTCCCATCGAAGGCCCATGTGAAATCGACGCCCGTGCCTGTGCAGGCTTCAGCAATCCCGTCCAGGCACTCTCGCTGCTCCTGAATGTTCCCATCGTCCGGAGCCGTGACAAGATGCACAGCGATCTGATCTTCAGGCTGTTTGCGCCTGATCAGCATCTCGATCAGTTCCATCACGTTGCGCGCCTGATGGAACTTCCGGATATAGGGGTCTGTGATGATGATCCGCGTCGCGCCATCCGTCCAAGGACCAAAGATCTTGTCGAAACTGATGCCCTTGCGGTTTTCTGGGAAAACGACATGTCCGGGAGTTGGGGGTGAGTGCGGGGCAGCGGCAACGGCAGGTGCTGCGGAAGCAGCCACCGTTGAGACCGGCTCTGCCGGTACCAACCCAATCTCTTGTTGATTCGTACCTTCACTTCCATCGTCGGTTGATCGACGGTGGTAGAACTGGGGGAACTCCTCTTCCTCCAGCGTGGCGACGGCGCGCTTTGCGCCATCCGATGCGATGTAATGGAAATCTGCTGCCTCAAAGGTGCTGTCGATCCGCAGGAGCTGATCCTTCACCCGCTTTCGGCATTCAATCGCAAAGCGCAGCAGTTCTTCAACTTCGGCTTCTGTCTCGCCTCCATTCGGGAAGATCAGCTTCAGCAGACCTGACATGGTCTTGTTGATCGCCGCACGGTCCCGGATATGGGTCTGAACCGGAATGATGAAATAGCGATCTGGCCGGTGCGAGAAGTCCTCCGCACGCAGATGGCGCAGGATTTCGGCGAGATAGTCAACAATGAACCCATAGCCAGATGTGAACATCTCACCCCGGATGATGTCGACCTCCCATCCGGGCAGATAGGCATGCAATCGATCAATAAAGGCGCTGTCGTGGAACTGCGGCGGCAGAGCTTCGAACAGGTCCGTATTTTTCAGCATCCAAGGCACGTTATGGTCCGTGTTGCCGACGAAGGCGAAGCTGGCCTCGGCGCCCATCGGATTTACACCACGAGAGAACTGCTTGTTTGCCATGTAGTTCTTCATGATATCGACAAGCGCCTTGTTGGCCGTCTTCTCGCGGCCGGCAAATTCGTCAAAGGCCACGACATCCCAAAACCCGACCAATCCGATCCGGCCATTGGAATTGTTCACGAAAAGCTTGGGAACCGTGATTTCACCGCCCGAGATCAGCTGACCATGTGGCGAAAACTCGGAATAGATATGAGATTTTCCCGTCCCCTTGGGACCAAGCTCGATGAGGTTGTAGTTGCGCTCAACAAATGGGACCAAGCGCAACAGTTGCAGAAGTTTTGACCGGCGCCCGAACAGTGACGGGTCAAAGCCGATGCTCTGCATCAGCAGATCGATCCATTCCTCGGTGGTGAACTTATCCCGCGTCTCGCGATAGCCGTCATAGTCCACACGGGCGATCTGGATCGGCTTCAACGTGTCGATGATCCAGGGGGAGATCCGGCTGTCTTCCGAAAACTCGTACTGCACATCGGCGATGCACCAAATACCCGTAACCAGCAGTTTCGGGTGCGCCTTTACCGTGGCGCTGTCGATGGCAACCCGCTTGATACCGAGGTTTTCAAAGACCGCCTCATAGGCATCGGTCTTTTCATTCAGCGCCACGCTAACCTGATCGATGACCTTGTAACGGCCACGCTCCTTGATCGTTGATTGTACCAACCCCGCTTCGGAACGATGAACGTAGTGCTTGCGCAGGATGTCCTTGACCGTTTCAATGCCTGTCGCAATGGAGGCTTCGTCGTCGGTCGCGCAATATTGGCCGAGCAGGTATTCGAGCACATAGGTGGGAACAATGGCGTTCCCCTTCACAGCCTTCACCAGGTCCTTGCGAACCACGAAACCGGCAAAATGCTCGTTGATCTTGTCATCAAGGGTCGACATCGGCACCTCAGAAATCGAAATCTGTGCTGATCCCGCGTTTCAGCAGCAGCGGCTGCGATGCGTGATCTTCGAAATGGCTGGTCTTGCCGATGCGCGTTCGCAGCTTCAGGAAGACTGTCTGATTGTTATAGGCATCTGCCGCCTTGGACAGCAGGAAGCCCCGCGATAGCTCACGCTCGCGCGGGTTCTCGGACGCGAAATCGAAGTCCAGCTCGGCTTCGTCAGAGACGAGCGTTCCATCGTCGGCAAAGATCGCAGCATGCACCTGCCGGGGCTGCTGCTTGTCGGTCACTGGCTCCGCCTGATAGAAGGTGACCTGGATCTGGCCCGTGGTGATCTGAGCACGGGGTGGCGGAATGATCTGCACCGAAACCTGTCCGACATCCTCCTTGCGCTGCTTGCCGACACGCAGGACCGGCAGGACGATCTCCTGCAGGCTCGCCCCGCCATGGACAAAGCGGCTGCCCGATCCTTTGACGCGCAGGCGGTTGATCGAGTTCGGGATCAGAATGTCCTGCTCACCTTCCAGCCCAAGCTGTGCAGCAGAGAACTTCTTCATGCCGCCACTGCTGTTAAGGCCCCGGCCGATCACGAAGCGCCGGTTTCGTGTAACGATCTCGCCCTCCGGCTCGCTCAGCGCGAAGCCGCTCTCTTCCAGAGCCTTGTGCTGCCACAAGAAGCCGTGATCGGCGGTGATCAGGATGTTCGAGAAATTGGCCGAGGTCAGCTTCCGCACCAGCTTCACCAGATCCTCGATGGCAGTCTCTGCCGCAGCGGGGACATTTTCCTCCGTGGCGAGCTTGTCGCCAATTGCGTCGATCTGGTTGTGATACAGATAGAGGACATCATGATCCCGGAAGAGGTCTTTACCCTCCGATGATCCCAGATTCATGAAATCCTTCGCCGCGAGAACCTTTACCCGGTCTCCAGTCCGGCCCGCAGCAAGAGCCTTTTCACGAGCGGCGGCCCCCATGGTGCTTTCACCGTTCAGCAGCACCAGATCATTGTCGTCGCGGATCGCCAGTTGCCGGTGCGGCAACAGCGCCGCCATGCCAAGCTGCGTGTAGCTCGGCAAAACCCCGATCATTGGCTTCAGTTCAGCATCGAACCGATTGAGCTTGCGGATCTCGCGTAGCGCCTCTTCGGCCACCTCATAGCGCAGCGCATCCGAGATGATGACGACGACCTTCTGATCCTTGCGCCGGTATTCAGCGGCCTGTTCCCGATAGAAATCCACCTGACGCGGAAAGCCCGGGACCGCCCAGTCCGTCAGGCGGGCAACCTGATCCTGCCAGGCATCGTTCAGCTTGAGCACGAAACTCGTAGTGTAACGGTTCTCAACCGCCTCATAGAGCGCGGACAGCAGCCCCGACTGACCGCTTTTCTGCATGTGATAGATGAACTTGCGATAGAGCTGGTCCAGTCGAAACCAGCTTGCGGAATAGCGCTTCACACCATCGGACAGGCTGGTCATCGTCAGATCAGCCTCGGCCAGCGCCTGCTGAAACTCGGTCGCAAAGCCAATGGCCTGATAGACATCCGCGTAACGGCTATACCAATGGCTCTGGCGGCGATCGCGCACCCATTTCAGCACATCTGTCGCCGACAGGCTCTGCCGGGCCAGCCCCTCAACGATGGCGACAACGATCCTCCGGTCCACTTCCTCGAAGTGATCATGCGGCATGAGGGTGCGAAAATCGCGGGAGGCCAGATTGTCCCTGATCTTCAGCACGTCCTGATAATCGCCCGACAGCTTCTCGAACGCTTCACCCCACCGGCGCGAGGCGCTCCAGCGGCGGAACATCAGCGCGGCATCGGTGTTCAGGGGGGCAGCTTCTCCCATGGCCCGCGCCCAGGCGCTGGAAAACAGCGTGATGGCGAAATCCTGAAAATCCGGCGCATCCGCCGCATAGCCATAACGTGCTTTCACTTCCTTCCAGAAGAACTCTGCCAGCCCGACCCGATCCACCAGCTTCAGCGCGTCATCACGGTCTTCCGCCAGTTCTGCCAACAATGCCTCGATCACCGTATCGAGATCGCCATCCGCACCAGCGCAGACCGCCAGCATCTTGCGGCGGACATCATTCGCGCTTTGCGATGGCCGCTCGCGCTCGATGGCGCGCAGCGCTTCCAACCGTTTGCCGGAACGGTAGAATTCGGCGTGGTCGCGCACTGCAGCTTCATACTTCGCCGGGATGCCGAGATCCGCCACCCAGATCGCCGCCTGATCGGCGCGGAACACGACGCTGGCAAGTTGCACGTCCAGCAGCCAGTTCTCAGGCATTGGCGGCTCGGGGCCGTCCTTATAGAGCAGGAACCGCGCCTTCGGCTCCTGCCGCAGCATGCGGTATTTCAGGCCGAATTCGTTATTGGCGAGCTCCACCTTGGTGACGCCGGGCAGGTCCACCGCATCGAACGCCGCGCGCAGATCGCGAGCAGCGTCATACCAGAAGACGATGCGATGCCCCTGATCCTCATAGAGCCGCATCAGGCCGGCGGTGATACGGTCAGTCATCCGCAGCCTCCAGCCCCTTGATTGGCTTCAGAGCACCGGCGAACAGCGGATAGTTGCGCTTCACCCCGTCATCCAGATCGATGGCGATCTTCTGCTGCGCCATCGGATAGACGACTTCGCGCTCCCATTCGGTCAACTCGGCGATCTGCTTGATGACCGTAGCCGTTTCCTTCTGCGCCTTTGTTTGCTGGGCGGGCGTGGCGGCAGGATCGACGGCCAGCTTTTCCAGCCGGGTGCGTTCCACCTCCAGCTTATGGATGAATTCGCGCACATATTGGTTCAGCACCACCGAGACCGTGTCGGACCGGTAGCGGTGCATATAGATCAGCGCATTGAAGCTGCCCTTGGGGCTGGAGAACATCCAGTAGATGGGGCGCTTCTTGTAGCGGCGCACATGATAGTCGAAGAAGTCCTTGGTGAACCACTTGCGCAGATCCTTGCCGAGGGCGGCTTCGATGAAGGCAAGGTTTTCGCGGAACTTCGCCTCGCCAAAGGTGACGCGCAGGAAGTCGCGGGCACGGGTGACGATGTCATCGGCGAACCAGTCGGCGTCCAGCACCGGGATGACATTGTCACGGTCTGGCGCGAAGGTCGGTTCCGGCACGCGCGCCAGATATTCTTCGATCCCTTCGCCTTGATTGGCGAGGATCAGGCCGGGCGCGTCGAGGCTGTAGCGCCCGAACATGCAGCCCACGGCATAGTGGAGGAATTCGGCCACCGTATCCTCACGCAGCCGCGCCTCGCGATCCTCTTCCGATCCCTTTACACCATAGCGATAGGCCGGGTTGCAGGTAAGAGTGATTTCCTCAGTCGGCACTTCGGGGGTGAGTTCGTCTGCAAGACCATAGGCGTCGATGAAGATGCGGTTGTTCTCTTTCTCCAGCCGCTGCATCTCATCCGTCATACCCTGCCAATGGGCGCGGAGGTTGGTGAAGCTGGCCGCCAGCGTCTCGGCCCGGTGGTCTGACGAGAGCAGCGGGAGCATGGTGAAATCCCAAGAGGTTTCGTAGGCGTCCCAATCGAGCTTGGCAAAGCCGATCAGTTCTCCAACGTTATTTTCAATTTTTTCAGATCCTGCGATCAGAGCCGGAAGCGCTAAAACATCCGCTACCTGAAAATTCATAGTGGGGTTAATCGCATTTAAAAGAAATGTCGAAACTTTAGTATTCAAGAAACCGGTCGCGAACTCATTGCTCTGGCCATCGGTCGAGAAAATTGTCGGAGACGCAGAATCGTACTCAATACTTGTATTCTTTATCCTGAAGCTAGGCAGCGCTGATGTAATTTTTGTCCAAGTCACCCCTTGCTTTCCGAGAAACGCCTTAGGCGGCAACCCGCCAAGGCTTTCATAGTGTTGTAATGCTGCTTGGGACCAGTCAGCGACACTTTCCTCGTTACCAAAAAAGCGACGGAAATCACCTCCTTTGGCAATCCTTTTCCACCGCGTTGAGGAAGCTGAAACTTCCCACCCAAACCGAATATATTGTTGGCCGTCATGCGTCTTCAGTCGCCCGCCCGACTTCCAGCCATCTGACATTTTAGCATGGTCGAATAGGTCGAATTTTCTGATCCAGTATGAAATCGGGCTACTTGGAATTTTTGCAAAATCGTCAGAACTCGCCACGGCGAGGCGCTCATTTTTCGGAGGAAATTCAAAAGGAACACCGTACTCATCCGTCTCATAGTACCGCACGCAGCAAAAGTTAGCATTGAACTGCCGATGTACAGAATTTTTCAGAACAAATGCTGACGTTCCAAAGTTTATCCCCATGCTCGTCCCACCTTTGCCGAGATATGGCATATGAACCAGCGAGATAATTGAGGCGTCGGAAAGCATTTTGGATCGCAGTCTTTCATATGAAGAGAGGAACATCCAACTCTCCATCGTCACCATTGAGGTGTAACCGGCTTTCAAGGTCATATGCCCCCCGCGCTCAATGAACGCCGAGAACATGTCAGACTTACTGTTAGCATAGTTAGCTTTGACCCAATCACCGAGGGGGCCGTTCATGCCTCCGGCCCCCATGTATGGCGGGTTAGCCACCACTACATGATATTTCGGCGACAGCGCCTCGGCCATGCGCAGCACGGCCACGACACGCTCCTGCACCTCTTTCAACAGCAGGTCAGATCCGAAATCCCGCGCTTCCACCACCCGCAGCGTCTCGGCCGGGTCGCGCAGCTTCGGCACGATCAGTGAACCGAAGTTCTTGGCCTGCTCGAACTGCCCCAGCGTCTCGCGCAGGTCATCGGTGAACAAATCCTTGCCCACCACGGCGGCCACGTCTTGCATCTCGGCAGGCGTGAAGCGCACATCCTGCAGCACGACAATGTCGGGCTTCGCCTCCATCCGCAGGAAACGCCTCCGCCCCAGCCTTGCCGCCACCTTCATCGACAGGGCGAATGCCGCCAGCGCCCCGGCGCGGTCGTCAATCTCGATGCCGGTTAGGTTGTGCTGCAGGATCAGGCCGGGGATTTCGGCCGCGTCATGGCCTTCCTCGGCATAGATTTCATAGAGCAGGTCAAAAGCGTAGGTCAGCATATGACCCGAGCCGCAGGCCGGATCGCAGATGCGGAGTTCCTCGGGCCGATTGATTTTCAGGAAATCCGTCCCCGGCTCTCCCGGCGCGATGTAATAATCCATCTTCGCCGCCAGCTTCGATTGCGAACGGTTCAGCAGCCACAGCCGCCCCAGCGAGTTTTCCACCAGATAGCGGACGATCCAGTGCGGGGTGAACAGCTGCGTCGCGGCGGGAATATTTTCCGCCGTGATCTTTTGGTTCTTCTTCAGCCCCGCAAAAACCTGATCCTTCTTCTCGCTGATATAGAACTGGTAAAGCCAGCCGATGATCTCGACATCCTGGCAAGCCTCTTCCGTCATCACCTCGCGCAGGCGCGCCAAGATGCTGTCTGGCGACAGAAGATCGTCGGGCATCAGCAGTTCGGTATAATCTTCGGCCCGGTCGAGCATGTCAGCCCGCTCGAACATATAGGGCATCGCGCTATGCCATTCGTTGCAGGCATGGATCAGCAGCAGCCGATAGGCCTCCGCCTGCCCGTCATGGGCGGGGCGGGTGCCGTTCAGATATTCGGCGATCTCGGGCCGGGCGCGATCCGGCAGGTTGCCCGCCATCGCCTCGGCCAGAATCTCGGGCCGAGTGGCACCATCGGCAGGCGACACCACCCGCGGGTTAGTCAGGCCCGTGACATCCATGAAGCGCAACGCGGTGAAGCGGTTGAACCATGTATAGGCGGCCTGTTCGATCACCTGGGCGCGGTTGTTGTTGGCAGCGGCCTCCAGTTTCACAATCGCCTTAGGATGTTCGCGGCGAGCCGCTGCGCCTTCGGCCAGCACCATGTCCAGCCGGGCGGTGACCTGGTCAATCAGCAGGTTGCGCGCACTTTGCGCAAATTTCTTCAGGGCGTTGGTATCCATCAGACAATCACTTTCTTGCCCGCGCCGATCTCGGCCAGCAGGGTCTTTTTCATCTCATCAAGGTAGCGGGTCACATCGTCTTCATCTTCGAGATAGGCTTTCCCGATAGAGATGGTGATCGACTGGGCGTTGACATACTGGGGCTTTGTCGGCACCGGCGGCACATATGGCTTGGCCGGGGCTTCGGCCACGCCACCTGCAGGTTGGGGCTGCGGAGCGGGCGTCGGCGCCGGTGCAGGCGTCAGTTCGGCGATCCGTGTCAGCGTGTCGGCCAGAAGATTGGAACGCACCTCTGTCGCCCGATGGCGCAAGGCCGGGATCAGGGTTTGCGAGGCCACGGCGGCTTTCTGCGTGGCAAGCTCATCGCGAATACGCGTCTGCTGCTCTGGCGGTAGCGCACGGAATTCCGAGGTCTGGGTGGTTTTCTCGGTCACCTCTTCAATTGCCGCGATGACGGCGTTGCGCTCGGCCAGAACCGATTGTTCGATGCGTTCCTTCAGGGCGTAGAAATCCGCCTTTAGTTCCTGGATCGCGGTGCCCTTGAAGCACTGCGGATCGGCCAGCGCCTGACGCAAACTATCGGCGGCAGGAGCGTCGGCAAAGGTGACGTTCTGATCCTGCGCCGTCAGGAAAGCGCGCACCTCGTCATAGATACCCTTCTGCGGTCCGGACATGAAGCTGCGGATCTTGTCGAGGATATCCTCCTTGGCATCCAGCAGCTGATCTTCCTGCCCAACCGGGCCGGTAATGAACCATGTCGCCGACTGGTCGCGCATGCTGTCCAGCATGGTGCGAAGAGGATCAAGGGAGGCGGCGAAGGGATAGGCTGCAATGGCACGGCTCTCTTGCTCGACATCACCGAGCAGCTTGCGCAGTTGCGTCTGCCACTCCGCACCCAGACTGCGCGCGTCATTCCCCGAGGCGGGAAGATCGAACAGCTCCTGAAACAGTTCGCGCGATTTGCGGATCTGGGCAGCAGTGAACTCGATCTGCGGGGAAAGCAGAATGTTGCCAAGGGCATGGCTGTTGCGCAGCCCCTGCACCAGCGCATCCCCTTCCAGCAGAGCACTGTCGGCCCGAGCCTCGAGCTTGCCCCGCGCGACAAGGCTCGCGGTCAGGCAGAGAACCGCGATGGCGGGCCAGCCATAAGGTTTTGCTCCGAACTTCTCGACCAAAGCTTTGACCGAGACCCGCGTCCCAAGGCGCATCTGAGCCTGAGCATGATTCAGCACGTCCTGCTCGGCTTCGGTCAGACCGCTGCCTTCGCCGCCAAAAAGCGCGCCATCAACGCGTCCGGCTCGTCCAAGATCTGCTTCGGTGTAAGTGGCGCCGCGCAGGACAGGCAGGCTGGTATAGACCTTGTCCACCAAGACCTGGAAACCTTTGACCAGCCGATCCTGCGGATCTTCGCCACCGATCTCCAGCTCGGCACCGCGCACGAAGAGCCGAGCATCCGCGATAAGGCCGCGCAGCCGCTGCACCAGTTCCTTTTCGCGACGCGTATTCTGGTCACGCTTCTCCGCAATGATACGATCACGACCGGGTTGGGCGTCGCCGCTGGTGACCTGACGCGCAAATTTTACGGTCTGGAGCCAGAGGACGAGATCGCGCGTAAAACGCACGTCACGCCCGAGCAGGACAACCATCTCATCGCTTGCCATGCTGTTCGAACGAACCACATCCGGTGCGTCGGAATCGTCGCTGAACGGCGAGATGATATTGACGGAAAGCTCATGTTCCCGGTTCAGGCTGTGGCCGTCAAGCTTGCGGGTGAAAGCGTAATCGACGCCCGTGCCGGCATGCTTGATCTTGCCGTGACGGAGGATCGCGCCGAACGCCAGTTCATCTAGCTGCCGTTCTATCTCGGCGGGATCGACGGCGATTGCCTTGATCTCGGCCTCGACGTCCTTTTCCTCATTGGTGAGGAATTCATAGACCTCGCCGTTGCGCTGGATCAGCGTCTGACGCTCCAGAAGCGACAAGGCCTCCTCGATATTGCGGCGCTGTTCGGTCTGGTCCGCCTCGAACCGGGACAACAGGAGGATCGATATGTTGCGGGCAGTCGGTTTGAATTCCTTGACGTATTTGACAAGGAACAACACCTTCAGCACCCGCACGGCAAAATCATCGCCAAGGTTCTTTTCAGCCAGTTGGATTGACTGCTGAACCGATGACTTCAGGGCGGTGCGAATCCCCTCAAACATCAGGTCAAAGGTCGCCAGCCCCCCAACCGGCGTGTCGGCCAGCTTTTTGGCCACCTCCTGAAACACCCCCAGCATAGAGCGTTCGCCGACCGAGCTGTGCTTGCCCTCAAACGCGTTATGCTGCGAGAGGCCCATGATCGCGCGCTGGAACAGGTCATACTGGTAGTTCGGGAACGGGTAGCTCGCGACGAACTGGTCTTTTCCGGAGAAGTTCCTGAACTTGAAGGAATTATCGCCGAAATCGAACAGGGTGCGCAGGTTGTTCTCCTCAGCATCGTAAAGATTGCCAAGGGTGATCTGACCAGCCTCGGTCTTGGCCAGCAGACGGCGCTGGATGACTTCGGCCACATCCTGAGAGTTCAGCGGCATCCGGTTGGCGAAGCGTGCCTGGATTTTCGAGAAGTCATTCTCCTGCTGCGCCGTCAGATCCCCGATGACCGAACCCATGTCCTGCTGGGCGGTGACAACAATCCAGGCCTGCCCCTTGCATTTCGTGTTCAGGCTTTCGGCAATGGTCTGCAGGTTCGTCATCAGTTTGACGTTGTCGGCGATATACTGCCCCACCTCATCGACGAAGAAATTCAGCCGGAACTTCGGCCCCTGCGCATCGATCCACGACTTCACCATATTGGCGAAATCCTCGATCGAAACCTTCGTATCCTTACGATACTGGCCAAGAATATCCTTGACCTCATCGCCCGTGACCTCGGCAAAGGCGGCGGCAATGTGCTTGCCTTCCATCAGAGCCTGTTCGCGCCCGCGCTCCCAAGGCTTTCCGGAAGACTGCGCAAAGGCCGCCTTGAAGGCATCGAGCTTGCCTCGACTGTCCAGATCACGCTCGAACTGCGCGATATGCGGGAGCTTGCCATAGTAGCCGCACATCTCGTCAAAGACCTTCTGGAAGACGGCGAGAAGCGCATCGACATCCGCCTTCGAGATCACATCCGCCTTCTGGTCGATATTGAACAAGACCGACCGGGATGGAATCGACACTGCCTTGCGCAAAGCCCCCGCCAGCATCGGGTTGCCCGCAAGCTTCCGCTCAAAGATTTCGACGGCACGCTGCCCTTCGACCTCGTCATTCTCCAGCAGAAGGGCGAGCATCTTCAGCAGGTGAGACTTACCTGACCCGAAGAAGCCAGAAATCCACACGCCGTTCGCGGTATCATAATTGTTGTAGGCGTCGAGGAATTGCTCCAGCCGAGCGCCGATCTCATTGGTGATGACATATTCATCGAGCTCGGTCAGGAGGCTGGCCTTGTCGTCAGCCTTGATCACCCCATCGATCGAACGGTCGACCGGCTTGGCAAAGATATCACGCAGAAAAGTAGCCATCGGTCAGACCTCGTAATTCATGATATTGAACGCGCGGTAGTATTTGTCGTCATGGAGTAAGCCGAACAATTCCAGCGATGCTCCTGTCGCCAGCGCGTGCGTGTATTTTCCCGGAAAGAACATGACCGTCGGGCGATCTTTCGCGGTGCTTTGCAGGTTGTTGAGTACGTTGTGCGACCGCAGGTAGGGGTAAACCTCGCCTACGCCTGACAGGAAGATCACGTCGTGCGGGACTTTTTCGATGTGCCGCGCAATCTCTGGAATGAGGTGTGCCTGCGGGTCCAGAACCCCCTGCAACAGTTCCTTGAGCTCCGCCTTTTCCGTTTCGGCTTCAACCTCAAGGATCTGCTCGAAGATACCCCGGTCTTCGAGGATCCTGATCGAAAGGTCATAGAGATCAATATCAAGTACGCGCACACCGGCATGGCTCAGCCGTGCGATCAGATCCTCGCGATCCTCGCCCAGGCTCAGTCCGTCTTCGGCATCAAAAGCGCAGATAAAAAAGGGAACCTCGTTTCCCAGCCCTTGCTTTTGCAAGAACCGATCGCTGGAAACTACCCTGAATAGGTGCTCGGCGCGGGCGCGCCGATCAGTTTTCGTGCCCACCATTACCCCCCATTTCCGGGAAAGACCTGCAAGTCCGCCGGATTACTCTCCTCAATCAGCCGCTTCATGCGCTCCGATAACCAAATCGGCTGAATTCTGCCCTCGACACTTCTCAAGCCAGCTTCACGCAATATCCGAAACAGGACCTGACGCAATTTCGCACAGGTTGAGGCTGAAAGCTCAGCAAGGCCAGGATCACTCTCGGCTTTCTCCGCGAGAAAGCGGTCAAAAACCTCATGGCCCAGGTCGAGCCGCCATGATTGGTAGCGTTCGCTGATCACCTCGACTGCGAATTCGTATACAAAGCGATAGGTCCGGCAGACCGCCAGCCACACCATTGCCTGCTGTTCAGCGCGGTCAGCCTCTGCCGACAGGTACTGGCGCTCGGCATCCGAGAGATGGCCTATCCGGTCGTAAACTTCACGAAGCGTGCGAGTTTGCGAGGCCCGTTTGGGCAAGGACGACGCGCCCTGGGCCAGCAAGCGCTCACGAGCAGACGACCAGCTCTCACCGGATTGATAGCCTTGCGCAATCGCGAGGCTCTCATTGAGCATGAGCCCGCCCACACCAAAGGACATCCGGTATTTCGGTACGGCCGACATCATCGGGGCGCGACCCCGCTTGCCATGTCAGCGTCATCGAACTCATGCTGCGCACGCGCAAGGGCGGCGGCAACCTCCTGTTCGTCTGCTGCAACGATATGCTGGGTCCGGGGGTCTCGCAGCCTTGCCCCCTCAAGGAGCCCCAGCCGCTTGAGTACATAGAACAGCATGGCATAGCGAACTGTGAGTACAGCGCGCCCATCCACCATGTTGTAGTCCTTTGCAACCACCGCCTGCTGACCGGCCGACAGTTCGGGATGCGGCACAATGATGATGTCGAATGATTCTTGCCACAGCCTGTCCTGAGCCGCACCGGCACCCGGCTCACCGAACGCGCCGTATCCCAGGACGCGCGAAAGCAGGAAATCCTTGAACCGAGCCGTTTCATGGCACCAGGCCCGAACATGCCAGCGCAGACCATCAAAGCCAAAGGCATGGGGAGTGATCCGCCGCCATGCCGGATCGGGTCGATCGCGGTTCATGGATTGATAGTGAAGCTCGAGCGACCTTTCATCCCGAACTGCCGCCAGAACTGAACGCAGAACTTCGGTATCGATCTTGCGGCGCAAAGTAAGTGCGATATCCATGTCAGGCGGGGTCGAAAGCCAGTTCGAGCCTGGCTCGGCGAAACCTTCCGCCATCGAGCGCAGCCGCATGAGATAGGCATCCGGATCCGGATCAAGGAACACCGGTCGAAATTCCGGCCCGGCAACGTAGCGGCGCGCGCTTTTGTCATAGACCGCGTTCAGCGGCGCCCGCTCCTGATAATGGGTCAAATCCTTTGATGCCTGCGGAACCGAAACGCCAAACGTATCGATCAGGTCAGAGCGATTAACGCCCCCCTCCCAGAACAGGCGGAATTCGATGAACTCCAACCGCCTCTCGACACCCCATTTCAGCATTGCTCGTCCCGCCGCACTTGAAAGGATAAAAAGTATATGGGACACCTTGTGATGTCCGTATATTTTCTATTCTAACAAACCTCAAACTGTCAAGCCCGAGGAAGGCCGGATGCGCACCGTGTCACCGTGCACAAACACGGCGGGGCAAAAGCGCTATCGAAGTCGGTCAGCCTGGACGTGGGCAGGGCCACGACATCTTCGATACCGACACGGTCGATGTCGATTGCAGCCAATGCTACGGCGTGATCGTACAGTGCCGTCAAACCCTATTTTCGCCGGGCCAGCCCTGTCAGCGATCGTGCCAGGCTCAACAGCCGCCGAGACGCCGGATTGTCGTTTTGCGCGGACCAGACCATGCTGAACGGCAGCACCTCATCCGCAAGTTCCCGGTAGGTGATCCCTGGAAACTGGGCGACGGTCGTTGCTTCGCTCGTCAGAGTGAGGCCGCGACCGAGAGCGACCAGCGATAGGATATTGTCGCGGCCGACCTGCTGAGACTGAATATCGAGGTGGCGGCCGAGACCGGCAAGGTGAGCAACCAAATAGTCGTGGATCTCCTGACCCGGCGCAACGTCACTCACAATGAACCGTTCGGAGACCAAATCGCCCCATCCAAGTTCCGGCTTGCCCGTCAAAGGGTGGTTATCGGGCAGCACCACGAAAACCTTCTCGCACCATAAATGCTCCGCCTCACAGCCATCCCATGCCGCGGTTCCCGTGATGAATGCGACGTCCAGACAAAGTTTCCGGACAGCCGCGATGTGCTCGGGCGGATTGCCGTCAATAAGGTCGACCTGCACGTTCGGGTGGCGCGTGCCGAAGGCACGCAACAGATCGAACAGAAATCCTGACGCAAGGGACGAAAATATCCCGACCTTGATCAGCCCTTGCTCCGCCCGGCCAACCGCCGCCACCTTGGTCACCCCAATGTCGATCTGGCGAAGAGCATGGCGAGCGTTGCGCAGGAATTCCCGCCCGGCAACGGTCAACCGCACCCCGCCAGCATGGCGCATGAAAAGCGACGCCCCGAGTTCATCTTCGAGATCACGGATTCGTCGGCTGATGGAAGATTCCTGCACAGAAAGCGCGGCAGCAGCCTTGCGAAAACTCCCATAATCGACGGCGGCCACAAAATATCGCAACTGGTTCAGCCGGACCGCAGATGTGCCGGGTTTCCCCTCAACGACCTTTGTGAGGCTATCATCAGGCGAGGTCTGATTGTTCCCGATCACAGCCATGGTGCATCATCCGAAACAGCGTTCGGTTTCTGACGGGCAGCCCGCCATCATCAACGCGAAAATCGATCTGTGTGCGTTCATCGGCTCTCCGCACATCCTCAAACTAAACGACGTTCAGTTATCGAATGCTGCTTCTTGACTTCCGGCTCGTCAACGAAAAAAGTAAATGTCGTTTAGTTTTCACGACAAGTTGCAACAGGCATCAGAATGGCCCGTCCCCGGAAAGAGCAAGAACTTGATATTGCTCGTCGTGCGATCGACGAAACGATCCGGCTGCTGTCAGAGCGTGGCGACCTCGACGTACCGCTGACGGCAGTTGCGCATGCCATCGGTTGCACAGCGCCAGCGCTTTACGGCCATTTCCACAACAAGAGCGCCTTGCTGCGCGCCGTTCGGGACGAAGGTTTCAACCAGCTCTACAGAGAAAAGCTGGCCGTCTTCCAGCAGATGCGCGGCAATCCATTCGGCTATTTGCGTGACGGGAGCTATGCCTATGTCCGCTTTGCACTGGAAAACCCCACGCTGTACCGGCTGATGTTCACACCGCCGCCACGGCTCGGAGTCAGCGATGATCCATGGTCAGGCGAAGCTGGAAGACAGATATTAAATCTATTGCTGACGGGACTTCGTTGCTCTCAGGACCAAGGCTTTTTGCCCGGCATGGATCCGAGCCGCTCCAGCTTCATGTTCTGGTCAACGGTACACGGCGCGGTGAGCCTCACCCTTCAGAACCGGGAAATGGACCAGTCCGCCAAATGGGACGCGACGCGCGAGGCCGTCGACACACTCATGGAGATCATCGCGGCGACCCGCCCTGACAGGAACGCCACCTCATGAGCGGGCTCTTCTGGCGCTGGCAAAGCCCCGATCCGTGGCGATGAACCGCTCCAGCATCGGCACGATCAGCCTGACGGGATCGGCAGCGGGCTGGCCGGTTTCGCGAGCCAGCACTTCGGCATAGGCGGCAAGATCGCGGTGCAGCGGCCCCGGCAGTTCCACCGTCACCTTCACGGGTTTGTCTTCGATGAGGGGGGCGAGTTTCAGCTTCGTCATGGTCAGTTCCTGTAAGGTTCGAGTACGAGATCGCGGGTAACGATGACCCTGACCGGGTAGCCCGGCCGGATCGTCAGGGTCGGCGCGACCTGCAACTGGCGCTGGACGATCTGTTGCCCGGCCTGATTGATGGTATCCTGCGCTCCGTCGCGGATGGCGCGGATCAGACGATCCTCGTCGTCGGTCGCCAGTTCCGTGCCGATGCCGAGCAGCGTGGACAGCCCCGCCGCTTTCATCAGATCCCACCAGTGGTAATCAACGCCATCTTCCAGCCCGGCATAGCCGGAAGCGTCCGCACCGGGCTGGCGCTCCAGCACGATAGAGCGGCCGTTGGGCAGGATCAGGCGGTTCCAGACCAGCAGCACGCGGCGCTGACCGAACTGCACACCGGCGTCATACTGACCGATGATGCGCGTTCCCTGCGGGATCAGGAGCAGGCTGCCGGTCGGGCTGTCATAGACATTTTCCGTGACCTGCGCGGTGATCTGGCCGGGAAGGTCCGAGCGGATGCCGGTAATCATCGCCGCCGGGATTACGGCCCCTGCCTGAAGGATGTAAGGCGATGCGGGCGCCATAATCCGATCCATGGCAACGGTCTGCCGTTCCACCGGCCCATTCAGAAATGCCGTGTGGCGGTCCTGTGTTGCGGGCTGGCCACCAAGGTCAAGGCCAGCAAGGCCCGGCATATTGGAGCCAGGCGTCGTCGCCACTCTTGGCCCGGACTGGAAGAACACGGTACTGAGACGCGCAGCTTCTTCTTCGGCCAGACGGCGCTCTTCGGCAGGATCGCGGGCAGGCGTCGCCATGGCGGGCGGCGTGACGGGCTGACCCCGGTTCTGGGCATCTAGGATCGGGCCACCGAGATCGCCCGGCAATGCCGGCCCCAGGACCGGCCCGGAATAATCCTTCGGCAGACCCGCCAGTCCATCTGCCGTGGCGCGGTTCTCTGTGGAGTAAAGTTCTTCACCGTTTCCACTCATGTCGCGGGTCTGGAGCGCATAGATCAGCGCCCCGCCGATGCCGAGGAGCGCGACGGCGCCAACACCGGCCAGCATTTTGCGCGACAGGCGCGTGACGCGCGGCGGCTCGGCACGCAGACGCATCGGCGTTGGATTGGTGGTAGCCTCTTCGCTCATGACGGTTGCTCCCCGGTTTTGGCGGGCTGTGCAGCTTGCCTTTGCTCGATGCGAACGATCCTGACCGTCTGCTGCTGCTTGCCGCTACCAAGACGCAACTCAGCCGCTCCGAACAGCCGATCGACGATCAGGATGTTCTGGTGGATGCGGGAGTTGACGATCTGCGTCTCGCCCTCGGAACCGATGACGAAAATCGGCGGCATCTCACCCTGCACGATGCCGCGCGGGAAAACGACGTAGACACGGCGGCCATCATCGAAGACGGAAATCGGCCGCCATGGCGGCGTATCTCCGGTCAGGCCGTAACGATAGTTGCGTGCCGCCTCGACCGGGATGATGGGTGCTGCCGGAACGGTCTGGCGCTGAGCGGCAGGCAGCGCCGGATAAGACCAGGATACGGACGGCATGTAGAGCGCCTCACGGGCGCGCAGCTCGATCATGTAGGTGCGCCGATCGGTCGTGACTACGAGATTGGTTGAGATGTCGGATCGGGATGGTTTGACGAGAATATGGACCCGGCGCGACGTACCGCTCCCGCTCTCGGTATCGCCAATGATCCAGCGAGCGGTGTCTCCCGCCGCGATCGGTCCCGCGCCGGTCAGGCTTTCGCCCGGCTCCAGCGCGATATTGGTGATCTGTCCTGGTGCTGCATAGACCTGATAGAGCGCGCCTTCCGACCAGGGATAGATCTGGATGGCGTTATAGTAACCCTCGCGGCGCGGCTCGACGCGGGCGGCGGCATTGGCGTTCTCGACGCGGCCTGCCGGTGTTCCGGCAGCAGTTCCGCCGCGTGCGACCGTCCAGGCCGGCGGCGTGTGAAGCGGCCGAGGCCGTTCATCGGTGACAGCGGTCGGCACGACGGGCAACGCTGGCACATCGGCATCATAGCTGAACTGCGGCGCTTTGTTGGTGGCGCAGCCTGCCAGCATGGTGGCCGAAAGCAACAAAGCCGCAAAGGCGGGTTTACGGAAAACCGGCAAGGCGGAATTGCGGGAAGACGCGATGGTCATTGGCTCATCTCCCGCGACCATGAAATTGCATTGACGTAGATGCCGAGCGGATTGGCGCGCAGACGCTCGGCATCGCGCGGCGTCTGGATCACGATGGTGAGGATCGCGGTCCAGCGCTCGGTCGTGGAAAGCTGCCGGTTCTCGTAGTGGCGCTCGGTCCAGGCGACGCGGAAGCTGTCGTTCGAGGCGCGTATGACGCTGGAAACCTCGACTGCGATCTGCTGGCGGCCGACACGGGTGAACGGATCATTGGCGCGGGCATAGTCGTTGAGCGCGGCCGCTCCCCTATCCGTGGTGAACTCATAGGCGCGCAGCCAGTTCTGGCGCACGATGATGGCATCCGCCGGGATCGAGCGCGTCTGCTCGATGAAACGGCCAAGATGGAAGGCGATCTGCGGATCGGTCGGACGGTAATCGGCGGTGGCTGCGGCGACGGTCTGGGCCTGGCCGAGATTATCGACCTGCACCACCCAGGGCACGATGGTCCCTCGCGCCGATTGCAGAACGAGCGCGGCAGCGAAGCCCGCCGAGAGGATCAGCGAGCCGAAGGCCATATAGCGCCAGTTCTTGGCCTGCACGCGAGCCGAGCCGATGCGCTCGTCCCAGACTTGTGCGGCTTTCTGGTAAGGCGTCTCGGGTTCGGGCGATTTGCCGTAATGGGTCGCTGGACGTCTGAAGATGTTCATGAGCGGTCACTTTCGGAGATGTTGACGGAAGAGCCGCCGCCGTGGCTGTCACCGGAGCGGACGGCATGGGCGGCCATGGTCGTGCCGTGATTGAGCGCCTGGCGGCGGTGCATCTGCTGCGCCCATGCAGGCGGGCCGTCCGCCGGTGCGGAGGCGGGTGCGGCAGCGCCGGCCACGCTCGCACCGCCAATGGTTCCCTGCGAGGACGATCCACCGGTGACGCCGAGCCCGGTGCGCGCGCCATCGGAGAAGCTGGATTTGACGCTTTCCGCTGCTTTCGAGGCCGTCCGTTTCAGAGGCGATGCGGCGGCGGAGCCTGCCGCGCGGGCAACACCGCCGAGGCCGGAGGCAACACCGGCAGCGCCTGACTGACCGAGCGATCCGACACTATAGGCGGCGCTCGCAGCACCTGCGGCAGCAGCACCGCCACGGACAGCCGCAGCTCCACCCGATAGCGCCGCTGCCCCTCCCTTCGCGGCCATGCCTGCGGCAGCGCCGCCGGCAAGCATCATGCCGCCAGCGGCAAGGCCGGTTCCAACTGCTGCACCTGCGCCAAGCTGCGGGCCGCCAGAAACCAGACCGGAAGCGATGCCAGGACCGAAGATGCCAAGGCCGAGAAGGGAAAGTGCGGCCAGCACGATCGCCATGGCGTCGTCGATGGTCGGCGTCACACCGCCGAAACCGGCCGTAAACTGCGAGAACAATGTCGAGCCGATGCCGATGATGACGGCGAGCACCAGCACCTTGATGCCGGAGGAGACGACATTGCCAAGCACGCGCTCGGCCATGAAGGCGGTCTTGCCGAAGAGGCCGAAGGGAATGAGGACGAAGCCCGCCAGCGTAGTCAGCTTGAACTCGATCAGCGTGACGAAGAGCTGCACGGCGAGAATGAAGAAGGCGAGCAGCACCAGCGCCCAGGCGAACATCAGGCAGGCGATCTGGATGAAGTTCTCGAAGAACGACCAATAGCCCATCATGTCCGAGATGGATTCGAGCAGCGGGCGACCGGCATCGAGGCCGGTCTGCGCCACCTTGCCGGGCCGCAGCAGATCGGCGGCGGAAAAGCTGGTGCCCGAACCTTTCAGGCCAAGACCTGCGAAGCTGTCGAAGATGATCTGGGCGAGATTGTTCCAGTTGCCGATCAGGTATGCGAAGACACCGACGAAGAGCGTCTTCTTGACCAGCCGGGCGATGATGTCGTCATCCGCACCCCAGGACCAGAACAGTGCCGCGAGCGTCACGTCGATGACGATCAGGGTGGTGGCGATGAAGGCGACCTCGCCGCCAAGCAGGCCGAAGCCGCTGTCGATGTAACTGGTGAAAACACCCAGAAAGTTGTCGATGACGCCGGTGCCGCCCATGGTTCACTGTCCCCCGTTCTGATGCGGGGCGGCGGGCACCGGCGTCCGGCCGAGGAACCGGTCGCGGCTCTCGGCCCAGGTGGCGAGGCAGCCGGGATCGTTCACGGCGGCCTCGCCTAACTGCTGGCAGTGGCGCAGGCTCTGGCGCAGCGGATCGGCAGGCGCCTGAAGCGCCGGCGCCGCGCGGGGCTGTGCTGGTTCGTCCTCGCGTGTCATTTCGATCACCGTCGCGGTGATGGCGATGGCCACGAATATGATCGC
>NZ_QLNF01000055.1:0-282 GCF_003261015.1 Agrobacterium sp. MS2 | reverse complement strand
TGGTTGCGGGGGCAGGATTTGAACCTGCGGCCTTCAGGTTATGAGCCTGACGAGCTACCGGGCTGCTCCACCCCGCGTCCAGCGCATTCGGCAAGGCCGAATGTCGCGGTTACGTCGTTGCTTTAGCGACGACGGATCTTTGCCGGAGTAAATTGCGGAGCAATTTATCTCCTGTAAGGGACGCACTTGGCGTTTTCCTTAAGTTTTGTCTTAAACTGCAAAAGGCCGCTTTTGGCGGCCCTTTTTTTTCGGCTGGGCCGAGGGATGTGATGAGAAGATTTT
>NZ_QLNF01000054.1:0-2505 GCF_003261015.1 Agrobacterium sp. MS2 | reverse complement strand
GTAAGCGCGTAGGCCACCCCACGTATCTTTAGGACTGCTGATCGGCGATTTTATTCGTGAATCATGCGGAGAATCCTATGAGCGACAGTGTGGATCACCCTCGAACCTTTGAGGTTTTGACTGCGGAGCCGGTGCGAAGACGACGCAAGCCGCGTGAGTGGTCGGACGACGAAAAGGCGCGAATCCTGGCAATGGCGCTGCAGCCTGGGGCGAACGTCTCGGCGGTCGCCCGGTCGGAAGGCTTAGATCCGTCACAGCTTTATGGATGGCGACGCACGGCACTGTCATCGGGCGTTGTTGCACCCCTGACTGAGGGAACGGGCAAGCAGAAGTTCGCGCGCGTTGAAACGGCAAGCAGCGGCTCGGTGGATATTGTCATTGCCGATATGGTGGTGCGCGTCGGCGGTAATTTTGATCCTGATCACCTGGTGAAGGTTCTGCGGGCGGTTCGCAAGGCATGATCGCTTCTGGTGTGGTGGTCTACGTGTCATGCCAGCCGGTCGACTTCCGCAAAGGAGCCGCCTCGTTGATGGCGTTGGTGCGGGATGGTGGGCTCGATCCCTTCAATGGCGCGCTTTACGTCTTTCGCTCGAAACGGGCCGATCGTATTCGCATTGTCTGGTGGGATGGCAGTGGCGTCTGCCTGTATTCGAAAACCTTGGAAGATCAGGGTTTCTGCTGGCCGGGTATCTCGGCGGCACGGATACGTCTGGACCATTCTCAGCTGATGGCGTTGCTGGCCGGAATGGATTGGAAAAAGATCCGCCCGACGAAGGTCAGGCGACCCTTGTTGACGGGCTAACAGCGCCTGCGACATGATGAATCATGCCGCTGTAATGGTTGGGAAAACGGCTGTTTTTGTGCTCTACTCATTGCCATGGATTTGCCCCCTCAAGACCTGCCGGACGACGTTGACGCGCTGAAAGCGATGGTCCTCGCGATGGCGCGCGAGCAGGTTGCAAAAGAAGCCCGACTGAAGGCCGCTGAAGCTGAGATCGCCCGGCTGGAGGTGGTGGAGAAGAGCGCCAACGAGCGGATTGCCAACCTCACATCGATCCTGAAGGTTCTGCAGCGCACCCAACATGGCACCCGTTCCGAGCGACTGCGGCTTGGCGTCAACGACGAACAGGTGTCCTTTGCCTTCGAAGAAGTCGAGACTGGCCTTTCGGCAATCCAGAGCGAGCTTGATCATGCGGCCAAGGACAAGCCGAAACGGGCAGCACGTCCACGCAAGGGTTTTGCCGCTCATCTCGAACGCATCGAGGAAGTGATCGAGCCAGAGATCCCTGCTGAATACGTGGGCTTGGAAAAGGTCCTGATCGGTGAGGATCGCTCCGAACGGCTGGATGTCGTGCCGCCGAAGTTCCGGGTCATCGTGACGCGCCGCCCCAAATACACCTTCCGCGGCCACGATGGCGTGCTCCAGGCTTTGGCACCGGCGCACATCATCGAAAGCGGCCTGCCGACGGAGCGGCTGCTCGCCTATATCGCCGTCTCCAAATACGCCGACGGCCTTCCGCTTTACCGGCAGGAGGCAATCTATCTACGCGACGGTGTCGAGATCAGCCGATCGTTGATGGCCCAGTGGATGGGACATCTGGGCTTCGAACTGCAGATCTGCGCCGATTACATCCTTGAGCGCGTCAAGGAGGGCGAAAGGATCTTCGCTGACGAAACCACCTTACCCACTCTTGCCCCTGGGTCCGGGAAAACGACGAAGGCCTGGCTTTGGGCTTACGCTCGCGATGATAGACCCTATGGCGGAACCAGTCCGCCGATGGTGGCCTATCGTTTTGAGGACAGCAGGGGCGCTAATTGCGTGGCGCGTCATCTCGCCGGATTCAGCGGCATCCTGCAAGTCGACGGCTACTCGGCCTATACCAGTCTCGCCAAGACGCGTGCCAAAGACGGCAGCAATGAAACGGTCCAGCTCGCAGGCTGCTGGGCGCATCTACGCCGCAAGTTTTACGACCTTCACATTAGCGGAGTCTCGAAGGCTGCAACGGACGCGATCATCGCGATGACCGAGCTCTGGCGCATCGAGGATGAGGTCCGCGGTCTCAATGCCGACAGCCGTTCCGTACTGCGTCAGGAAAAATCAGCAACCATCGTCACCCGCCTCTTTGATCTTTGGGAGAAAGAGCTGGGCAAGGTCTCTGGCAAGTCCAAGACCGCCGAAGCGATCCGTTACGCGCTCACCCGGCGCGAAGCACTGGAGCGCTTCCTGACGGACGGACGCATCGAAATTGACTCCAATATCGTCGAGCGCGCTATCAGGCCCCAAACAATTACGAGAAAGAACAGTCTATTCGCCGGCAGCGAAGGCGGTGGACGGACTTGGGCGACTCTGGCCACCCTCTTGCAGACAGCCAAGATGAACAACGTCGATCCGCTCGACTGGCTCTCACAGACATTGACCCGCATTGCTCAAGGCTGGCCTGTCTCTGAAATCGAGGCGCTTATGCCCTGGAACTTCAAGCCCCACGCCCTCGGCTAACCGCTTAC
>NZ_QLNF01000005.1:0-152515 GCF_003261015.1 Agrobacterium sp. MS2 | reverse complement strand
CCGTGACCTGCGCAACTGCCTGAGTTTAACTGAAAGCGCTTCGTCCGGCCTCAGTCGAACAACGTGACAACGCCCTCTTTGATGTTGGCTGCTTTTAAAAGCGCATCAATCATTCTGTCCGCGTCTAGCTCGTTCGCTTCAATCGAAGCTTCAACTTCTGCTATGAGCTGCGAGTGTTTTTTGTTGGCCTCTTTAAGAATTTCCTGAAGCTGTAAAAAGGTGTCTAAATTCTTTACGAACGCAGGAACCTGACATTTGAGAGCGGTGTCCCGTAGCGCCTTAAATGATTCACGGATTTTGTTCTCCCTATTCCTGAGAATCTCATCCCGAAGTTGAGTGCTTGCAAAAAGGCGAACTTCTCCTTGAGCAACAAATTGGCGTAGTTTGTCTAATTGTGCCACGTCAGCGTTTGATAGCGAATAGAATGAAAGGTATATGTTGGTATCCAAAAAAAGATTCAAAGGCATTTTTCACATTCTTTCATCGGAAGCGCTACAACCCTAGGATAGATTCGACACTGGCATCTATCTTTTAAAAAATTCTCACCGCGCCACATCGTCAGAAAACTTGGAATGTTCAATATGGACGTCACCCTTCTCATTTCGTCCTGCACGGGCAACAAATATCTAAAGAAATCACGACTGCGATCATAACGCTCTCGGGATTGTCGCTGGTTGCAGTCAGCGCATGCTTTCTACAGATCACCTATAGCGTTCAATGCACGAATGACATCAGCACCGAGTTGCTGTGTATTTTTCAATCCGCCTTTCGAGTTGAATAAATCGATACCGATTTCCGCCGCGACCGAACGTAGCGTCTCTTTGACGACGACTTGTTGCGGTTCTCCGTGTCGAAAAATACGAATTGCACCGTTTTCATATTTTACAATCTCGAAGTCGGAGTAAGAGGCTTTTCCGGCTATTTCGAGCGACTCAACGGGATGTTCTTCGCTGATTCCGCGTTTGATTGGATAAACGAGCTTACCGCCCTGTCCCCGCATAAGTAGACGAGCGGCGTCTACCGGTGCGTCCAAAAGCTCTTCCACGGATACCCCTTTGTCGTCATCGATGTTGACCCGGAGGACCATCACGCGATCCACGTGATGAAACGTATTCAGATTGAAATCGACGTGGGTAGAGCTGGTAATGGTTTTAACCGATATCCGTTCATTCGAAGCGGACACTACGTCGTAGCCTCGCTGGTTGGTGTCCAGAGCCATCTGCCCGCGAGTAATCATCGCGGCATAGAGTTCACCGATACGTCCCGTCAGGTGGTTCAGCTCGCCGGAACTAACACCCCAGCTGATTTCTTTCTCAAACCAAGAAAGTGCTTCAGCGAGCGACTGGATAATCTGGACTTGGGTGAGTGTTGGTCGGTCGGTTACAGCAAGCATGCTCTTGTTTCCGTTTCAGTCCAAGCTGATGATCTTGGCAGGTGCAAACCGTTCCAGCTTTTTCAATCCGGATACCATTCCTTTGCCCGGCATGGGTGTTCCGACCGCGCCTTTCAGCCAACATTCTTTCTTCGGCTTGACATAGGTAAAGGCCACGCACTTCCTCTCGTCGATGCACGCCAAACGACATTCCAGAGGAGTCTTCGCCGAACGTTCTGGACGCCGGGATAAATCGCCACCGGGTAAATCGACGTCGTCAAACAGTGCTGACTGCGGATCGATCGTTCCAAGCGTGATGGCAGATGGGTCTGCTTCTGCTCCGCTCAAAAAGCGTCCCGAAAATGCAACGCTATTTCCATCGGCTCGTCCCTCGTTCGATTTCAGGAAGCAGTTCGGCCCTCTCTTGATTTTGGGATTGGCATTGTATGTAAAAGCTTTGCACTGGCCATTCATAATCAGGCAACGTTGAGCACATTCGCTAGCGTCAGCGACCCGCTGCGATGAAATGTCGTCACCGAATAGGTCTAGCCCAGTGTAGATGGCAATGCGATTGGGTCGCCGTGTGAACTCATCGAGGGTCGACAGTTTCGCCTGTTGTTGTTTTGAGTCTGGCGCAGGCGGCGATGTGCGACCATCTCCCAGAAGATCAGCATCACTTGGTTTCTGGTCGCTATCTTGGCCAGCGACTGCAACGGGAACATCGATAGTCGTTGGCGTCGTTGATTGTTCCTGCGCCGTTCGATTGAGCTTGTATTTATCCACCTCGTCTTGGCTGAATATATGCATGTCATCCGGGGGCGTCTTAAACATGACGTGCATCACGTCGACCGGTGTTCCAAAGCGATTGAGAACTTCGATAATATCCGAGATCGCCAGCTGCGCGCCAACTAGGTCCGGCGAGTCGGATGAAATCTGATGAACGCCTAAGGCTCCATCGACCTTCCGCTCATTGCCTGCGAGAAAGACGAACGAACAGGCCGACAGGCATTTGCTTGCTTTCGCGATATATGTCGCCAGCTTGCGTTGATGGATATCGTCCGCAATGAGCAAGCCCATCTGGACATTGCCACCGGGACTGTTGAGGGTAACGAGCTTCGCATTTGGCGCTGCTTGGAGCGCGCGACGAAAATTTAGACCTGAGTTGACGTCGATATCGCCATTCAAAGCAATCACGTCCGGATTTGCGTCACTTACAGCAAAAGGGCCGAATGTTCTCTCGCCGGCAAATGCTCCGGAAAAAGTTGCCAATGAAATAACGCTGGCGCTAACAAAGCGAAGTAATCCACGCATACGCAATACCCTTTACCCATGCATATCAAACTATACTGACGCCGCGTGTGCAAGGCGCTCAATCATAAATCGCCTATGATTTTTGATTGCAGTTAATGCGTGTGATTGCTGGGCCGGGATAATCCTTGGCCCCCTCATCGGGGCATCCTACGCATGATTGACAACAAACGTTGGAGATCACCATGGCGACAATCAGAAAACTCAGAGGGCGCTGGCAAGCACAGGTGCGACGGCGCGGTATGAAGCCGCGTTGCAAGAGTTTTGACACCAAGCTCGAAGCTGAAAAGTGGGCACGTGACCTCGAAGCACAGGTCGATAGATTCGGCGCTGCCCCGGACACGAAAATCCTTGAAAGCACGACGCTCGGGCAGCTTCTCGAACGTTACCCTCGCCTCTGAAGCGTGGTGCTGTCCAAGAGATGCAGCGGATCGACGTGCTTCGTCGCCACGAACTCGCATACCGGACGATGATCGGTTTGAGCCAGCAGGATATAGCATCCTTCCGTGACGAGCGGCTTCAATCCGTAGCTCCGTCTACTACAGTTAGAGAGCTTGCGATCCTGCGCCACGTTCTCGAGGTTGCTATCCGTGATTGGGGTCTGCCGCTCGCAAAGAACGTGGTGAAGCTGGTGCGTCGCCCGGTGATACGAAATGAGCGGAGCCGCCGCTTGACCGGCGACGAGGAGCAACGGCTGCTCGATGCTTGCGATACCGGGAAGATACCTTTCCTCCGCACGCTTTTGATCGTTGCCATCGAGACCGGGATGCGCCGTGGTGAACTTCTAGGATTGAAGTGGACAGATTTTTCGCACAATCGCCGGGTGCTTACGCTTGCTATGACCAAGAACGGCTCCGGTCGTGATGTGCCTCTGTCACAGCGCGCATTCGAAGCGCTGACCGAATGGAAGTCTCGCGCTGATGTCGATCAGCCTCTGGTATTTCCGCTGAGCGCCGGTTCGCTTGAGCAGGTTTGGCGTCGGCTGCTGATACGTGCTGATATTAAAGGGTTGCGCTTCCATGATCTACGCCACGAGGGCGTCAGCCGTCTGTTCGAATGCGGTTTGAATGTGATCGAGGTGAGCAGCATATCCGGACACCGCGACATAAGGATTCTGAAGCGTTACACCCATTTGATCGCAGACGAACTCGTGGCGCGTCTGGGGTAGACCGATCTACGATCTGCACTTGTCGTTGCTCTGCGTGTAGTGCGCCGGGACGCATGAAGTCCTAGAAAAAATCGTCTCAACAGAAGGGGATGGCTTGGGTAGCCACCGAGTTTCAAAATCCAAACCACCTCTCCTGCGAGAAGCTGCAGATTTACCTTTTGACAAATATGCGGCTTCAGACGCGGCTAAACCGCCAAAGATCTACCGGAACAGCAAGTGCTGCTGGCAATGGGCTTCTATGGTCCGATAAGAGACTCGGTGCCGTTACCTTTACGCTAAGTTGACGCGAAACGCCCGATTTCGCGTTTTTTGCTCGTTTTCGGCATCCTTAGTTACCCCAAACTATCGAGCGGTGGATGAGAACGCTTTTTTTGATTTGCTCGTCCGGCGAAAAAACTCCAGCCGACCACCTCTGATTTTTTTGAACATTTTTGAGAATCCGCCGAAGATTCCGCTATATACTGAAACGAGCTGCCGGCTGCTCATCCGAAAAATCGAAACCTGCTTAACTCGCCGTAGTGGCGTGAAGGATGAGCTATGACTAAAACACCGAAATCCCCAGAACAATTGCGGATCCGTTCCCTAATCGAGACGATCCAGCAACATCCGACTGACGTGCTTGAGGCTGAGCGGCGGCTCCACAGCAGGAAGTGGTTTGACTACCGGTTCATGTCGTCCGAGGAATTAAACAGGCTTTTTACTAAGACATATTAGCAAGTCTATCGCCGAAAGTTCGCGGCAGAGGTCGACATGCAATTCGCGAAGAATGTGAGCGGGGTCCATGCCCTCACGATGAAGAAGTCCCAACGTGAAAGGAGCCAGTTGGTGGTCGCACGCCAACGGGCAGACGAATTCGGAATTCCCTATCCAGTCTATATCGAGGCGGCTTTTGAATTTGCGTTGAAGCGGAGCGACAACCGCAACAGGTTTCCGCGGCCAAACCAACTCCACGGAAATGAAAAGTCGGCGCCTTGGTTTAGAAAATATGTGATGGAGAAATGGAGAGAGCATGTCGTCGCTGGTCTAGCCCGTGTCGAGCACCCTTCCTACCGAATCGATAACTATCGCGGCATCCCCGCACAAGACGACTTCAGACAGTTTATTCTTCAATACGTCCAAGACGTCAGCATGCCTCTTCACCGCGCGATCCAGATTTTCGCCTACGACAGAAAGCAGGTTCCGGCGGATTTTTTCAGGTCTATTGCTACGGAAGAAGTTTTCGACAGAGCGATGGAGATTGTGGAGAGTGACCACAAGGAGTTTCCGGTTGACGATATTGTCGATGTTCCGCAGCTCTCCACCGATAGATGGCCGACATGCTTTGGGATGCACTACACCTTGGACGAATTTTCTCCGGAATGCTCGTCGTGTCCTCAGATGAAGGGTTGCAAAAAGCTTGGTGATCATGTCCTGAGAGAAGCTTCCGTCCAGAGTGGTGTTGCTGATCCTGCCGGGGATTATAAGCGGCGGAACGACCGGGAACGGCAGCAGCGATGCAGGGCGAAGAAGCGAATCCAAAAGGATGACATGCATTCACGCACGCTCCCCCACACTCCAGATTAAATTTCTTCCTAACCGGAGATGTTTATTAAAGAGGACATAGCTGTCACGCTGCCAAATAATCTTATATTCTCATAAAGATAATAAAGAAGAGAATTGGTAGCGTGACATTCTGGTCCTGAAACACTCTCCGGCCCGTAAACTAGCAGCCAACTTGGAGCATACGACAACTTCTCCGGTGGCGGAAAAGTTGCTGAGCGGATTGCGGCCCGGTGCGACGCTTCTTGCGGACAAGGCTTATGACACCGACGCGATCCGTCACTTTCGCGAAAAAAATCGATGTCCAATTGCTGCTGGCCGATTTTCTGCTCCAATTCCCTAACCCTGCGTCTAGCCTTGGTCAGCGATTGTTCTTGAGGGGAAGGCGCGATCATAGCGGTCTGCAATGGCGCAGCACCGTCAACAATTGACACCACTCTCGGGGGTCGACCTCGCCGTCGTGAACTCAGATCGCCGTAGAGCCTGAGATGATCTCGCCACTCGTAGAGCCGTTGGCGGCTAACGCCGGCCTCGTTCGCCAGCTTGCTGACATTCTCGCCGGCTTGCATGCGCTTATCCTCGGCTAGGGAGGAAAGCTGGACCGTTACGGTCAAGCGGCTACGCTCGTCCGCCGCCTGAAAATCGGCAGTCACCAGCGCTGCCGACTGGGTAACGCCGCTGGATGAGACCACCTCGTAATTCACGCTGCGGCGGGTTGGCTGAAGCTCCAGCCAGCCGCATTCACAGCGAATATCCGGCTGGCCGGCGACCTTGCAGAGCGACACTTCGCGACCGCCCAGCCTGCTGTCCGCCTCCAGGAATTCCACTGTCACCGAGGGTGAGGGAGAGGCCCACACCGCGCGGGCGGCGGGTGACAGCCAGACCTGCCACAGAGCCGATAGCGGAACGGCAATTTCCCGTTCGAAGCTGAGCGTTGCAAAACGGTCTTGTGGCGGTTCAGCGTGTGCGCTTTGTTGACCGGGTTTCGTTGTCATTGTTCCTCCTCCTTCATGGCGTGAACTGCAAATGCCTCCAGCCGGTCAAGCCGGCTCTCCCACACGGCCCGTTGTTCATCGAGCCAAGTTCTCACCGGCTCCAGCGCTTCAGGTACTATTGCGCAGGTGCGCACGCGCCCATCCTTGGATGTGGCGATGAGCCCCGCCTCCTCAAGCACGGCGAGGTGGCGCATGACCGTGGGCAAGCGCAGACCCGTGGGAGCGGACAATGCGGTAACCTGCGCCGGCCCGCTGCCGAGGCGAGCGAGAATTGCCCGCCGTGTGGGATCGGCAAGGGCCTGGAAGATGAGTGAAAGCTCTGGATGATGCTTAGCCATATCGCTAACTATCATGTTTCATCATTGCGGCACAAGCAAAAACTTAGCCGATCAGCTAAGTTTATCATCCGGCAAATCCCGGCCGAGAAGTGAAACAAGCCATCGAGAGTTGCAAAAAAGCAATTGACTCCCGCCGCCCGGTGGGTGAGCTTCGGCGGGAAAAAGACGGGGAAAAATCAAATCATCATGTCGCCAGAACGCTTTAACCAATGCCTGCGGGTCATTCGCTAGACGCCGATCAACATCGCCTCCGCGCTGCAATGCGAACTCTCCTGGATCGAGGCGCTTGAGGCGGGCAATGAAGAGGTTCCCGAAGGGCTGGCCACATGGCTTGAAACGCTTGCGCAGGCCCATGAGGCTCTACCGCCGCCCTCCACCTACAGAGGCAAACGGTCAACCTTCTGACACGGCCGATTGTCGTCAGCCTTCACCAACGATTGGATTGTTCGAAATGAAATACCTCATAGCGGCTCTTGGCCTGATCACCTTCTCGAGCCCCGTTTTCGCGGCCTCCTGCGAGAAGAATTTCACCGTCTCCGGCGTGCCGATGGTGACGGCTGTTTCCTACAAGTCCTGGCAGGAGCTGCCGAAGGCGAAGGCGCCAGCCGTGCTTCAAAAGCTCGCCCAGGCCGTGGCGGCGGAAGGTTTTTCGGGCATCCAGATCAACAAGTCGCTGTCGTCCATCGACGCGCACCAGGAGACCAGCGGCAGCGGCAGAATTCAGACGCTGCGGGTGGTGGCCCGGCAAAAGGGTGCGGCTGTGCGGATCGACGCCGTCTTCAACATTCAGGCAGGACAGATCGCGGACAAGAACGTGATCCGCGAGGGTATCTGCAACATCATCAATGGCGCGTGACGCGGCGGATTCCAGGCCCTGCCCACCCAAAGCTTATTGCCGGTCAGGCCGCGTCTGCCCCTTCGCCCGACGCTTGCGCTGGCGCCGCACCTGTGGTGGCCGGCATGGCGTTGACGGTCTGGATGTAGCGCGGCCTTCACGGGCGTCGATCAGCTCTTGCTAAGCAACTTTTGCGTGCTTAAAAGGCGCGCAATATGATCAGTATGTGAGAGAGGACCAACGTCGTGGAACAGGAAAACAGCCATACCGGCAAGGGTCGGCGCAGGGCGCTATGGGCGGCGGTGGCAATTGTCGCCGTTGCGGCCGCAGGTGTCATCGGCGGCAAGACCTTCTACGAGGCGAAGGTGAAGGAACTGGTTGCGCGCACCGGCGCGACTGCCGGTTCCGTGGAAGTCGATTTCCTCGGGAAAATTCATGTTCGCGATCTGACGCTGCCGCTCGAAGATGGCAAAAACCTTCGCATTGCCTCTATTGACGGTCGTCCGAAGCTGCCCTTTCTGGATGGCGCGCTGGACATGAGCAACATCGATGTGGATGTGCCCACCGGCAAGCTTTCCATGGCGCATGCCCGCATCGAGAATGCGGCGTTCGAGAAGTCCGCACAGGCGGAAGGAAACGGCGGCTCCCTGCCCCGCCGCATCGAGCGCTTCGCAGCGACGCGCATCTCCACGCCCGAGCTGACGTTGAGCCAGTCGGTCGCGACCACCGAGCAGAAGACGGTTTACAGCAACCTGGTCCTCTCCGAGATCGCCGGTGGCCGTATCGCCCGGTATTCGATCGACAAGGGCAGCTACGACATCAAGATGCGGCTTCCCGACAGTGACGGCGCGATTGAGGACAAGCATGTGGCGGTGTCGACCGGCGTGATCGCTGGTCAGGACATCGACGTCGCTTATCTCGCCCGGCTCTATACGGAAAAGGCCGGCCCTGACGACAAGGTGGCAAAACCTCTCTATGGGCCGCTTTCCGTCAAGACGGTTTCATTTTCCGATGGCGATGGCCGTTTCAGCTACGACGAGATCCGCAGCGATGGCTTTACCGCCCGCATGCCATCCGAACCGCTGCTGGACACACTGAAGGCACTGACGGTCACCAAGGATCCCGACCAGCTTCCGCCGGAGGAACGCCAGGCGCTTTTTGCCAAGGTCGTGTCCATCCTCGACATGATCGGCAGGAGCAACATGCAGCTCATCGGCTTCAAGGCCGACGCACCGGATGAAAAAGAGGGAGCGGCCGGCAAAAGGGTCAAGGCCGCCATCGACCGCATCGACATGCAGATGGACAGCCGCAAGCTCGACTTTGGCCTGAACGGTCTGTCGATCGGTGACGGCGACGGCAAGATCGAAGTGGCGGAAGCAAGCCTCAAGGGTTTCGACTGGAGTTCGACGATCGAGGGTATTTCCCAGATCATCGCGCTCGATGAAACCGAGATCGAGACCTTTCAGTTCAATCGCCTGATACCGGAACTTGGCCGGGTGCGCGTCGGCGGCATCAACGTCGATATTGCCGCGCCGAAAGAGCCGGAGGAAGAACCCACCGGCACGCCGGAACGCATCAGGTTCACGCTCAAGAATTTCGAGATGGGGCTGACCAAGCCCTTCAACGGCATTCCGACCGATATAGAGATCAGGCAGGATGACCTCACACTTCCGATCCCCGCAGACGCGACGGAGGACGTTTTCGTGGAAGCCCGCAAGCTGGGTCTCGAGACGCTGGCTTTCTCCTATGGCCTTTCCGCAGGCTGGGACGAGCCGAACAGCAATCTGGTGATCCGCGACATCTCGCTCAGCAGCAGGGATTTCGGCAGCGTCAATCTTGCCGGACTGGTCAGCGGCTTTACGGAGGAGTTCTTCTCCTTCGACGTCAATCGCGCGCAGGCGGCGCTTTTCGGGCTTGCCGGCCGTGAGGTGAAGCTCACCGTCAGGGACGAAGGCTTGATGGCCAAGGCGATCAAGCTCTATGCCCTGCAGAACGACATGACCGAGGATCAGGTGCGCGGCACGCTGACGCTGGTGGCGAGTGTGATGCTGCAGCAGGTGGCGGCGGAGCAGCCGAAGCTGCAAGGCGCGGTGGAGGCGCTGGTGCGCTTCATCAGCACGCCTGGAACCCTGACTGTCACAGTCAAATCCACGGGCGTCAATGGCCTCGGGGTCTTCGACCTGGTTGCGGCTTCCGACAATCCGATGGGCCTTCTCGACAAGGTCGATATTCAGGCGACGGCCGAGTAAACCAGCCAGAAAACGTCTCAAGCCCGGTTCGCCGGGCTTGAGACCGCCGCAACCGCGTTTTCGTCAAGACATTGCGGAACTGCCCGCTCTCCGGAGTGATTATGACCTGGGCGGCTGAAATGCGCTGCCAGATTTCGGTCCGCATTGTTCGCGGTAGAAACGGTCATGAGGAGCATCGCCATGAAAACCGAGCAACTGACCTTCGGCCCCAGCGGACAGGTCCCCAATAACCAGACCTTTCCCGTGATCATTTACCGCAATGTCGGCGCGGACTTTCATTCCGCGGATTTCGAAGCGACATTTTCCCGCAACGGATGGAGCGGCATCTGGCGCAACGGCGTTTTCGACTACCACCATTACCACAGTGGGGCACACGAGGTTCTGGGCGTCGGACGTGGCGAAGCGACCTTGCAGATCGGCGGGCCTGAGGGGCAAATTCTCGATGTTGCCCGCGGTGACTGCCTGATCCTGCCCGCCGGGACAGGCCATATGAAACTCAACTCCTCCCCGGATTTTCAAGTGGTGGGTGCTTATCCGCCCGGGCAGGAAGCCGATATTCAAACATCCTCCGCCAGCGCTGACATGGTTGAGCGGATCAGATCCCTGCCGAAGCCGGAGACCGATCCTGTGCACGGAGCTTCGGGCGGCCTGACAGATATATGGCGCTGAAGACGCGTTTACGGTCCCGTCAGGATACCGCAGGAAGGTGGAGGCAAATTTCAGCGATGCCGGCGCCTATTGGCTTCGGCCAATGAACCACGACTGAATGACGCCTTCAGCCTCCGTTCCGGTGGAACGTTCTAAAACAGGGACGTTCAACCGCGGTCCATCCGCCTGAGGAGACACGTCATGATCCGGAAGTCTTTCATTGCAAGTGCACTCGTCGCTCTCGTCGGCTTCGCTGCCGCGGCACCCGCCATGGCCAATGATGTGCGCATCGAACAATATGGCTGGTCCAATTCTGCCGGCGGTGCACAGGAGGGTTACGGCAACCGGATCCGCACGTACCAGAACGGCGGCTACAACCGGATTGTCGGTCATCAATATGGCCGGCATAACCTCTCGGCTGTCGGCCAGGAGGGGCACGACAATTACGGCTCCACCTATCAGAATGGCAGCCGCAACGTGGCCGGCATCGGCCAGTTCGGTTCCAACCACACCACCATCCTCACGCAGGACGGCAACGGCAACATCGCGGCCGGTGTCCAGGTGGGCCGCGGATGCAGCGCCAATGTGAGCCAGGGCGGCAACGACAATGTCGCCGCCTTCGTGCAAGCCTGCCCTTGACCGGCCGCACGACGTGTAACCGGTCGGGCGCGAAACATCAGATCATCCGGGAGACCAGCCATGCCCCACAGCATCAGTCATAAGCGCCGCCTGGCGGCGATCCTTGCGCTGGCACTGCTTCCCGCCGGCACCGTTGCGGCCATATCGACCGCACGGGAGTCGACGGCTGGAAACGTCTGCGAGATCAGGGCAACGTCGCAGGCGGGCATGGTGAAGCTGGAGGCCTTTGCCGGAGCCGATGTCACTGCCGGCGGGACCTACGGGTTTCACGTCGAAAAATCGGGAAGCGGCGGACATTCGGTGATCAATCAGGGCGGCGACTTTGATGCCGCAGCCGGACGTCCGCAACTGCTGACCACGGTAACGCTCGATGCGAAGGGAGCCCGCTATAAGGCGGTGCTCGATATGGTGATCGATGGCCGGAGCTTCAGCTGCACAAAGCAGGTTGATGGCGACTAAGCCAAGACATGCCCGTAAATTATCTCCGTGAAGGGCGCCACTTCAGGCGCCCTTTTCTTTGGATCCTGCCAAGCGACTGAACGACGTGTGAACGGGCAGTTCCGATCAGGTTCAGTTGCGAAATGCGATTATCGATCATCGGCAAGGCGCTGACGGATGGAGATCAGAATGACGCGCAACATATTGAAACTCATGACTGTTACCATGCTCGTCGGGGGCCTCGCACCTCTTGGTTCTCCGGCACCGGCCCACGCCGGCGGTCGCATCTCCTTCGATCTCGCACCCGGCAATGCCGCCGATGGCGACCTGCTTTCGACGGGCCTCCGCGCCTATTCGCTCTACCGCGGCCTGAAGGATGCCGACATCCGCCAGCTCGGCCGCGGCAACGCCGCCGGCATTGCCCAGAACGGCGGCGGCAATCTCGGCTTTATCCGGCAACGGGGCGTAGGCCACTCCGCGACGTTGCAGCAGAACGGCAACAACAATGCCTATGGCATTTTTCAGTACGGCCGCAACACGGATACCAACGTCGTGCAGGACGGCAATAACGGCAGCGGCCTGACCTTCAGCTACGGCTGGTAGGGCAAGGCGGGACACCTGCAGGTCTTCGCCGCAGGCTCAATTCGCAAGAACCTCGCCATCCCTGCTCTGAACGATATCCGGCGATGGAACCGGCGGAGCACCGGGATCGGGCAGAGGCGGAATTATCAGCCATGCGTCTGGGTAGTCATTGCGAAGATGGCGGGGATTATAACGAATATTGGTTCCAGCGGGATGGTGAAGCGTTCCAAGAGCGGCATCTTTTGACAGAGTGCCTCTGCTGATTTCGTGGAGCTTTCGCTCGCCGTTCAAGGCAAGCGTTACCTCTGAGAGATCGAAGTCATCGATGTGAATGGTCTGCCCAGACGGTATATCGAGAACCCATCTGTCGGAATCGACAAAGCCATCGGTGTAAACATTGCCGGTGGAGGCCCGCAGGGAGGTGCCTTTCGGCAGGCTGATACCGTCAACGAGATTGCCATCGGCGAGAATGCATTTGCTGAAGGTAGAGATGCTGCCATCAGCCATGAGATCGAACTCCACGGGCTGCGTTGCATCACAACGCCAGTCGCTCTGAGTGGTCACGCCAATACCGGTTATCCGCATGTCGCCTGGGGTGAAACCGATCGTTTCGTAATTTTCATTGGTTTTTATCGCGATATATCGGGCGATCTCAACGGCGTCGATATCCGCGATCCGCACCGGATGCGGAAACACGGCCCTATCGAAGGCCTCCTTGTTGTCGGCAATGGCCAGTTCGAGCTTCGTACCCTTGGGCATATCTATCCCGCCCAGACGTGCGGGTTCCAGAAGTTCCGGCTGATAACGTATTGCTCTCTCCCTGTCGTAAGCGCTCATCTCCAGATAAAATTCACCGAACCGAAAAAGCGTGAAAAGCGCAACCGCGGTCACCAGCCCGTAAGGCAGGATCATCGGGCGCTTCCAGCGCCCGCCCATGTATTGAACCAACAGCCATAGTGACCAGACGCCCCACACAAGGGTCGTGATGAGAAAGAAGGCAAGGAGAAGCAACGCTTCGACGGAGGGCAATGCGACGGGGATCATGCAAACCCATAATTCTGGGGGGAATCGTGTCCATCCTAAGGGACATCCGTGCTTTAACCCACAGGCTGTGGTCATTTCAACTCGGCGAGGGCGAGAGATGCGACGTAGCCTGACGGAGGCGCACGTCGTCGTCGGACGCGTTCGCATGCGGGCCCATGCAGGATGAGCGCGCCAAATACCGCTTGACCTCAACTGCGCTTGAGATCGTACCGATACATGGTGTTTCACCATTGCTCCGGGACAACGATGATAACAAAACTCATGAAGATGCTGGAAGACGGGAGGGACAGTCCCCTTCTGCGCTTTTCAATCGCGAAGGCTCTGGCGGCAGCGGGGCAGTTCGAAAATGCAGCGCATCACCTGCAGGAGGCTATCCGGCAGGATCCCGACTATTCGGCGGTATGGGCAGAACTCGGCGAATGCCGTGCACGGTTGGGAGACAATGACGGCGCCGTTACGGCGTGGGTGGAAGGAATGTCGGTCGCCGTCAGACGAGGCGACATTCAGGCCAGGAGACAGATGGACGTCCGGCTCCGGCGTCTGCGATCACGCACCGCGCGACCTCATTCGGCGGCTTGATCACTATGAAACCCGGCGTGATGTCTCAACAGGATGGCTTTGCAGGATGATACGGAGCTGTCTTGGCGTTCATGCCGGTCTGACTACACCGCTTACTGACGGCGACGCTGACCCACATGTCCGGCCCTCGGAAAGGCTCGGCCCGCCTTGATGAGACGGGCCGGCCGTTTGTTTACGGCTGGGCGCTATCCGACCGCCAGAACCGGTAAAGCTCCGCAACATTGCCGCTGGTCATGAGCGGCATCGCGGCTTTCAGCCGGTCCCCCGGCCAATCCCACCACTTCATCTCCAGAAGCAGCTCGATCGAGTCGTCGTCGAACCGCTTGCGGATCATTTTCGCGGGATTGCCACCGACGATAGCGTAGGGTTCGACATCTTTCGTCACCAGCGCACGCGTTCCGATCACGGCGCCGTCGCCTATGGTAATACCGGGCATGATGACAGCTTCCGAGCCTATCCAGACATCATTGCCGATGACTGTGTCGCCGGACGGCAGATAGCCGTTTGCGGCATTCTCGAATTCCGGCACTTCGGGCATGAAGAAGAAGGGAAAGGTGCTGATCCACTCATTGCGATGGCCCTGATTGCCCGCCATGATGAAGGCTGCGCCCGAACCTATCGAGCAGAAGCTCCCCACCACCAGCCTGTCCGCGCCCTCATCCGGCAGCAGATAACGGGCACAATCTTCAAAGCTGTGGCCGTGATAATAGCCGGAATAATAGCTGTATTTTCCGACCACGAGGTTTGGGTTCTTTACCTGCTTGTCGAGCGTGATGCCCCGGAACGGGCTTTCGAAATAGTTTTCCATTGAGTAATCTCACTGCATGTCTTCGCTTTCGCTTGCCTTGCGGCAAGCCGACACCAGGCGAAAAGCCGGCTGGCTTCTCGTCCGATGCTCCTCGCGCTGCGGCGGGAGCTAGATGCAGGTGGTACTCGATGCCTTGATCATGGCTCCCTGTTACCGCAAAACGAGCCAAAGGCAAAGTGCCGCCACACGACAACCTTCAAGGATCAGGAAGCGATGGCCAGAATGAGCGCGATCATAAGCAGCATGGGGCCCATCCACTTGAAGTGACGCGCCACCGGTGGCCGGTGAGCTGGATTTCTCGACAGGGACAGATATCCGAACCCCACGAGCGTCATCCAGAGGCCGACGCAGAACATGATGAATTCATCAATATAGGCTGCGATCATGTCTTCCCCTCCCAGGCACCGCCCCAATGGCGGCAAACCTAACCAGCATGAAGACGAATGGCAACGAATAGCCACGGCGCAGTGGCAGGCTGATCCGTCCCGAAAAGCAGAACACCGGGCTCAGGCTAAAAACCCGACCCCGGTGCCCCTGTCTGGAATAGTGCTTTCAGCGCCATGGAGGGCGTGAAGGCAGAGTGGGTATCAGAACTCCTCCCAATTATCCGTTGTCGTATTCAGTGCCGCGTTGCCGGAGAACGCCGCCCTGATCCGGCCGCCAAGGGCGCGGGCCGGTGAGGTCGCCGGTCTGTCGGCCGACGAAGCGGTTCGCACGGGCGCGGACGCCTCGCTGTAACCGGCTTCAGACAGCTTGAACTGGGCGATCAGCCGGTTGAGCGACGACGCCTCGCGTGCGAGCCCGTGGCTTGCCGCGGTGCTCTCCTCCACCATTGCGGCGTTCTTCTGGGTGTCCTGGTCCATCTGGTTCACGGCCGTATTGATCTGCTGGAGACCGGAGGACTGTTCCTGTGCCGATTCCGCAATCGCCGCCACGTGGCGGTTGATCTCCTGCACTTCCGTGACGATCAGTTCCAATGCCTTGCCGGTCTCTCCGACGAGCTGCACGCCTTGCTGGACCTGACCGTTCGAGGTCGTGATCAGGTTCTTGATCTCCTTGGCGGCGCCTGCGGAACGCTGCGCCAGTTCGCGAACCTCCTGCGCGACAACGGCGAAGCCCTTGCCCGCCTCGCCCGCACGGGCAGCCTCCACCCCGGCATTCAGTGCCAGAAGGTTGGTCTGGAAGGCAATCTCATCGATAACGCCGATAATATTGGAAATCTCATTCGCGGATGTCGCGATCTGTTCCATCGCGGCAACGGCCTTCTGCACCACGTCTCCGGATCTTTCGGCGCCGATCTTCGCGCGGCTGACGAGGTGTCCCGCTTCCTGCGCCCGTTTGGTCGAATCCTTCACCGTCGTGGTGATCTCTTCCAGTGCCGCAGCGGTCTCCTCTACGGCCGCAGCCTGCTGCTCCGTCCGTTTCGCCAGATCGTCGGCCGCTGCGCGGATTTCGTTTGCGCCGGAATCGATGCCACGGGCATTCTGCGCCACCTGGTTGAGCGTCGACTGCAGCTGTTCCGCGGCCCTGTTGAAGTCGCCGCGAATACCGTCCAGGCTCGGCACAAACGGCTGCGCTATGCGGTAAGTGACATCGCCTTCGGCGATCTTCGAAAGCGCGGTGGCAAGATTGTTGACCGCGAACTGAACGTCGGCGGCTTCCTGCGCCTTCTGTTTCTCCCGCTCGATCCGATCCTTTTCGGACATGGACCGGTTCGCGTCCGTTTCAGCCTCGAGCCGCAGGCGCTCCACTGCGCTTTCGCGGAACGCTTGAACGGTTGCGGCCATCTGGCCAACTTCATCCTTGCGATCCATGCCGACGATTTCGCTTGCAGTATCCCCCGCCGCCAGCGCTTCCATGCGGGCGCGAAGGCGTGCAATCGGCGTGGTAATGCCGCGGGACGAGATGAGCAGGCCAAGCGCGATCACGGCCAGAGACATGAGTGCGAGTGTGACAACACCCGTCCAGATCGTCGTATTCGTGCTTGCGGTAAGGCGCTCCCGGCCCTCATTCATGACCTGGATGAGCTGTTCGTTACCCGCACTGATTTTCGGCGAAACCTCGGTGATTTTCCGCAGGACGTTAAGCGCCATCTGCTGGGCTTCGGCCCGCTGTCCTGCCTGCATGAGGGAAATGACCTGATTGCCGATTTCCTCGACTTCGACAACACCCTTGAGGATATCCCGCGCGGCGTCCGTGCGGGCCGGCACGAGTTCCATGATCTTGTTCTGGCGTTCCTCGAGCTGCTTGCGATCTGCCCTGAAGGTCTTTACGGCCGCTTCGAAATCGCTGCTGGCCGGATCGTTGAGGCTGGCGCGAAGCATCTGCATGCCGAGCGCATTGAGATTTCCGCTTGTTCTGGCGTTCAGCACCGCAGCAAGGGCCTCGTGGCCGATGAAATCACTATAGACATTATCGGTGCTTTTATATTGCAGGCTGACATAGCTTATGCCGGAAAGCGACATCAGGCTCATCAGCGAGATGACAAAAACGACCTTCGTTTTTATCTTGGTATTCTTCAGGAATGACATGAACGGCCTCAAGGCAAGCGCTCCTCCTGCCGCCGCACGGGTGGCCGGGGGAACCATATGATGAAACATCGCGGGTAGCTGTTGCCCCTCCTCATAGGGCGACAAGCGGGTGCCTTTTTCGAACCGCAGGGCAGGTCGTGACGGGTCCGCTTGTTCTACCGGCTCCACCGATAAAACCTTGGAACCTGCGTATTTTAGATTTCACAAAACAACTAAACGAAGTGTTACCCTTGCCATGCAAGTGCTGACAATTCGGCATGCCGCAAACGGCTATTGTCTTGATAATGCTCAAGGCCCGGCGGGCCAGCGACAAGGGCCAATACAAAAAGGGCAGCGGGAATATCTCCCCGCCGCCCTCTTTCATTCACCGCACTGTCCCGCATCCAGATGCAGGCGGTATTGCGGATTAATAATGCACCGACTGGGAATCGATCGGCGTCGTCTTCGGCGGAGCGAACTTCGTCAGGTCGATGCCCTCGACGGCGGAACGATACTCCTCGATGCTCGGCGTACGGCCGAGAATGGCGGACAGCACCACGACCGGGGTGGAGGCCAGAAGCGATTCACCCTTCTTTTCGGCACTGTCTTCAACGACACGGCCCTGGAAGAGACGCGTCGAGGTTGCCAGAACCGTGTCACCCTTGGCTGCCTTTTCCTGGTTGCCCATGCACAGGTTGCAGCCAGGGCGTTCCAGATAGAGGATGTTTTCGTATTCGGTCCGGTTCGTTGTCTTCGGGTTGATGTCATCGAATTCGAAGCCGGAATATTTCTGGAGGATTTCCCAATCCCCTTCCGCCTTCAGCTCGTCGATGATGTTGTAGGTCGGCGCGGCAACGACGAGCGGAGCCTTGAATTCGACCTTGCCTTCGGTCTTTTCGATGTTGCGCAGCATCTGCGCGACGATCTTCACGTCGCCCTTATGCACCATGCACGAGCCGACGAAGCCGAGATCGACATTCTTGGTGGCGCCATAATAGGAAACCGGACGGATCGTATCGTGCGTGTAGCGTCTCGAAACGTCGTTGTTGTTGACGTCGGGGTCGGCGATCATCGGTTCGTTGATGACATCGAGATCGACGACGACTTCAGCGAAATATTTCGCATTCGCGTCAGGCTTCAATGCTGGAACTTCACCGGAACGGATTTCCGCAATGCGCTGATCCGCCTTCGCAATCAGGCCTTTAAGCGTCTGTGCGGCATTGTCCATGCCCTTGTCGATCATGATCTGGATGCGCGACTTGGCGATCTCCAGCGACTCGATCAGCGTTTCGTCTTCGGAAATGCAGATCGACGCCTTGGCCTTCATCTCGGCCGTCCAGTCGGTGAAGGTGAAAGCCTGGTCGGCAAGCAGTGTTCCGAGATGGACTTCGATGATACGGCCCTGGAACACGTTGTCGCCGTGCTGCTGCAGCATCTGCGCCTGCGTCGCGTGCACCACGTCGCGGAAGTCCATGTAGGGCTGCATCGTTCCCTTGAAGGTGACCTTGACCGATTGCGGGATCGGCATGGTCGCCTCGCCCGTGGCGAGCGCCAAAGCGACGGTGCCGGAGTCCGCACCAAAGGCGACGCCCTTGGACATGCGGGTGTGGCTGTCGCCGCCGATGATGATTGCCCGGTCATCAACGGTGATGTCGTTCAGAACCTTGTGGATCACGTCCGTCATGGAGTGATAGACGCCCTTCGGATCACGGCCGGTGATGACGCCGAAATTGTGCATGAAGGCCATGAGCTTCGGCGTGTTGGCCTGAGCCTTCTTGTCCCAGACGGACGCCGTGTGGCAGCCGGACTGATAGGCGCCGTCCACCAGCGGCGAAATGACGGTGGCCGCCATCGCTTCCAGTTCCTGCGCGGTCATCAGGCCGGTCGTATCCTGCGAACCGACGATGTTGACCTTGACGCGAACGTCGGAACCGGCATGCAGCACCTTGCCAGGCGTCACGCCAACGGCGTTGCGGTTGAAGATCTTCTCGACGGCGGTAAGGCCCTGGCCTTCGATCGAAATTTCCTTGTTCGGTGCAAAGACAGGGGTCGCCTCGACGCCAAGCGTTCCAGCGGCAAAAGTCTGGAGCTTCTTGCCGAAGACGATGGCATAGGAGCTCCCAGCCTTCATGAATTCCATCTTCTGGGGCGTGAAGGACGAAGCGAGATCGACCAGCTCGGTGCCGTTTTCGTCCCGCAGCTTGCGATTCTTGGCGTCGATCTTGAGGACCGTGCCGGTCTCGACCGAATATTTCTGCTCAAGGATGGGGTTGCCGTCATTGTTGAGGATCGGCTTGCCGTCTTCGCCGAGCTTCTTCACCCAGTTCTTCAGGTTGATGCCGATGCCACCCGTCACGTCGACGGTGGTGGCGAAAATCGGCGAAATGCCGTTGGTGCCCGCAACGATGGGGGCGTAGTTGACGAAGGGCACGTAGGGGCTGGCCTGCTTGCCGGTCCACAGCGCCACGTTATTGACGCCCGACATGCGCGAGGAGCCAACGCCCATCGTGCCCTTTTCGGCGATCATCATCACCCGCTTGTCGGGGTGCTGCTTCTGCAGCGCGACGATTTGCGCCTGCGCTTCCGGCGAGATCATACACTGGCCGTGCAGCTGGCGGTCGGAGCGCGAATGCGCCTGATTGCCCGGCGACAGGAGGTCGGTCGAAATATCGCCTTCGGCGGCGATGAAGGTGACGACCTTGATCTCGTCCTCGACATCGGGAAGCTTGGTGAAGAACTCGGCCTTGGCGTAGCTTTCAAGCACGTCCCGGGCAATCGCGTTGCCGGCCTTGTAGGCATCCCGCAGGCGGAACATGTCGGCATCGTAAAGGAAGACCTGGGTCTTCAGCACTTCACCCGCCTTGGTGGCGATTGCGGCATCGTTGCCGAGCGCGATGTCGAGCAGCACCTTGATCGACGGGCCGCCCTTCATGTGCGACAGCAGTTCCAGCGCGAAGGTCGGGGTAATCTCGGGGACGATGACGTCGCCGAGGATGATCTGCTTCAGAAACGCAGCCTTCACACCGGCGGCGCTCGTGGTTCCCGGCAATGTGTTATAAATGAAAAACTTCAGGGCATCGGCGCGGTGTTCGCTGCCTGCATCCTTGATCAGTTCGATGATTTCGGCGGTCAACGCACCGTCATCGATCGGCTTGGGCGCAAGTCCCTGTGGTTCTCTGCTTTTGATTTCAGCCAGGTAATCCAAGTAAAGGTTCATCGCAATCCCAACGTCATGATGTCTATAGAGCCGAACACAGCGCCACCAAACGGTAGTGCTGGTCGCCCCCGGGTTTCTGTCGGTTTCGACTACGCCAACCGGGGGCCGCTGACAAGATGTCGCATGCCTGTAAGCGCGGGGATGCGCGATATTTCGCCCATCCCACATCTTCGCCGCCAGGTCGCGCCGGCACTCCCCGCCTTATCGTCCCTGCGACGGCTTGCCGAGGCCGAGCAGATGATAAAAGGCGATGGCGCCGATTGTGGCCGTGCCGATGCCATCGAGCGTGAATCCGCCCACATTCAGCTTGAAATTTCCTGCCCCCAGAACAAGGGCGATACCCACCGTGATGAGGTTGCGTGGCTCGGAAAAGTCGACCTTGTTTTCCACCCAAATGCGCCCGGCGGTTGCCGCGATGAGGCCGAAGACGACGACGGACAGGCCGCCGATGACCGGCCCGGGTATCGTCTGTATCAGCGCGCCAAACTTCGGCGAAAAGCCGAGGAGGATGGCCACCAAAGCCGCGACAATGAAAACGAGCGTCGAGAAGATGCGGGTTATCGCCATGACGCCCATGTTCTCTGCGTAGGTGGTCATGCCGGTTCCGCCAAAGGCGCCGGAGAAGATGGTCGCGATGCCGTCGCCGATAAAGGCCCGACCGAGGTAGGGATCGAGGTTCCTGCCGGTCATCGCGCCGATTGCCTTGATGTGCCCGAGATTTTCCGCCACGAGGATGACGACGACCGGAGCTATCAGTGCGATTGCCGACGCGGAAAAGACCGGCGTGGTGAAGGTTGGCAATCCGAACCAGGCTGCGGCGGCGACGCCTGAAAAATCAACCGGTTTGCCGAGGCCGAGACCGTTCGCCACCAAGAGATAGGCGAGATAGGCGATCGCGCCGCCGATGAGGATCGGCAAGCGCCGCGCCATTCCGGGCGCATAGACGGCAATCGCACCGACCGAGGTGACCGTCAGAATGGCAATCCATCGCGACAGCTGGTCGCCATCGGGATTGCCAGGGCCGGAGCCGGAGGCGCTGGCTATCGCGATGGGCGCGAGCACGAGGCCGATGGCGGCGACGATGGCCCCCGTCAGGACCGGCGGCATCAGCCGCTCGATCCAGTTATGACCGGCAATCATGACGATCACGCCAATCAGTGCATAAAGCACGCCCGCGGCGATGATGCCGCCGAGCGCAAGCGCGATATTCGGGCTTGCCGCGCCCGCCGCCGCCCCGGTCGCCACCAGAACGGGGCCGATGAAGGCGAAGGATGAACCAAGATAGCTCGGCACGCGACCGCCAACGGCGATGAAGAAGATCAGCGTGGAAATACCGGAAAACAGGATCGATACATTCGGATCGAAGCCCATGATCAGCGGCGCGAGAACCGTGGAGCCGAACATGGCCACGACGTGCTGCAAACCGAGCACCGCGGTCTGCCCGGCGGGCAATCGCTCATCCGGCATGATGCGCCCTTCGGTTTTCAATCGCCAGCGAGGAAAATAACCACCCGTGTCGCTCATCGTCGTCCCCCACGAACCGCCCGGCGCGAAACTGACGGCTTTTCCGTCGCAGATCGCAGCCGCGCAAAAAGAGTTGCCTTTTGATGATAAGCGCGGTCGGCCGAGATCGAATCGGTGGCCGGCGTATCTTTTCTCCGGTAGCGCGATTGGTTCTCGCTGTCATCCGGGCGGCGGGATCGAAATGCGTTTGGCGCCGGCGGGAGTGCGCCCCGCGCCGGCACGGCAAGGAAGCATCGGGCGGATATCAGTCCGCCGTGTCGACAGTCGTCAAAATCTCAACGGCCGCCGTGACACGATCCTCATTGGGATAGTTTTTGTTGGCCAGTATGACGATGCCGAGTTTCCGTTGAGGGATGAAGGCGACATAGGCGCCAAAACCATTGGTGGAACCCGTCTTGTTGACGAAGACATCCTGTCCGGGCTTCAGGGGCGGCGCGATTTCCTGCACCGGAACGGTCTTGAGAAGAGCGCCGGAATTGGACTGGACAAGCGTCTTCAAGGCGACAGGCCGGGCATATTGCTCCCAGACGAGATCCTGCGTCATGGCGCCGACCGCGAAATAACCGGTATGGGTGCTTGCGATCGCCTGCCGGATCTTGCCGTCCAGCTTTTCAAGCCCCAGATTCGCGTTGACGAAGCGGATCATGTCTGTCGCCGTCGATCTGACGCCATAGGCTTCCGAAGAGAGAATGCCCGGCGACAGGCGGGCCGGCTCGTCGTTTCGCGTGTAGCCCTGTGCATAATTGGCCAATTTCGCCTGGGGAACGACCGTGAACGTGTCCTTCAGGCCGAGCGCAGGAAAGAGCGTGTCCTGCATGGCGGCGTCGTAGCCCTGCCCCATCGCCTTTGCCGTGATGTAGCCGAGCATGCCGATGCTGGGATTGGCGTAGGTCCTGTGCGTTCCGGCGCCGTAAGAAGGCTTCCAGCTCTTGAGATAAGCCAGCAGCTGCGTCTCCGTATTGACATTGTCAGGCACCTGTAGCGGAAAGCCGCCTGCGGTGTGGGTGCCGAGATGCGTCAATGTAACGTCACCGAAAGCGGTGCCCTTCATGCCCGGAAGATAATCCCTGACCCTGCCGGACAGCGACAAATGCCCGTTCGCCTCGGCGTAGGTCGCAAGGGTAGCCGTGAATGTCTTGCTGATGGAGCCGAGTTCGAACAGCGTTTCAGCCGTCACCGGCTGGCCGGTGCTTTTTGACATCGCGCCGTAAGTGAAGATGTAGCTCTCTCCATCGACGCTGATGCCGACCGCAAGCCCGGGTATGCCGTTCTTTTCCATGATGGGCTTGATCGCCGCATCCGTTATCGCCTTCAGCCTCGCCTCGTCGGCGGCCAGAGCCGGCGTGAGGAGGATCGCCGAAAGCATGGCCGTCCATACGATATGTCTGCGGTGAAAATTCATCTGTCGCGTCTCCAAAACCTCAGGTGGATATCAGGCGTTTCCCCAGCCAGCGCGAAAGACGTTTAGCCGCCCTACATTGCACGAACAAATCATGATATCTCGGAGGAGACACAAGAAAATCTAGGTCTCGAATGGTCCGTCAATTTCTTCCCCTGAACGGTCTGCGCGCGTTCGAAGCTTCCGCGCGGCATCTGAGCTTTACCCGCGCGGCGATCGAACTATGCGTGACGCAGGCGGCTGTGAGCCAGCAGGTCAAGGGGCTGGAAAAGCGGCTGGGCGTCGCGCTTTTTCAGCGTCTTCCGCGCGGCCTGAAGATAACTGCGGAAGGCGAAGCCCTGCTGCCGACGGTGACCAGTTCCTTCGACCAGATGGCAACGACGCTTGACCGCATCGAGGCCGGGCAGGTGCGCGAACTGCTGTTTCTCGGCGTTGTCGGCACCTTCGCGGTCGGCTGGCTGCTGCCGCGCCTGCAGGCGTTTCAGAAGCGCCACCCCTTTATTGACGTCAGGGTTTCCACCAACAACAACCGGGTGGATATGGCGGCAGAGGGGCTGGATTTCGCCATTCGTTTCGGTCAGGGCTCGTGGCACGGCACGGATGCGTTTCGTCTCTTTGACGCGCCGCTTTCGCCGCTGTGCACGCCGAAACTGGCGGAAACGCTGAAAGCGCCGGCCGACCTGATGGAAGCGACATTGCTGCGCAGTTACCGCGCCGATGAATGGAGCAGCTGGTTTGCGGCGGCGGGCGTCACGCCGGCGGCACAGGTCAATGCCGGCATTGTCTTCGACACGTCGCTCGGGATGATGGAGGCCGCCCTGCAAGGGCTCGGTGTCGCGCTGGCGCCGCCGTCGATGTTTTCACGGCATCTGGCTTCCGGAGCGGTCGTCCAACCTTTTCCCGTCACCGTATCGCTCGGTAGCTATTGGTTGACCCGGCTGCAATCGAAACCGCCGACCCCAGCCATGCAGGTCTTTTCCGAGTGGCTGTTCGACAGCATCGGCACTGCCTGAAGCCTTTACACGAGGGCGAGCGCCACGCCGCCGGCCGCGCAAAGAAGAACGACGACCCATGGCGGCGCTTTCCAGACCGTCAGTAGGATGAAACCCGCAAGCGCCAGTGCAAAATCCCTGGGGGTGAAGACGGCGCTGGTCCAGACGGGATCATAAAGCGCCGCGCCCAATATGCCGACCACCGCGGCATTGGCGCCGCGCATGGCCGCCTGCGCCAGAGGATGCCGGCGAAAACCCTCCCAGAAAGGAAGTGCGCCGACGAGAAGCAACATGCCGGGCAGGAAGATGGCGACGAGAGCGATGGCTGCGCCCGCCACGCCGTTCGGCTGAGGGCCCGCCACCGCGCCGAGATATGCAGCAAAAGTGAAGAGCGGACCGGGCACGGCCTGCGTTGCGCCATAGCCGGCAATGAAGGCATCCCTGGTGACCCAGCCCGAGGCGACGACTTCGGATTGCAGAAGAGGCAACACCACGTGGCCGCCGCCGAAGACCAGCGCGCCGGCCCGATAGAAGGCGTCAAACAAGGAGAGCCCCTGCCAGGCCGCGCCCGCCGCAAAAACCGGCAGCAGAACGAGAAGAAGGGCGAAAGCCGCAAGCGAAACATATCCCACGCGTTTCGACACGCGGAAGGCAATATGGCTGGTCGACCCCGCCGAGACGGCGCGGCAGAAGACCAGCCCGGCGAGCGCTCCGGCGCAAAGCGCCAGGATTTGCCCGAAAGCGCCGGCGATGAACACGACACAGACGATGGCGGCCATCGCGATGGTCGCGCGCTCACGATCCGGTGCGAGGCTTTTTGCCATTCCCCATACCGCCTGGGCGACCACGGCAACAGCGACTATCTTCAATCCATGCAGCAGGCCCGTGCCGACGGGGCCTTCGATGGATGCGGCGACCATTGCGAAAGCGACGAGAAGAATGGCAGATGGCAGCGTAAACGCCGTCCAGGCGGCCAGCGCCCCGAGCGGCCCTGCCCTCAGCAGTCCGAGCGCAAAGCCCACCTGGCTGGAAGCGGGACCGGGCAGAAACTGGCAGAGCGCCACGAGGTCCGCATAACCGGCTTCATCGACCCATTTGCGCCGGACGACCAGCTCATCGCGAAAATAACCGAGATGAGCGATGGGGCCGCCAAAGGACGTGACCCCGAGCTTCAAAAAGGCCGCGAAAACTTCGCCGGGCGTTCCGATTTTGTGACGCGCGGTGTCGTTCGAAATCGTGGGTGTCGAGGAATTCAACGATAGCTCCCTAAGCGTATGGCGGCTGCGCATACACATCGTCCGCACTGAAACGCCGAGGGTATCAGACACTATTACGACAGGGATATGAAGGGCCTTGCGAAATCAGCACCGTGTGAACCGGACCGGGAAACGTCTCAGCCGCCCTCCGGCATCCCGCCGCTCCTGCCCGGCTGAAACATGTCCAGCAATCCGCGATAGGGCTTGGGGACCGGCGTGGCATAAGCGCCGCGCTTGGCGGTGGAGAGCCCCATGGATACCAGTGCTTCCGCCTGTTTAACGGCTGCTGCGACGCCGTCGATGACAGGGACGCCGAATTCGGCGCGGAGTTCCGCCGTCAGGTCGGCCATGCCGGCGCAGCCGAGCACGATCGCCTCGGCACGATCCTGCCTCAGCGCCAGGGAGATTTCCTCCCGCAGCCTTTCGCGTGCATTCGAACCCGCCTCTTCCAGCGACAGAACCGGAATGTCGGCGGCGCGGACATTGCAGCGGGAAGACATGCCATAGCGCTGGACGAGATGTTCGAGCGGCAGCCGGGACCGTTCCATCGTCGTGACGATGGTGAATTTCTGCGCGATGAAGGCCGTGGCGGAAACCGCCGCCTCACAGATGCCGATGACGGGAATGTCTGCAAGAGCCCGGGCCGCATCAAGCCCGGTATCATCGAAACAGGCGATGATCGCCGCGTCGACGCGCAGCGCCGGAGCCTTGGCAAGCTCCAGCAGAAGGCCAGGCACCGCGAATGCCTCGTCGTAATAACCTTCGATGGAGACAGGCCCCATGGAAGAGGTGACGGCGAGGATTTCCGTATCGCGGCCCGCCACCCGTGTCGCGGCGTCGGCGATGGTCGCGGTCATGGACTGCGTGGTATTGGGATTGATGACGAGAATGCGCATCTTGGGTTTCTTCATCCGCGCGAATGGCGTCGATTGAGCGTGACGATCAGGCCGAGCGTGGCCGCGATCACCAGGAAGGAAAACAGGGTGGTAACGGCGCCGAGCGCATAAAGCACAGGGGTCGTGACATTGGTGGTCATGCCGTAGATTTCCAGCGGCAACGTGTTGTAGGTGCCAGACGTCATCAGCGTGCGGGCGAACTCGTCGTAGGAAAGCGTGAACCCGAAGAGGCCGACACCGATCAGGCTCGGCGCGATCATCGGCAGCACCACATGGGCGAAGGTCTGCCATGAGGACGCACCGAGATCGCGCGCCGCCTCCTCATAGGACGGCGAAAACCGGTTGAAGACTGCAAGCATGATGAGAACGCCGAAGGGCAACGTCCAGGTCAGATGCGCGCCAAAAGCTGATGTATACCATGAAGGTTCAAGCCCAAGCTGCTGAAACAAAACACCAATGCCAAGGGATATGATGATGGAAGGCACCACCAGGCTGGCGACCGACAGATAAAACAGCGGCGTCGCGCCGATGAATTTGCGACGGAAGGCAAGGCCTGCCAGCAAAGAGACGAGCACGGTTACGACCATGACCATCAGGCCGAGAGCGAAGGAACGGCGGAACGATCCGCCGAAATCGCCGACTGCCTGCTGTTCGAAGAGATTGCCGAACCAGTGCAGCGAGACGCCGTTCAGCGGGAACGTCAGGCCTCCGTTCGGCCCCTGGAAGGCGAGGATGAGGATGGCCGACAACGGGCCGTAAAGAAACAGCACGAAGAGGGCGAAAAAGAAAGCGAGGATATAGAATTCGCGGCCGCGTTTTTCCCGATGCATAATCAAAGCTCCTTGCGGATATCGACGATGCGCAGGATGCCCGCGACCATCAGGAGAACGAGGACGAGCAGGATGACGGCATTGGCGGCAGCGGCCGGATATTGCAGCAGCGACATCTGGTTCTTCATCATCAGCGCCACCGAGGCGCTCTGGCCGCCCGACATGACCTGAACCGTGGAAAAATCGGCCATGACCAGCGTGACAACGAAGATGCTACCGATCGCCATGCCGGGTTTTGCGAGCGGGATGATGACATTGGTGAGCGTCTGCCAGCCGGTCGCACCAGCGTCGCGCGCCGCCTCGATCAAGGATTTGTCGATGCGCATCAGCGTGTTGAAGATCGGCGTGACCATGAACAGCGTATAAAGATGCACCATGGCCAGCACCACGGCGAAATCGGAATAGAGCAGCCATTCGATCGGCTCGGGGATGATGCCGGTGCCGACCAGCGCGCTGTTGACGAGACCGTTTCGCCCCAGAACGGGTATCCACGAAATCATGCGGATGATGTTGGACGTCAGGAAGGGCACGGTGCAGACAAGGAACAGCACCATCTGCATGGTGGTGGTGCGGATGTGAAAGGCGAGGAAATAAGCCACCCAAAAACCGCAGAACAGCGTGATGGCCCAGACCATCGCTGCATATTTCAGCGTATTTAGATAGGTCTGCCAGGTGACCCACGATCCCAGTGTCTCGCTGTAATTGAAGGTCACGAAATCAGGATACATCTGGGCGAAATCGTAATCCCAGAAGCTGACGACGGCGATCATCAGGATCGGCAGAGCCAGGAAAAAGCCGAGGATCAGGAAAAGCGGGGCAGCCTGCACATAGGAGACGAGTTTTTGCGGCAGCGCGAAGCTGCGGGGCGGTCTGTCCTTCTTGTCGCTGACGCCGATGAGTCTGACCGTCACCATGGGGAGCCTTTCTGTGGATTTGCAGAAGTGCCGGCGGCATTGCCGCCAGCGGGCACGTTGGAAGGTCCGCCACACCCTCGACGTCATCCTCGGCTTGACCCGAGGATGACGTCGAGAGGTGGGTGCCTGTCACAATTGACCGGCGGGACTTGCCGCCGGTCGTCCTGAAAGCATCACGCCGCGATGAACTCGTTCCAGCGGCGAACCATGTAGCGGTCTTCGTCCATGACCGAGTTCCAGCACGCCACCTTGCCCATGCGCTCCTCGAAGGAACCGCCATCGCGCACGGCACCGGCCTTTTCCATGACCTTGCCGTCTGGCGCGATGATATCGCCCTGAGCGGCCTTGCCCTCGACCCAGTAACCCCACTCGTCGGCGGTCATGTGCTCCTTCGCGGTTTCCATGGCGGCGGAGTAATAACCCTGACGGTTGAGGTAGGCGCCGACCCAGCCCGCGGTGTACCAGTTGATATATTCATAGGCTGCATCGAGCTTCGCACCGGACAGATGCTTGGCGAGACCGAGACCGCCGCCCCAGGAGCGATAGCCTTCCTTCAGCGGCTGATATTTGCAGGCGATGCCCTTCGAGCGGACCGCGGCAACGGCCGGTGACCACATGGACTGGATGATGACTTCGCCCGAGGCCATGAGGTTGACGCTTTCGTCGAAGCTCTTCCAGAAGGCGCGGAACTGGCCGTCTTTCTTGGCCTTGATGAGGAAATCGATGGTCTTGTCGATTTCCGCCTTCGTCATGTTGCCCTTGTCGGCATATTTGATGTTGCCCATGGCTTCCATGATCATCGCCGCGTCCATGATGCCGATGGACGGGATGTTGAGGATGGAGGTCTTGCCCTTGAATTTGGGGTCCATGATATCGGCCCAGCTGGTGATATCGCGGCCGACGAGATCGGGGCGGATGCCGAGCGTATCGGCATTGTAGATGGTCGGAACCATGGTGAAATAATCGGTCTCACCCTTGGCAAATGTCTTGTCGCCTGGCTTCTCGACGTAACCGACCGTGTGCGGCGCAGTGCCCTGCGCGACCACGCTGTCAGGCTTCAGCTTGCCGTTTTTGAACAGCGGCACGATCTTGTCGTAATATTTGAGCTTCTTGATTTCCATGGGCTGGATGACGCCGGCCGGATAGACCTTCTTCAGGATCCAGTATTCGATATCGGCGATATCGTAGGAGTTCGGCTGGGTGACGGCGCGCTGGGCAGCGGCGTCGGAATCCGTCGCCGTCATCTCAAGCGTGATGCCGAGGTCCGCCTTGCACTTTTCGGCAATGGCGTTGAGGTTGGAGACGCCGGTGCCGAACTGGCGGATGGTGATGGGGTTCTGCGCCCAGATGGTCGGGAAGCCGGTGATGAGGCCGGAGCCGATCGCCGCACCCGTGGCAGCCGCGCCCGCTTTCAGGAGGCCGCGGCGGGACAGGCCCTTCTTGCTGCTGGTGGTATCGGTCATTGCAAAGTTCTCCTCTGGTTATTTTTGGGGTCACTTCTCTACCCGGCCGAGCACGATGGCATCGGCCGCATTCCATGAAAGCGGTATGGCGTCGCCGGTCCTGACCGGGTTTTCGAAAAAGGCGGCGTCGCTGAGGATGACGTTGAAATCCTCCATGCCGGCGCCGGTCACGGCGATCTTCACGGTGGCGCCGCGATACTCGACATTGGAGACGATGCCCGTGAAACCGAGACCGGGTTGATCGGTCTCACCCACACGCACCCGATCGGTGCGAACGGCGATATCGACCGCCCCGTCATCCGGCGCCGCGCCTGTCGCGGTAAATGTGCCGCCGCCTGCGACTTCAAGCGTTACCAGCTCGCCGGACCTTTCCCTGAATCGTCCGGAAATGACATTGTGGTCGCCCATGAAACGGGCGACGAAAGCGGTCGCCGGTCGCTCGAAAACCTCACGCGGGGTCGCGGCCTGCTCGATGCGGCCGTCATTCATGACGACGATGATATCGGCCAGTGCCATCGCCTCTTCCTGACTGTGGGTGACGTGGACGAAGGTGATGCCGAGTGAAGTCTGCAGCTTCTTCAGCTCTGCGCGCATGCGGATCTTGAGGAAGGGATCGAGCGCCGAAAGCGGCTCGTCCAGCAACAGCGCCTCGGGATCGGTAATGAGCGCGCGCGCCAGCGCCACGCGCTGCTGCTGCCCGCCGGAAAGCTGGGCCGGGCGGCGGCCGGCATAAGGCTCGAGCTGCATCAGGCGCAGCATGTCCAGCGCCTTTGTGCGCCGGGTCTCCCTGTCCACGCCCTTCATCTTGAGGCTGAAGGCGACATTGTCGACGAGATCGAGATGCGGAAACAGCGCATAGGACTGGAACATCATCGCCGTGCCGCGCCGGGCGGGCGCCAGATCGGTCACGACGGTGTTGCCAAGCCTGACATCGCCGCTGGAAATGCTCTCGTGACCAGCGATCATCCGGAGCGTGGAGGTCTTGCCGCAGCCCGACGGACCGAGCAGGCAGCAGTAGCTCCCGGCCGGTATCTTCAGGCTTATCGCATGGACGGCGGTGGTGTTGCCGTAAATCTTGGATACGGAAGCGATGTCAATTGCGGCGGCTTTGCTCATAAACACTCTCCTGCGACACTTCTATCCATGCAGGAGGCGTGCCAATCGGCTTTCTCATTGATGCAAAAGGATATTTTCGAAGGAGAGAAACACCGGGCGGGAAGAGTGCCCAAATTTACAGCGATTGTTTTCGATGTAATGGAAAAATTGTATGCAATCTTGACGACTAATTGATTACGCGTCGCTGGTCCACATGACGCATGAACGCGCAAGTCGCAGCGCGAAGCCTGCGGCGCACGGGCCACTGCGCACGCCGTTCTGCAGGCGTGCGCAGCCATGGAATGTTAGAGCACACCGAGGAACTGCCTGAGTTCCGGTGTGCGGGGGTTAGCGAAAACTTCTTCCGGCGGGCCGATCTCGTGTACCCTTCCCTGATGCATGAAGACGACGCGCGAGCAGACGTCACGGGCGAACTTCATTTCATGCGTCACCATCAAAAGTGTCATGCCCTCCCTGGCAAGCTCACGCACGACAGCGAGCACCTCCGACACCAGTTCCGGGTCAAGCGCGGACGTGATTTCATCACACAGAAGCGCGATGGGCTGCATGGCAAGCGCGCGGGCGATGGCCACGCGCTGCTGCTGACCGCCGGAGAGCTGGTCCGGATAAGCGTCGAACTTGTGCGCCAGACCGACACGCTCCAGCATCCTGCGCGCCATCGCCTCCGCCTCGGGCGCCGCCAGCTTCTTCACCACCATCTGCGACAGCATCACATTGCCGCCGGCAGTCAGATGCGGGAAGAGATTGAACTGCTGGAAAATCATGCCCACCTTTAATCTGAGGGCCTTCAGATGCAGCTCGTCATCAAGCAGCTGGGCGCCCGCCACCTGAATGGAGCCGCTGCTGATCGTCTCAAGACCGTTGATACAGCGTAGCAGCGTCGATTTTCCCGAACCGCTTTTCCCGATGATCGCGATCACCTCTCCGGGCTCGACATCCAGGTTGATGCCCTTCAGCACCTCGTTGTCGCCAAAGCTCTTGTGGACTTCAGTGATTTCGATGAGCGACATTGAGCTTCCTTTCGAGAAACTGGCTGGATTTCGACAGCGGCCAGCAGAGGGCGAAATAGATGAGCGCCACCAGCCCGTATACCGTGAAAGGCTGGAAGGTCGCGTTGGTGACGATCGTGCCGGCCTTGGACAGTTCGACGAAACCGATAATGGAGGTGAGCGCGGTGCCCTTGATGACCTGAACGGAAAAACCGACTGTCGGTGGAATGGCGATCTTCATCGCCTGGGGCAGGATGACGTAACGCATCTGCTGCATTCGGCCCATGGCAAGGCTCGCCGAGGCCTCCCATTGCCCCTTCGCGATCGACTCTACACAGCCGCGCCAGATTTCCGCCAGAAACGCAGCAGTCCACAGGATGAGCGCCACGCCTGCGGCAAGCCAGGCTGGAACATCGATTCCGAAGAGGCCGAGGCCGAAAAAGGCGATGAAAAGCTGCATCAGGAGCGGCGTGCCCTGAAAGACTTCGATGTAGATGCGGGCAAGACGGCCCAAGGCCGGACGCGGACTGATGCGCAGCCACAGAAGCGCGAGGCCGACCAGGCCTCCGCCAGCGAAGGAAACCAGCGACAGCAGCAGCGTCCAGCGCGTGGCAAGCAACAGGTTGCGCAGAATATCCCAGAAGGTGAATTCCATCATCGCGCCAGCCTCCGCGGAAAAAGGAGGCCGCCCAGCGCCAGCATGCCCTGCCGCAGCAGGATCGCGAGCAGCAGGTAGATCACCGTCGAAACAATATAGGCCTCGAAGGCGCGGAAGGTTCGCGACTGGATGAAGTTGGCCGCAAACGTCAGGTCTTCCACCGCGATCTGCGAGACAACCGCCGAGCCGAGCATGACGATGACAACCTGCGACGTGAGCGCTGGCCAGATGCGCTGCAGCGATGGCCGGAGCACCACGTGGCGGAAGGTTTCGAAGCGCGTCATCGCAAGGCTTGCCCCCGCCTCGAACTGGCCTTTCGGTGTTGCCTGGATGCCGGCGCGAATGATCTCGCAGCTATAGGCGCCGAGATTGACGATCATCGCCAGATTGGCGGCGGTCAGCTCCGAAAGCTTGAAACCAAGCGACGGCAGGCCGAAAAAGATAAAAAATAGCTGGATGAGGAAAGGCGTATTGCGGATGAGTTCGACGTAACCGCCGACGATGGGCCTTAGCCAGGAGGGGCCAAGCGCACGGGCCCAGGCGCAGGCGGTGCCGAGCGACACGCCGATAACGCCGCCCACCAGCGTCAGCTGGCTGGTGATGGCAATACCCTTGGCAATCTGCGGCCAATATTCGCCGAGCCACAGGAAATCAAATTGATAGCTCAAGAAAGGTCCCCTTGCGCCGGTGGTGAGAAAGCCGTCCCGGGGAACCGGGACGACGGGGATATGTGACGATCAGAGATCGGCCGGCAGATCCTGCCCGAGCCATTTGGTGGCGATGGCATTCAGCGAACCGTCCGCCTTGGCCGCGGCGATAGTCGTATTGACCTTTTCCAGCAGGGCCGTCTCATTTTTGTTGAGGCCGATGTAGCAGGGCGAATTCTTGATCAGGAATTTCATTTCCGGCCGCTTCGGCGGGTTCTTCGCCAGAATGGCGGCGGCGACCACATTGCCGGTTGCGACAACCTCCGCCTGACCGGACAGGAAGGCGGAAATGGTGCCGTTATTGTCCTCATAGCGCTTGATGGTGGCGTCAGCGGGCGCAACCTTCGTCAGCTCGAGGTCTTCGACCGAACCGCGCGTCACGGCAACGGTCTTGCCCTTCAGGTCCTCGGCTTTGGAGAGGGAAACGTCCTGCGGACCGAACACGCCGTTGAAAAAAGGAGCATAGGCGGTCGAAAAATCGATGACCTTCTCGCGTTCGGCGTTCTTGCCGAGGCTGGAGATCACCAGATCGACCTTGTTGGTCTGCAGATAGGGAACGCGGTTGGCGCTGGTGACCGGCACCAGCTCCACCTTCACGCCCAGCTTGTCGGCGATCAGCTTCGCGACGTCGATGTCATAACCCTGCGGTGTCATGTCGGCCCCGACACTGCCAAAGGGTGGAAAATCCTGCGGCACGGCGACGCGCAGCGTGCCGCGTGCGGCAATGTCGGCAAGGGCGTCCGCCTTTGCGGGCGCGGAAAATCCGAAGGCGGCAGCCATGGCGGCGGCGGCGATGAAGGTCCGTCTGAATATCATGGGTCATTCTCCTTGTGCTGGTTCTGTTGCTCGGTTTTTTTGTCGGTATCGCCGCGGTTATGCTCCGGAAGGGCGAGCGAGTGGCGAAGACCGGCGAGCGGGTCAGGTCGCCGGGTGAGATCGAGGCCGGTTTCCACTTCGTCCAGATGTTCGATTGAAAGCTCCGCCGCCCTCGCGAAATCGCCGGCTGCCATCGCCTCGAATATCCGGCAATGTCCCTGATGCGACTGCAGCGCATGGAATTCCGACTGGTAAAGCATGGAAATGAGGATCGTGCGGGCCGTCAGGTCGCGCAGCAGTTCAACGAGGACGGCATTACCGCAAAGCTCGGCGATCCTGATGTGAAAATCGCCCATGAGGCAGGTCAGGCGCTGCCGGTCGCCCGCGGCTATGGCGACTTTCTCTTCCTCGAGATGCGCCAGGAGAACGCCGCGCCCTTCCTCGGTAAGGGTCCGCATACTGCGCAGCAACCCGGATTCGATGATCCGGCGCGCTTCATAGATGGTCATCGCCTCCTCGGCAGACGGCTCGACCACGAACCAGCCCCGCCTCGCACTAACGTGCACGATTCCCCGGGTTTCCAGCCGCATCATCGCCTCGCGTACCCGGGTGCGCGATACGGAGAAAAGACCGGCAAGCTGGTTTTCGCTGAGCCGTGTGCCCGGCCGGATACGCGCCGACAAAATGCCGGATACGATGGCCTCGTCAATGTTTATCTGACGATCCTGCCTGGTATGTAAATCTTGCATACAAGACGGAAAGCAAAGCCCGTGCCAGACGGATTCCCCACTTTCAATCGCGGGGAAAACGACATGAGCTCAAAATTTGAGCAATCCGTCCAGCGCACACGAAAGAAGCAGCCTGTTAACAGGACAGATTTTCATCATTCGATCAAAGCGCCCGCAGGCGATTAACCCTACCCGGCCTTGAACCGGTCGAAAGCCGTGAGATATTTGACCGTAGGGTCGGCGTCCCAGCGATAGATTTCGGTGCGCAGAAAATGCAGCTCCTCCGCCAGCATCTCTTCCGGCAGCTCCGCCCACCAGGATTTCGGCCGGCCGTCCGAACCGTCCGACCAGCGATAACCCCGCTTTTTCAGGTGATCCTTCATATCGAAGGGGCTGTTCTCCGCGTAGATCCGGACGCGCGATCTACGGCTAGCCGCGTGAAGCTCCATGAAGGGCGTCATGCCTTCTTGGCCCGGCCGGTTCTGCTCGAGCACCTCCAGCAGCGCGAAGCAATCATCAACGGCGCGATGGCCATCATGGAAATAACCGGACTGACCGATCAGATAACCCAGCTTGTTGCCCTCAAATCCACGCACCCGCCAGTCGATTTCGGAAACGGAGCAGGCCCAGGCCTTCTCGTTGAATATGGGCGAGAAGGCTTCACAGAAGGGACGGTCAAAGCCGGCATTGTGGGCAATGATCAGATCGGCATCGCCGACGAGAGAAGCCAGCCGCTCCATGTCGATCGCCTGCCCCGCAACCATGTCATCGGTGATCCCTGTCAGCCGGGTGATCTCCGCCGGTATGGCGACGTTGGGCTGCCGCAGTCCGCCGTAAATGCCGGTGACGTCGCCAATGGCGCCCTGATCGTCGAACGTGAAGGCGATGACGCCGATCTCGATTATTTCGTCCGTCCGGTGGTTCAGACCCGTGGTTTCCGTGTCGAGGATCACGCCCCGGCGGGAAAATTCCGGCCTTGGCCGTTCCACGACCTGACGCGGCATGAGCTTGCGCAGAACGCGGTAATTGCCGGTGGATTCGAGATAGCCCGCCAGCCCCTCGTCATCCATCGCGACCCTCTGCACCGCTCCGCGTCCCGGCATTTTTCGCCCCCGTTCGGTCTCGGGAAGCCGCGCGGCCGCGGAAGCGAAAAAGTCCAACTGGGAGGTCATGAGGTGCCTGCCGCCTTGCCCGGAAATCGAAAATCAGTACTCCAACATATGCGTAGAGGCTCACGGTAACAACAGCAGACGCTCTCATCCACAGAAAGGCGGCGCCAATCCGTTAACGAAAGACGCGCACGGTTTCAGGCTTCGGAAAAAACCGCCGTCATCTGTAAATCTGCGGCGATCTCAACCACGGCGGTCAGGGAGCCGGACGCCCCAGGACAGTCTCGCAGCTTGCCGGATCGCCGATGATCTCGCTCGTGGTGATGATGGAAGCCGCGTCCGCGGTGATCTTGATGATGCAATCGCGGCGATGTTGCTTGATTTTCATGCCCTCGGTCTGCGAGACCTGCGCCTGCCCGTCAACGGTCCGGTATTCGCGCCGGTTGCTGAGCCCGGCATAGGTCTCGACATCCACTTTCAGCCAGTAGGATTCGGTTGCGCCCTTTTCGATGATGACCTTGTTGGGGCGGCCAAGCCGGGCGATTGCCGCCTCCCGCGGCTGCCCTTTAAAACCGGCCACAGTGCGGGTGATTTCCGTCTGCCCGGTGCTGGTGCACGCCACGGCCATGGTCAGCACCGCTGCCAGCGCTCCGGTTTCAAGCAATCTCATGTGCAATTCATCCCCTCGTCACACGCCACCGGCCCGCGGGTTGCGGTCGCCGCCGGCGGCAAATCTAGGAGCGATCATCTCACACTGAAAGGAGGAGCGGCGTATGGGCCGATCAACTTGTCATGATCAGCCGCGGCCCCCGCTAGCGGTTGCGGAACACGGTGCAGGGAACACCGGCCCCGCGGATTTCACCACAAAGCGCATTGGCTTCGGCTCTGGTCTCGCGGCCGATGCGCGCGGCGTAACGCGGGCGCGAACCGAAATTGCCACCCCTTTGCCGCACGATCAGTGCGCGCTCGGCATTGAGAGGCCCCGACAATTGGCCTATAGCACGGGTAAAGAGCCGGTTCGCCACCGTCGGATTGTAATGGGCGGCAAGCTGCACACCCCATGGCGCCCAGTCGGCCGAAGATATCAGGACGGGATCGTTGATCGTGCGTGTATCGGCAAGCCGCAGGCAGGCGTCGATGAAGGGCCGGCTGCCGTCCAGCGCCGGCGCGGCCTTATCCGGTGGACTGTCTTTCCAGCTTTCCACAGGGTACCCGGTGATTGCAAAGACATAATCGCGCGTTTCCACCGGCAGGCGACCTGTCGCGATAAAACCGCGCAGCCCCGCCTCGCCGGCATTATAGGCTGCGGCTGCCAGACCGAAATTGCCGAAGCGCAGCTTCAGCTCCGACAGATAGCGTGACGACGCCTCCAGCGCAGCAATGATGTTGAAACTGTTGTCCAGACCACGCAGCCTCGCCGTTCCCGGCATGAACTGGGCAATGCCTTCCGCCCCCTTCGGGCTCACCGCATCGGCCCGGAACAGGCTCTCCCGCCAGATCAGCCTGGCGAAATAATCCGGCGGAACGGCATGCCGCGCGGCGAGAACCTCGATGGCGTGGCAAAGGTCCCTGTTGTAGCTCTGGGGACTGATGCACAATTCGGACGCCACATCGTGGGCATGGGCGCAGGACGCCTTGCCCTCAGCCGGCGTTTCGGCCTGCGCCGGCCCGAGAAACGCCGCCAGCCAGCAGAGAACGAGCACGACCCTGCCTGTTGATGTCATCCCTGCCAAACGAAAGTCCCCGTAATCTTAAGGCGCGCTGCGCCGATTATCCGACAATCGCGACGATATGCCTATACCCCGCACTTGCATGGATCGATTTCGGTTTCAGACGTTTCAAGGCCCCCCATGCCAAGGCCCGCAGGGGTGGAAGGGAACCGGAGATGCGTCTAGAAGTCCTGCCATTCCTCATGCGCGACAGCCGCGCTCGATGCGCCACGCACGCCCGACGGGCGGGATAGCGGGTGGCGCGGCGCAGCGGCACCGCGCTGGCCGGACCCGCTGCGCGTAGAGGCCGCATGACGCGCAGTCTCCTCGAACCGGAACTGGCCTAGGAGCTCGAACAGGGCCGCGGCCTCCCGCGCGAGGCTGTGGCTTGCGGCCGTCTGCTCCTCCACCATCGCGGCGTTCTGCTGGGTAGCCTGATCCACGCTGTTGACCGCCTGATTGATTTCGGCAAGCGCCGTGGACTGTTCGCGGGCCGCATCCACGATCGCCGCCACATTGGTATTGATGTCGCGGACCTGCTCTGCGATTTCCTGCAGCGCCGAACCCGCCCTGGTGACGAGGCCGACGCCGTTTTCCACCTGCTTGCCCGAAGCGTTGATCAGGTTCTTGATTTCCTTTGCGGCCGTCGCCGAGCGCTGCGCAAGCTCGCGCACCTCCTGCGCGACAACGGCAAAGCCCTTGCCTGCCTCGCCTGCACGGGCCGCTTCCACGCCCGCATTGAGCGCCAGAAGGTTGGTCTGGAAAGCAATTTCGTCGATCACGCCGATGATGCTCGAGATTTCCCGCGATGATTTTTCAATCTGATCCATGGCGCCTATGGCATCGCGCACCACCTGGCCTGAATGTTCGGCATGGTCGCGGGCACGGGCAACGATCCTGCCGGCTTCTTCCGCCCGACGGCTTGAGTCACTGACTGCGGTGGTGACCTCTTCAAGCGCGGCTGCGGTCTCCTCTATCGAAGCCGCCTGCTGCTCCGTCCGTCTGGCAAGATCATCTGCCGCGGATCGTATTTCATTCGACCCGGAAGAAATGGCGCCGGCATTTTCAGACACCCGCGTCATGGCCCGCTTGAGCTTTTCCGAAGCCGCGTTGAAATCCGTGCGCACCCGTTCAAGCGAGGGAATGAAAGGCATGTCGATGCTCTGGGCAAGATCGCCTTCGGCAAGGTCTGTAAGGCATTGCGCCAGCTTTTCGACATTCTCGACACGGCCGGTCACATCGGTCGCGAATTTGACGACCTTGAACACTTTCCCATTCAGATCGAAGATCGGATTATAGGAAGCCTGGATGAAGACCTTGCGGCCGCCCTTGCCAAGACGCATGAATTCATCGGCCACCAGATCGCCGCCGGCGAGCCTTTCCCAGAACTGCCTGTAGGCCGGTGAGTGTGTATAGGCCGGCTCGCAGAACATGGAATGATGCCGGCCCTGCACTTCCGCCAGAGAATAGCCCAGCGCCGTCAGAAAATTCTCGTTGGCAGTCAGGATTTCGCCGTTCGGCGAGAATTCGATGATGGCCTGCGCCCGGGAAAGGGCGTCGATCTTGCCGGCGTCTTCCGCCGCCTTCAGCTTGCGTGCGGTGATGTCTGTAGCGATCTTCACCACCTTCACCGGCTTGCCGCGGCGAAACACCGGGTTATAGGAAGCCTCGATCCAGACCTCCCTGCCGCCCTTGCCGATACGCTTATACTGCTGCTGATCGAACTGACCGGCAGCAAGTTTTGCCCAGAAGCCCTTGTAATCCGCCGAAGCTATGACGGCGGGTTCGACGAACATGCTGTGATGCCTGCCGAGGATTTCCGAAAGTTCGTAACCCAGAGCCCGACAGAAATTCTCATTGGCGGCAAGAATCTTTCCCGAAAGGTCGAATTCTATGATGGCCTGGGATTTGGAAAGCGCGGCGAGAACCGCGAAAGCATTGGCACCACGATCAAGAACACTCAAGCGCGCTTCTCCGATAAAACAGGAAGTTTCCATCCAAAATTATTCACGCATATTATAATTTCAGTATTAATTGATATTTAATGATAATTTTATTTTCGTCCGATGCGCGTGCGTACTCCAGCGAAATTTCCATTCATTGGTTCGTTTTTTGAAATTTCACACCTGTCCCCGTAGTCGAAGACACGACGATGCAATAGTTCCATTGATACATTTGTTCCGAGTCGGGAGCCCGCTTCCGGCTTGGGCAATATATTTGGGGGAGACATGATTGATCTTGTGGCAGTGCTTGCTGTGTGGACCTATATCGGCGGTTTCTTATGGCTGACGGCCCGGCTGGCGAAGCGCACGGGCGAACCTGTCTGGCTTTTTGCCAAGGGTCGCGAAAGGCAAACCGTTCCCGCCACGCTTTTCCGTGTCGCGTTTCTTCTCGGCGCGCTTCTGCCGCTTTTCACCCTCTGGCTGGAACCGCAACAGGCCGGTTGGCTGCTGGACCGACACTATACCGGCGCAGCCATCCGCTTCGCTGGGGTGGTTATGGCGCTGGCGGGAAGTGCGCTCGCGCTCTACGCGCAGCATTACATGGGCAAATCGTGGCGCATCGGCGCGGCCGAAGGCCATCTCGGAACCATCGTGGATACCGGGCCTTTCAGCATGTCAAGAAACCCCGTCTTCGTCGGGCAGATTGTGCTGTTTACGGGATTGGTTCTGGTGTTCACCTCCGTTCTGCAGCTCACCGTCGCCATCGTCCTCATCATTGCGGTGATGCTGCAGGTCAACATTGAAGAGCGCGTGCTGACAAAGGAACTTGGCCCGGCCTATGTTGCCTATCGGCGCAGGGTGAGACGCTGGCTTTGACACTGGTCACGTATTGTTTTCGGAACGTTTGCGCTGCGGCTGCATTTTATGCCGGATGGGGAGCCGTCAATCTTCCCATGAGTTACCCGCCGGCAAGGGGAAGCCGTCAACCTCGGAGGACCATACCCATGCAAAAGAACATGATCTGTATCTGGTACGACAAGGACGCTGAGGCAGCAGCCCGTTTTTATGCCGACACGTTTCCCGATAGTGAGGTGATAAAAGTGTATCACGCGCCGGGCGACTATCCCTCCGGCAAGCAGGGGGACGTCCTCATGGTGCAGTTCACTGTCGCAGGCGTAACCTGCATCGGCCTCAATGGGGGACCGCAATTCAAGCACAGCGAAGCTTTCTCATTCCAGATATCGACTGAAGATCAGGAGGAAACCGACCGCTACTGGAACGCCATCGTTGGCAATGGCGGCCAGGAAAGCGCCTGCGGCTGGTGCAAGGACAAATGGGGCATCTCCTGGCAGATCACGCCACGCGTGCTGATGGATGCCATGGCTGCCGGCGGGGCAGAAGCCAGACGAGCCTTCACGGCGATGATGGATATGAAGAAAATCGACGTCGCCGCCATCGAAGCCGCACGCCGGGGTTGATGGAGACAGACGGTTCAGCATCAGGTAGCGGAACGCCCGCTTTCCACGTAAATAACTGACGTCTAAATAGAAATACATGCATTGCGCTTCCAGCGATCGTATTTCGCCGCGCCGACGATGCTGCGCCGCAAGTCATCATAAAACGTTCAACAAAATGTAAGCTATCCGTCAAATACGACTGTTAGCAGAGCCCGTGGCTTCGTGCTCAGGACATGACGTCCCTGCCGATCAGGCCATCATTCCATCAACGGGGCTCAACTCATGAAACCTTCCGCTCTGACCTCTTTCATGGCCGGCGTTGCCATTGCCGCCGCCTTCGGCGCCACGGCTGCCCACGCTGAAAAGACCAAGTTCGAATTCTGGTACGGCCTTTCCGGCGATCTTGGCGAACGCGTTCAGGACACCTGCAAGAAGTTCAACGAATCCCAGGCTGAATTCGAGATCGTCTGCACGTCTCAGAACGATTACGACGCCACGCTGCAGAACACCATCGCCGCCTACCGCGCCAAGAAGCAGCCGGCGATCACCCAGATTTACGACGCCGGCACGCTGGACATGATGCTGTCCAAGGCTTTCGTTCCCGCGAAAAAGCTGATGGCTGACAATGGCTACAAGATCGACTGGGACAATTATTTCCCGGGCATTGCCAATTATTATGCAACGGCTGCGGGCGAGCTGAACTCCTTCCCCTACAATTCATCCACCGCTGTCTTCTATTACAATGTCGATGCGTTCGAAAAAGCCGGCATCACCTTCAAGCCCGATACATGGGAACAGGTTGAAGAGGCCGCGAAGAAGCTGAAAGCCGCCGGTTTCGAATGCCCGCTCGCCTTCAACTTCGACACCTGGATGCTGATGGAACAGTTCTCCGCCATCCATAACCAGCCGATCGCCACCAAAGGCAACGGCTATCAGGGCCTCGACGCGGAACTGACGATCAACAAGACCAAGTTCGTCGACCATGTGAAATTCTTCAAAAAGATGCAGGACGAGAAGCTGTTCGTCGTCAAGACGAAGCAGCTCGGCATGGACATCCTGCCCGCATTCACCTCGCAGACCTGCCAGATGTTCATGTCTTCGATTGCCGGGCACGGCACCGTGGGCAAAGGCATGCCTGAGGGCGTGAAGTGGGACGTGGCCATGCTGCCGGTCTGGAAGGGCACGCAGCGGCAGAACTCACTCGTCGGTGGCGCTTCCCTGTGGGTCATGGCCGGCCGTCCGGAAGCGGAATACAAGGGCGCGGCAGCATTCCTCAACTTCATCGCCCAGCCGGAGATGGTTCAGTGGTGGTCCACGGTCACCGGTTACATCCCGGTCACCAAGACCGGCTTCGACGCCATGAAGGCCAACGGCTTCTACGACAAGGCACCCTATAAGGGTCGCGAAAAGGCAATCGAGAGCCTGACTTTCACGCCGCCTTCCGAATATACCCGCGGCATCCGTCTCGGCAACTTCACGCAGATCCGCAAGGAAGTCTCCACGGCACTCGAAGCCATCTTCATGCAGAATGCCGACGTTCAGGGGGAACTCGACAAGGCCGTCGAGCGCTCCAATGCCGGCCTGCGCCGCTTCGAAAAGACCTATGCCGGCGCCAAGCTGAACTAAGCTTTGCCGTTTTGAAGGGGCTTGCCCGCGGGATCTCCCGGGCAAGCCCGTCCAGTTCTCCACTTTTGCCGGTTACTCAATGGAAAAGCGCGCCGTCTTCAAGAGCACGTGGTTGCCCGTGCTGTTCGCCCTGCCGCAGCTTCTGCTGATCTTTCTGTTCTTTTATTGGCCTGTGGCAGCGGTCATCAACTGGGCGTTCACACTTGAGCCGCCCTTCGGCGGTGCGGCGGAATTCGTCGGGCTCGCCAATTTCAAGGAGACCTTCTTCGATCCGCTTTATTGGCAATCGGTGCTCGTCAGCCTGATCTTCGCCGTCGCCGGTCCGTTCTTCACCATTCTCATCGGCCTTGTCCTTGCGCTTTGCGTGGATCGCGCCCTTCCCGGCTCCGGCTTCTTCCGGGTGCTCTACATTCTTCCTTACGCCATCGCCGGGCCTGCGGCGGGCATGGCTTTCCGTTTCATCCTCTCGCCGGAACGCGGGCTTGCCGCCTCGCTCAACGCCTGGTGGCCGGATTTGTGGAACCCGGCAAAATATGGCGAGCACGCGCTGATCCTCGTCATCGTCATCTTCATCTGGAAATGGGCGGGTTACACCTTCATCTTCCTGTTTGCCGGCCTGCAATCCGTGCCGCGCGCGCTGACGGAAGCAGCCGCCATGGACGGCTCCGGGCCCGTCCGCCGCGCCATCGACATTCAGGTGCCGCTGTTGGCACCGACCCTGTTCTTCCTGACCGTCATCATGATGACGGAGGGTTTCGTCGGCGCGGATACGTTCGGCATCGTCGCCTCAACCACCGAGGGGGGGCCCAACCGCGCCACCGAAGTGATGGTCTACCGCATCGTCAGCGAAGCGTTCGAGGGGCTGAACTATTCCGGCGCCTCGGCACAGAGCCTTGTCCTCATCGGCCTCATCATGATTTTCACCTTCATCCAGTTCCGCTTCGTCGAGCGGCAGGTCCATTACAAGTGAGGCGACGATGATCCAGCGCACCCCCTATGCCGACGCCCTGACCTACGGGCTGATGATTGCCGGTTTTCTTCTGCTCATCGGGCCCCTGCTCGTCGTGATTGCCGGCGCCAGCCAGTCTGTCGTTCAGGTCAACAGCATCCCGTTCAGCTTTCTGCCACAGGGCGAACTCCTCACCAATGCCCAAACCGCCTGGCAACGCGCCAATCTCGGCAACGCCCTTCTCAACAGCATGATCATGGCCACGCTGGTCACGATCGGCAAGGTGGCCCTTTCGGCCTTTACCGCCTTCGCCATCGTGTTCTTCCGCTCGCCGCTGAAGCACCTCTTCTTCTGGACGGTGTTCATTACCCTCATGCTGCCGCTGGAGGTGCGCGTGGTGCCGACCTATTCGGTAGCCGCGGATATTTTCCAGCCATTCCGCTCCATCCTCGGATGGTTCGGAATTGAGGTCTCAGTGGAGTGGAACCTCCTGAATTCCTATGTCGGCCTCACCCTGCCGCTGGTCGCGACCGCCACCGGCACCTTTCTATACCGCCAGTTCTTCATGACCATCCCCGACGAACTGGCTGAAGCGGCGCGCATGGACGGATCGGGGCCAATCCGCTTCTTCGTGGAAATGCTGTTGCCGCTCTCCCGAACCAACATGGCGGCGCTCACCACCATCATGTTCGTTTATGCCTGGAACCAGTATCTCTGGCCGTTATTGATGGTCACCGATCCTTCCTACAAGACGGTGATGATGTCGCTGCGCGCCCTTCTGCCCGCCGAAGACGGCACGCCGGACTGGAACGTGACACTGGCCGGCTCCCTCATCATCATCACACCGCCGCTTCTCGTTGTCGCCTTCCTGCAACGCTGGTTCGTCCGCGGTCTCGTTTCGTCCGAAAAGTGACGACGCGCGGCTTTTAACAACAAGGTTCCCATCATGGCTCAGATCGATATCCGCCAGCTCCGCAAATCCTATGGCAAGACCCCCACGCTGCATGGCGTGGATCTCACTTTCGGCTCCGGCGAATTCGTCGTCATCCTCGGTCCCTCCGGCTGCGGCAAGTCCACCCTTCTGCGCATGATCGCCGGGCTGGAGGACATCACCTCCGGCGAGATCGCGATTGGCGGACGCGTGGTCAACAGGCTCGAGCCGCGTGAGCGCGGATGCGCCATGGTATTTCAGAACTACGCGCTCTATCCGCACATGACCGTCGCCGGCAATATCGGCTACGCGCTGAAAGTCGCTGGCGTCGCCAGGGCCGAGCGCCAGCGCCGGATCGAGGAAACGGCGAAGATTGTCGGCCTTTCCGATTATCTGGAACGCAAGCCGGCTGCGCTTTCTGGCGGCCAGCGCCAGCGTGTGGCCATGGCCCGCGCAATCATTCGGGAGCCGCAGGTCTTCCTGTTCGATGAGCCGCTCTCCAATCTCGACGCCAAGCTGCGTGTCACCATGCGCGCTGAAATCCGCAAGCTGCACCAGCGCCTGTCCGCCACCTCCGTCTTCGTCACCCACGACCAGGTGGAAGCCATGACGCTGGCCGACCGGCTGGTCGTGATGAACAGGGGCATCGTTGAACAGGTCGGTCATCCCCTCGATATCTATCATCGTCCCGCCAGCACCTTTGTTGCATCCTTCATCGGTTCGCCGGCCATGAACCTGTTCACCACCCGGGTTGAAGTGGAATCCCACGCCGTCATGCTGGCTGGCACGCCGGTGAAACTCTTCCCCGAAACCGCACTGGAACTGCGCGGCCGCGACGTAACGGTCGGCATCCGCCCGGAGCAATGCCTCGTCAGCGCGGATGGCGACGGCGTCCCGGCCATCGTCGATTTCGTCGAAGAACTGGGATCGGGCCGCATCGTGCACGCCGAGATTGCCGGCGAAACATTCTCCGCTGCCATAGGCGAGGACCTGGCCGTGAAGCCCGGCCAGCGCATCCATCTCGGCCTGCCGGCCGCGCAGTTGCACTTCTTCGATCCGGCTACCGGCAAGCGTATCGAAACGGAAAGCGCCATTGAGACGCGCCGCACGGGGAACGAGGCGCTTCTGGCGGTCTGAACACGGACGGCACCGAAAAAGAGGTCCGGTGGCAGGCCGCATGCCGGGCCTTCACGACGCGGCCCCGTCACGACGATACGAAGTTGCAGACACATTAACCGCCCGCGACAACCGGTCGGCAGCGACGGTTGCATCGTCGCAAACGCGATCCCGGGAAAAATCTTTCGGTTTGCAAATCATAATCGGAATAGTCTTTGCCGCGCCAACTCCCTGACGGGGATATCGTCGCCGCAAGCAAGAAGCGGGCTTGCGCCCGCTAGCGGATGCGACAGCGAGCCGTCCGCGCCGAAACACCGACAAGAGAGTGAAACCCAATGGCAAATGATCGCAAACTGCATCTCGGCGCCTTTATGAGGCCCGTCAGCCTCCACACGGGCGCATGGCGTTATCCCGGCGCCTTTCCTGACGCCAATTTCAATTTCGCCCATCTGGCGCGTTTCGCGCAGCAGCTCGAAGCTGCGAAATTCGACGCATTCTTCATGGCCGATCATCTCGCCGTCCTGAACATGCCCACGGAGGCACTGCGCCGCAGCCATACCGTTACTTCCTTCGAGCCCTTCACGCTTCTTTCCGCCCTGGCCGCAGTCACCCAGCGCATCGGTCTCGTCGCCACCGCGTCCACCACATTCGACGAGCCCTATCACGTGGCCCGGCGTTTTGCCTCTCTCGATCACCTCAGCAATGGCCGCGCCGGCTGGAACATCGTCACTACCTCGAACCCGGACGCCGCCCGGAATTTCGGCCGTGATGATCAACCCGACCACGCCGGGCGCTATGGCCGCGCGCGGGAGTTCTATGATGTCGTCACCGGGCTGTGGGATTCATTTTCGGACGATGCCTTCATTCGGGATGTCGATAGCGGACTGTTCTTCGACCCTGAAAAAATGCATGTGCTGAACCACAGGGGCCCCGAATTTTCGGTGCGCGGACCGCTCAATATCGCCCGCCCGGTGCAGGGCTGGCCGGTCATCGTTCAGGCCGGCGCATCCGAACCCGGACGCCAGCTCGCCGCCGAAACCGCTGAGGTGGTCTTTGCGGCCACACCCACCCTTGCAGCCGGCAAGGCCTTTTACAAGGACGTAAAGGACAGGACGGTCGCCGCCGGACGGTCGCGTGATGGCATCGTCATTCTGCCTGGCGCGTTCGTTCTTGTCGGCGATACGGTCGAGGAGGCAAAAGCCAAGCGCGCCAGGCTCGACAGCCTCGTCCACTATGAAAGCGCGATAGCATCGCTGTCGATCGCGCTGGGTCACGATGTGTCCGGTTTCGATCCCGACGCCCCGCTGCCCGAAATTCCGGAGACGAATGCGAGCAAATCCAGCCGCGAAAGAGTGATAGAACTTGCCAGAAGCGAAGGGTTGACCGTGCGTCAACTCGCGCAGCGGCTGGGCGGCTATGCGGGGCTCGCCTTCGTCGGCACGCCGAAAACCATCGCCGACGAGATGGAACAATGGCTGCATGAGGAAGGCTCGGACGGCTTCAACGTCACCTTCCCCTTCCTGCCCGCCGGCCTTGACGATTTCACCACGCTGGTCGTGCCGGAACTGCAAAAGCGCGGACTGTTCCGAACGGACTATGAAGGTCCGACATTGCGCGATCATCTCGGACTGCACCGCCCGGTCAACCGCTTCTTTGCTTGATAACGGGATGTCGCGCCGATCCCTCCGGGATTAGGGAGATTTTCCACGCCGCTTTCGAAGTTTGGCATGGGGTTCCAGAGGTGCGTATTGACCACAAAAACCCCTGCCTTTAGCCTTTATGTATATAAAATCCATAAAATAGGTGAATTAAATGAAGGCCGAACATTCCCGCCGCCATATCCTCAAGCTCGGTATTGCCGGCGCGCTTGCCGCGCCGCTTGCAACTCGCGGTGCGCTGGCACAGAGCACGCCGGAATTTCCGGCAGAGCTGAAGCTGGACTGGGGATTTTATTCGTCCCATACGCTGCTGATAAAGAACAAGGGCTGGCTTGAGGAAGCGTTCAAGGATGTCGGCACCAAGATCACCTGGGTACAATCGCGCGGCAGCAACAACTCGCTGGAGTTCCTCAAGGTCGGCTCGACCGATTTCGCCGGTTCCGCGGCGCTTTCGGCCTTTCTTGCCCGCGCCAATGGCGTGCCGCTGAAAGTCATCTATGTAGCGAGCTGGGGCGGTTCGTCCATCATTCAGGTGCGTCCGGATTCGCCGGTAAAGACGGTGGCCGATCTCAAGGGCAAGACCATTGCCGTCACCAAGGGCACGGCTCCCTATTTCACCCTTGTCCGCGCGCTTGCTCAACACAAGCTGTCAGTCGATGATCTCAAGGTTGTAAACCTGCAGCACCCCGAGGGGTTCAACGCGCTGCAGCAGGGACAGGTGGATGCCTGGGTCGGTATCGATCCGCACACCTCCCAGGCCGAGCTTGCCGGCGACAGGGCAATTTTCGATGAGCGTAGCTGGCGCGACGGCAGTGTCTTCAGCGTATCGGAGGCGTTCCTGGCAAAACACCCGCGCGCGGTAGAGCGTCTGCTCGGCGTGTGGGTGCAGACGCAGAAATGGATCCGCGAGAATAACGGCGAATTCATCGATTTCGTCACGAAGGTCACGGGCAACGACCCCAAGATCACGGAACTTACCATCAACAAGCGTGACTGGAACGACCCCGTCCCGGGTGAAGAACTGCTGAATTCGATCCGTATCGTTACCCCGCTGCTTGGCGACGACGTCCTGCGTCCGGGCGTCAATGTCGACAATGTTCTTGCGTCATTGATAGACCCGGCTCCGGCGAAAAAGGTGCTGGGCGCATGAATTCCCATCCGCGCGAATTTCAGCGCGTGAGACAGCCATCCAGACAGTCTCCTTCCCGATCGACGCTTGTGGAAAAGGTGGGGGCTTTCTTCACACGGTTCGACCTGCGCGGTGCGATCGTGCCGGTCGGGTCTTTGCTGCTGCTCGAGCTTTTTGTTCGCATGGGCTGGGTGAGCCCTTATGTACTGCCGCCGCCGTCGGAACTCTACGATACGTTTCTGCGGCTTGCTGAAGGACCTCTCTGGACCAATGTCGCGGCAAGCACCGCCCGCGTTTTCGTCGGCTTCGTCATCGGCTCGGTGCTTGCGGTCATCGTTGGATCGCTGGTCGGGCTGGTCGTTGCCGCCGAGCGATATCTGGAGCCCACGTTCCAGGCCCTGCGCGCGGTTCCGAGCCTCGCCTGGGTGCCGCTGCTGATGATCTGGTTCGGCATCGGCGAAACCTCTAAAATCGTCCTGATCGCCAAGAGCGCGTTTTTCCCGGTCTATCTCAACCTGTTCTCCGGCATCCGCAATGTGGATCGCAAACTTGTGGAAGTGGGCGAAATGTATCGCCAGCCCCTGCCCGTACTGGTCTGGCGAATTTTTATCCCGGCCTCCCTGCCTCATCTTTTCACCGGCCTGCGTTACGGGCTGTCCCTCGCCTGGCTGAGCGTCGTGGCAGCCGAGCTTCTGGCCGCATCCGAAGGGATCGGCTACATGCTTTCCGACGGGCGGGAACTGTCCCGTCCCGATCTGGTGATGATCGCCATCATCTGCCTTGCGGTGCTCGGCAAGATATCCGACAGCCTGTTCAAGATCGTCGAGGAACGCTGCCTGCGTTGGCGCGATACCTATCCCCTGCAGGAAGGAGGGCGGTTGCGATGAGCCTGCTTCAGGTAGACGTGCGCGAAAAGGCCTTCGGCGATACCGTTGTCCTTCAGGACATTCATCTGGGGCTCGGTGATGGCGAAGCGGCGGTTCTTCTCGGGCCAAGCGGCTGCGGAAAGAGCACGCTGCTGCGCATCGCCGCAGGTCTGGACAGGCGATTTGCCGGCGCAGTGACGATCAACACGGCGGAAGAAGACGGTGCGACGGACACGCCGCCGATCGCCTTCGTCTTTCAGGAACCCCGCCTGATGCCCTGGCTGACGGTTGCCGAAAATATCGGCTATGCGGCCGGCAAGAAATTCGACGTGCAGCGGGTTGAAGGGCTGATCAACGACGTAGGCCTCAGCGGCCACGGCGCGGCGCTGCCAAAGGCGCTTTCCGGCGGCATGGCGCAGCGTGTCGCCATCGCTCGGGCGCTCTATACGCAACCGCGTATCCTGCTGCTGGATGAACCCTTCAGCGCGGTCGATGCCTTCACGCGGATGAAGCTTCAGGACCTTGTTCTGAAGCTTGTCGAACAGCGCGGCATCTCATTCCTTCTCGTCACCCACGATATCGATGAAGCTCTCTATCTCGGCGACCGGATTTACATGATGGGTGCCCATGACGGTCGCATACAGGAGGAGATCGAGGTGGACGTGCCACGCCCCCGTGACCGGCGCTCACCCCGGCTGGCAATCCTCAAGAACGACGTGCTGACAGCCCTGCACAAGGCGCATGTCATCTGATCGTCCGCCCCCTCACCCTTTCACACCGGACGAGATCATGATGGCTTCCGTTACCCGCCGCTGGAAGATGACGTAGGCGATGATGACCGGCAGCGCGGCAAGCATGGCGATGGCCATCAGCCGTGCATAGGCAACGCCGAATGTGTCATTGACCTGGGTGATGCCGACCGGGATCGTCATCATGTTTTCCGAGGTAACGACGAGGAAGGGCCAGAAGAAGGCGTTCCAGACCGTGATGAATGTCACGATCGCCATGGCGGTCGTAATGCCCCAGTTCAGCGGCAGGTAGACCTTGAAAAGGATCGTATACTCACCGCCGCCATCCAGAACCACAGCCTCGCGCATCTCCTTCGGCACGCTGTCGAAGAACTGCTTGTAGACGATGATGACGATGGGCGTGATGAGCTGCGGCAGGATGATGCCTGCCCAGGTGTTGATGAGGTTAAGGTTTTTCATCAGGATGAACTGCGTGACGACAAGCGTCTGCGCCGGCACCATGAAACTCGCCAGCACGATGCCATAGAGCAGGCGTCGGCCCGGAAACCGTATCTGCGAGAGGGCATAGGCGCACAACATCGAGATAAGAAGCACCGACACGGTAACGATCGCCGCCGTGCCGACCGAGTTGATATACCAGTTCATCAACTGCGTGTTGAAGATGGCGTTCACATAGGCGCTCAGCCGGAACTCGTCGGGTATCAGCAAGGTGTTCCCTGCAACATTCTCATCCGAGCGAATGGAGGTGACGAAGGTCCAGTAGAGCGGAAATATCCACACCAGCGCCGCCGAGAAGGTCAGCACGGTCAGGATGATGTTTTCTAGTCTTCTGGTGAGGCTCATGAGTTCCTCCGGATGCGCAGCAACTGGAACTGGAGAATGGAAACGATGACGATCAGCAGGAACAGCACGGTGGCGACGGCAGAGGCATAACCGCCATTGTTGAGCTGGAAGGCTTCACGATAGACCTTTAGAAGCAGTACGAAGCTTGAGTTGAAAGGGCCGCCGCCGCTCAGGAGATAGATCTGGTCGAATATCTTCAGTTGCAGGATCAATTGAAGGGTCAGCACGAGGGCTGTCACGGGCCATAATAGCGGCCAGGTCACGCGCCAGAAGCGTTGCCACGTCGTTGCGCCATCGAGCGAGGCGGCCTCATAAAGCTCGGCCGGAATGTTGCGAAGACCCGCGATGAATAGCAATACGTTGAAACCGTTGGTCCACCAGATGGTGACGACAGCGACCATCGGCATGACCCAATAGGGATTCTTGAAGACCGCGACCGGTTTTCCGGCAAACAGGGAAATCACCGGCTGAAGAATGCCGAACTGAAGATCGAGCATCCACGTCCAGATTTCCGTGACGACCGATACAGGCAAGACATAGGGCAAGAAAAACAGGCTCATCGCAACCGTCTGCCTGACGCCCGAAAGGCGGCTGACGGCGAGTGCGATCATCAGCGCGATGACGGTCGTCGGGACCACGGTTAGAAGCACAAAATAACCGTTGTTCTTCAGCGACGTTATAAACAGGCGGTCGCTCAGCAGCTTTGCGTAGTTTGCAAACCCGACCCAGTTTCCATCACCGATCAGGGGCGCATCGGTGAAACTCATGCGCACCATCTCGACCAGCGGATAAAGGAAGAAGGTGGCGAAGACCACGATGAACGGCGTCACCATCGACAGCGCGATCAGCGATTTCTTGCGCCGGTTTTCAATCATAGCCATGGACTGTCTCCGGGACTTCACGCATTGCAGGCGCCCTCCGGCCAGAGACCGGAGGGCCGGTTCCTGTCACTTCAGCTTGCTTTGCAGCTCTTCCTTGATCTGCTCCACCGCATCCGTGCCGCTCATGAAGCCCTGAATGGCCGGAGCGATGACGTTGAGCGCGGCATCATAGGCAGGCGAAGCGACACCCGTGATCGTCGTTTTCGGATCGAACACGGCTGCTTCTGCAAGTGACGCATAGGTGGCGTTCGGCTGCATCGCCTTGTAATCGCTGCCCTCGGTGATCGATTTATAGGCCGGGATGTGGCCAGCATCGGCCCAGCTGATGGCGTGTTTTTCCATCCAGCCGATTACCTTCATCACCGCGGCGCGTTTCTCGCCGGAAACGGTCTTGTCACCCTGGTTGGGAATGGCAAAAGCGTGTGAATCCGCCCATGTAGCGCGTTTACCCATGAAGGGCGGAACCTCGACCGCGCTCCATTTGAAGCCCAGCTTGTTGTTCTTTTCCAGGTCCTTGTAGGTCGGCACTTCCCAGACGCCGTTCAGCTGGAAGGCGGATTTTCCGGCGGAGAAGAGCGCGACGGAAGCGGGATATTCCGCCTGCTCCGGCGCCCAGCCGTTTTCGCGCCATTTCGACATGGTATCGATAGCCTTGGCGGCCTTCTCCGCATTGTCGCCGGCCAGCACCTCGCCATTGGTGACGAGTTCACCGCCCTGCTGCGAGAACAAGGTGTAAAAGACGCGCCAGACACCGGCTTCTCCGCCGGATTGATACGTTACCGGCGTTTCGACGCCTTTTTCCTTGGCCCAGGCCAGCGCCTTCTCGAAGTCGTCTATCGTATTGATACCGGTCAGCTTGCCTTCGGCATCGATATATGGCGAGCCTTTGAGAAGATCGGCATTGTAATAGAGAACCAGCGCGTGAATATCGAAAGGCACGGCATAAAGCTTGCCGTCATGGGTGGCCGCATCGAGCGGCGCACTGAAGAAATCGTCCTTCTTCAGGCCCGCATCCTCAAGATCCTTGTCGGTAATCTCGCTCAGTACCTTCTCCTGCAGCGCCAGCGGCGCACGGGACAGGTGATAGGTCATGACGTCAGGTCCTTCGCCGACGGCAGAAGCGGTCCGCACCTTGGTATAGAAGGGCACGCCCCATTCGAGCGTCGTTCCCTTCACCTGAATATCAGGATGTTCCTTGTTGAAGGCATCGATCAGCGCCTTCATGCGCACGCCGTCACCGCCGGACAGGAAATCCCACCAGACGATATCCTGTCTGGCCAGCGCCGGCAGGGCGGTCAAACCCAGAACCGTGCCAACAAGCAATGTCTTGATCAGTCGCATCGTTCACTCCTCCCGTTTTCTTTGAAAACACCCCATCGGGGATGGTCTGCTGCCTCGACAGGCGCCTCCTCGCGCCTATCGCAACCTTCTGCCGTCGCTGTCGAAAACCATGATGTGGTCGGGCGCGGCGGTGAGCGAAACCGGACGGCCATCCAGGCTCTCGCGCGAGCCCTGGCGCTGCACGATGATTTCCCTGCCGGCCCCGGTGCGGGTATAGAGGTAGGAGACGTCGCCCAGCTCTTCCGCGACCTCGACGACGACCGGCAAGGCACCGTCCTGTGTTATGATCAGATGCTCGGGTCGGATCCCGATCTCGAAACGCTGCCCGGCGGAGACGGGTTGCGAGAGCCGCGCCTCGATATGTCCATGCCCGCCATCGGGCGAAAGCGTCACGACGCCTTCGTGCTGTCCGACGACGTCCGCCTGCAGGAAGTTCATCGCCGGTGAGCCGATGAAGCCCGCGACGAACCGGTTATCAGGATCGTCATAGAGGGTGAGCGGTGCACCCGCCTGCTGCACGACGCCGCCCTTCAACACGAAGATCTTGTCCGCGAGCGTCATGGCCTCCACCTGATCATGTGTGACATAGATCATTGTGGCACCCAGCTTGCGGTGAAGCCGGGTCAGCTCCAGCCGCATCTGCACGCGCAACTCCGCATCGAGGTTCGAAAGCGGCTCATCGAACAGGAAGACCTTCGGCTGTCGAACGATGGCGCGGCCGATGGCGACGCGCTGGCGCTGTCCACCGGAAAGCTGCGACGGCTTTTTCTGCAGATGATCTTCCAGCTGCAGGATGCGGGCCGCCTCGCCCACCCTCTCATTCACCTCCGCCTTCGGCCGGCGGGCAAGACGCAGGCTGAACGCCATGTTCTCGAACACCGTCAGATGCGGATAGAGGGCGTAGTTCTGGAAAACCATCGCAACGCCGCGATCCGCCGGCTCGACGGCCGTGACATCACGGTCGTCGATGGCTATGCGTCCGCCGCTGGTCTCTTCAAGACCGGCAATCATCCGCAGCAGCGTGGATTTTCCGCAGCCGGAAGGCCCGACGAAGACCGCGAAGCTGCCGGTCGGGATGTCCATCGAGACATCCCGGATCGCCGCGAAGGAGCCGAAGGACTTGGCGATATTGTTGAGACGGACACCCATGGCCGCCTCACTGAACCTTCAGACGCAGCACATGATAAGACAGCGCCGGCACGGACCCCTTCAGCGCTCCGTCTTCGACGCCGACACCGCTGCCCGGCACCGGCACGACACGATCCGGCTGATCCGGGCCATTACCGACACGCAGATCATATCCCGCCATGGCCAGATGCAGATCGAGCGTGGTCGACGAGAAACCGGTGAGGCTGACATCGAGGTCGGCGGCCTCGGTCAAGTGCCGGTTCAACACGAACAATGTCACCATGCCTTCCGCCTCGTCATAGACACCGGCGACATCGAGATATTTGACATCATCGGCCGCATTGCAGTCATAGGTCGGGCAATCAACGGCGACATTCAGCGCGACGCCACGGCCATAAAGCGAAGCGAACTGGTATGGATAATAGATCGTCTGACGCCATGCCGGGCCGTTCTTCTCGGCACGGATGGGGGCGATGACATTGACGAGCTGCGCGATGCAGGCGATGCGCACCCGATCCGAACGGCGGATGAACTCGTTGAGCAGACCCGCCACGAACAGCGCGTCCTCGAAATTGTATGTCTCTTCGAGAAGTGCGGGCGCTTCCGGCCAGTCCCAGCTCTTGATGCGTTTGCCGTCTTCTTCGCGGATGTGATACCAGACGTTCCATTCGTCGAAGCAGATGGAGACGTCGTTCTTGGCGCGCTTCTTCGCCTTCACATAATCGATGACGCCCGCAATCGTCTGGATGTAGCGCCCGGTTTCCTCGATCTTGCCAAAATAATTCAGCGTGTCGCGGCTGTTATTGCCGAAATATTTGTGCAGCGAGATGTGATCCACATTTTCATAGCACTCCTCGAGAACTTCCCGCTCCCATTCGGGATAAGTGGGCATGCCGTCATTGGAGCTGCCGCAGACAATTGCTTCAATTGTCGGGTCGAAACCCTTGAAGGCCTTGGCGGTTTCGTTGGCGAGACGCCCGTACTCCACCGCCGTTTTGTGACCGATCTGCCAGGGACCGTCCATTTCGTTGCCAAGGCACCACATTTTCACGCCATGCGGTTTTTCGGCGCCATGGCTGCGGCGCAGATCGCTGAGCGTCGTACCGCCGGGGAAGTTGACGTATTCGAGGAAGTTGCGGGCGTCGTCCAGACCACGGGAGCCAAGATTGACGGCGAGCATCATCTCGATGCCGGCCATCTGCGCCCAGTCGGCGAATTCATTGATGCCGATCTGGTTGGTTTCCTTGGAGCGCCAGGCGAGATCGAGACGGATGGGACGCTGGTCGCGCGGCCCAATGCCGTCTTCCCAGCGATAGGCCGAAACGAAGTTGCCGCCCGGATAACGGATGGCCGGGATCTTCAGGTCCTGCACGAATTTCAGAACGTCCTTGCGAAAGCCGTTTTCATCCGCCTGAGGATGGCCCGGCTCGTAGATGCCGCCGTATATGGCGCGCCCCATATGTTCGATGAAGGCGGAATAAAGACGATCGTCGATACGCCCAATCCGGAAGTCCCGGTGGACTGAAACCCGCGCTTTCATAAGGCTCTCCTCCCATGCGCATTTATATCGTGAAATGTGGTATAAACCACATTTGATAATATAGTTGCCGAGGGAATCCGCGCCTGTCAACCGCGAAAATCATACTTATTAAATTTGCTGGATCAGGCAGCCGTTCGCAGGCGCAGAACGATGTCCTGGTCGTAATTTCCGAACCCGCGGCCAAATATGTTCAGCCCGCCCGGATGTTTCGCATCCGCCTTGACCTCGATGCGCAGACGGATGGAACGGTGGCTGGTCAGATCGATATCCGCGAGCGTCACATCCGAAATCCGGGTCCCATCCACAAAGGTTCCCTGGGCGGTAATCCGCCATGTTTTCAGCATACCGTATTGCGAACCGGACAGCTTCCACCAGTCCGGCGTAAATGTTCCCCGCTTGTCTCCGAAATCGCCGGGCGACGTCCAGACGCCGATTTCCCTGCCGTTGACGGACAGGGTGATGTCCGACGGCCAATTGCTGTGGGTTCCGGGAACCTCGGAACTGACCTCCATGGAAAACTCGACTTCCTCGACCTCTCGCCCCTGAATCTTGGCGTTATTGGGGAACTGATACTCGACGAAACCCGATGTCAGCCATAACAAGGCCGTCTTCATGCGGTCCGGATCCATGAACGTATCGGGCACATCCAGAAGCCCGATAATGCCCTCCGGCGAGCAGATGCCACAGGGCGCCGTTACCGAACTTTGCGTGTAAAGACCGAGAGGCATCGCCACGGCAATATAGTTTGAGGTCGCCGGGGTTTCGGGTTTTCGGAAGGAAACGATAAGTTCGTCACAGGTGGCAAAGCAGATTTTCTGGCTGCCCTTGCGCGCCTTGCGCGTCTCGGTTCGCAGCAACCCCGCCTCCTCCAGAACGGCCACGCCGGCGGAAACGGTGGACTGGGGCAAATCCAGCCTCTGCGCAATTTCGTTGACATTAAGACCGCTCGCCTCGTGCAAGAGCTTCAATATCTGCACGCGGATCAGCGATGCGGCCGCTTTCAGCACATCGAATTCTTTTTCAGCATCAACGAGAAGGAAATTGGGCGCCATATTCTAATCTTCAGATTTATCGATCCAGATCAGAATTTCTGGCTTAAATGCCATGCACTTGTCTAGTGCTGTTTGCCGTGCAGGCGCTTCCAAAAGGCGGAAAGAGGGATTCACCGCCCTCGCTTCATGAAAAAGGCATCGCCACGCGGCTGCGAGACCGCGCGGCGGTGCCCTTTCGTCGTCAGCCGCGCTTGCGCAGGGTCCGCGTGCCGGTGTCGACGAGATTTTGCGCTGCTTCATCCACGGTGGCGCGGCCGAAGGCGAGCGAATCGGCGATGGGGCGCATCACGCCGCGGTCGAACTCATTGGCGCCGATCGGGGCGGGCTCCGGATAGGGATCGAGCTTGCCCGACAGGCTCTCAATGTAATCCACCGTCTTGCGCTCGGTCTCGTTGAGCGTCGGCAACAATGCCTCGCGCACAACCTTGGCGGGCGGCACGCCGCGCTCGACGCCGAGTACCTTGCCTGCTTCCAGATCGTTGACGAAGAAGTTGATGAATTTCGCCGCCGCTTCCGCGTTGGTCGAAGTGGACGAAATGGACCAGATGAGGCCCGGCCGATAATAATGCCCGGTCGGCTTGCCCGGCCCCTCACCCGGCAGCATGCCGATGGACAGCGTTTGCTTATTGAGTTTCTGGTAGCCGACAAGCTGGTTGGAATAGGCAAAACCAATGGCCGAATTGCCAAGCGTCAGCGCATTGGATTCGATGGTATTGTCGTCGCGCGTCTGGATATCGGCGGAAACGCAAAGCTTGTTCTCGCGCAGGTCCTCCCAATAGGCGAACCATTCCTTGGCATCTTCCTTGTTGAAGCCGATGGTGCCGTCCTGAAACAGAAGCTTGCCGCGCTGGCGCAGCCAGACATCGAAGACATAATGATAACGCGCGCCATAGGGTACGGCCCAATAGTTGCGCTTCGCCGGGCCGTTCTTCTTGAAATCGCGCGCCAGTTCAGCAAGCGCCTTCCAGGTGATCTGATCCTGTGGAACGGAAACACCCGCTTCTTTCAGCGTGTCGGCGTCATACATCATGCAGAAGGAATTGAGCCCGAGGCCGACGCCGTAAAGCTTGCCGTCGATACGGCAGAGATCGATCTCGCTTTTGCCGAAGGTGGAAAGATCAAGCGACTTGCCGACGAACTGATCCAGCTCCATGCAGGCGCCTCGGCCCGAATAATCGGCGATGGTGGAAGGTTCGAGCTGGAAGATATCGGCGACGTTTCGCCCCGCCATCGATGTCGCAAGCTTGGTCCAGTAATCGGAACCGGCGATCATTTCCCCGCTGATTTCGGTCTGCGGATTGGCCTTCTGGTAAAGGGCGATCACATCGTTGGTGCGCTTGCTGCGATCGGCAGATCCCCACCACACGCAACGAAGCCGGGTTTCAGCCGCAGCCGCGCGAAAACCGCCCGCCGCAGCACCCAGGCTCGCCAGCGCCGCCGTCACCAAAAACCCGCGTCTATCAATCATTTGCATCTGCTCCTCCCGCGTTTTGCAAATTTTTCTGATATCACTTAAATTCTTGCAAATTTTCTTTGTTTGCAATATTTGCATCATAACAGATTTTTTTGCAAGCGCAGGAGCCGATATGAACGATACGCCCGACATCAGCCGTCCGCGCCAGTCGGATATCGCCCAGCGCGCCGGGGTCTCCATCAGCACAGTCTCGCGTGTTCTCGCAGGGGAAAAAGGAATCAGCGCGTCGATCCAGACCAAGGTTCTGGGAGTTGCGGCGGAGCTCGGATACCCCTTGCGACCGGCGACCAACCAGTCGGCCGGTGTGCAGCTGGAAGGCAAGACAATCCTCGCGCTCATGTCCGCGGAAAGGGCGACGGGCGATATTGGCGCCTTTTACCACGATATTTTCGATGTGCTGCGCAGCCTCGCCCAGACGGACGGTTTCGAACTCGACATCAGGCTATTGCACCAGAAGCAGATCGACGATTCCCTGATCCAGCGGGTCTGTGAGGTGGACGGCCTCCTGGCCATCGGGCTCGATCCCGAGGAGGAGATCATCCACCGCATCACGCAGGGCGTACTGCAACCTGTTCTTGTCAACAGTGCTGACCCCTCCATGATGCTCGATTGCGTTTCGCCTTCCAATTTTTACGGCGGCGCGCTGGCTGCCCGGCGGCTTCTGGAACTCGGCCATCGCAAGGTCGCCTATATCGGTCCGCATCATCGCCACACCATCAGGGAGCGTATGCGCGGCTTCCGCCATACGATCCTTGAGGAAAAAGGAACGACCTATGAGGAATTCCTGCTTTCGACGGCAGATAGCGGCTTCGGGCAGGCGGGCGACGCGGTTCGCCAGCTGCTGGCCAAAAACCCTGAACTGACAGGCATTTTCTGTATGAATGACGCAATTGCCCTTGGCGCACTCGGGGCAGCGCAGGAGCTGGGCCTCGGCGTTCCCGACGATCTTTCCATCATCGGTTTCGATGACCTGCCCTTTGCCGAACTTTCCACCCCACGTCTCAGCACGATCCGGGTCGATCGCCGCGAAATTGCGCGCGAAGCGGTTGACCTGCTGCGGCGGCGCCTGACCGAGCCTTCAGCCAATGCCCGTCAGGTGCAACTTGGCGTGCAGCTGGTGGAAGGACAGACAGCCGGCAAGGCGAAAAAGACGGGAAAGGCGACGCGCGATGCATGACACCATGAGCAGACCCCATATGGCGCGATTTAACCCGCTGCACGGCAATCCGCTCAAAAGCCGCGCCGATGTCCGGCGGGCGCTGGATGATAGCTTTGCGCCGCTTCTTCCCTATTTCTCGCAGGGTGGCGCAAGGGTGACGCTCAGCGGAGCAGCCGCGCACTTCGACCGGGCGGCGGCCGATCTGGAAGGCTTTGCCCGACCGCTCTGGGGCATCGCACCGCTTGCGCTGAGTGGCGATCGTTTCGACCATTGGCCGCTTCTCACCCGGGGCATAGCCAACGGCACCGATCCTTCCCATCCTGAATACTGGGGTGATGTGCGCCAGAAGGATCAGCGGCTGGTGGAGCTCGCTGCAATCGGTTTTGCACTGCGGCTTGCGCCGCAGCATTTGTGGGAACCACTGTCCGATACACAGAAAGACAATGTGCGCCGCTATTTGCTGACCGCCCGTGAGCGCGGTTACGCCGATAATAACTGGAAGTTTTTTCGCATCATGGTCGACATGGCGCTGGATCATCTCGGTATCGAATTCGATCGCAGCCTGACCGAAACCTTCCAGAAGGAGCTCGACGATTTCTATATATCCGACGGCTGGTATCGCGACGGCAACTATCGCCGCATCGATCACTACATTGCCTTCGCCATGCATTTCTACGGGCTGATTTACGCGAAACTCAGCAAGCCTGATGACGCCTATGCCGAGCGTTACCGGCAGCGCGCACGGCTTTTCGCTGGCGATTTTGCCAGCTGGTTCGATGAGGATGGCGGAACCCTGGCTTTCGGCCGCTCCATGACCTACCGTTTTGCCTGTGGCGGTTTCTGGGCGGGCCTTGCCTTTGCCGACGAGGAGGCGCTGCCTTGGGGCGAGATCAAGGGCCTTTATCTGCAGCATCTGCGCTGGTGGGCCAAAAAGCCGATTGCCGATCGCGATGGCGTGCTCTCCATCGGCTACGCCTATCCGCAGCTCACGATGTCGGAAAGTTATAATTCGGCAGGTTCGCCCTATTGGGCTTTCAAGGCTTTCCTGCCGCTTGCCCTGCCGGAGAGTCATCCCTTCTGGCAGGCGGAGGAAAGGCTGCCCGAACCGTCCCCAAGCCCTAAGCCGCTTGTTCATCCCGGCATGGTGATGATGCGGACGAAAGGCAACGTCACGGCGCTCTCCAGCGGCCAGGAAAATCTCTCCATGCGCGGCGGGCCGGAAAAATACGCAAAATTCGCCTATTCCTCCCGCTACGGCTTCGGCGTGGAAGTGGACGAGCGTGGCTTCAAGACCAACGGTTTCGACAATATGCTGGCCTTTTCCGAGGACGGACTACATTACCGTGTGCGCGAGACCAACGAAAAGGTTCTGCTGGCGGGAGCAAGCCTGCGGGCGACATGGAAGCCGTTTGCCGATGTCGCCGTTGAGACCACGCTGGTTGCGGCTGGCGACTGGCATATCAGACTGCACCGGATCACCTCTGCCCGCTCCCTTTGGGTCACCGAAGGTGGCTTTGCGATCAACCGCAACGATGGCGACCGCGACGCCGTGAGCGAAGAGGCCGGACGGGCGACGACGGATTGTGGCACTGACATATCGGCAATCATCGATCTCGGTTCGAGCATAAACCGGCACGGCGTGGCGCTGAAGGCACTGCCCAATACAAATCTCATCAACGCCAAGACCACCGTGCCGCAATTGCGCGGCCAGATCGCTGCTGGCGAGAGCGTTCTGATTTGCGCGGTCTTTGCCGGGGTGAGCGGCCCGGAAGGCGAGAAAGCAATGGCTTCGGTTCCAGCCATTCCCGACCTGGAGGCGCTTGATCGCCTCTTCGCGAGAGAGGGCGTGCCGGTCAGCAGCATGGCGGCCAGGGGAGAGCCGCAATGACGAGCCCGATTCCGCGTCTCAGCATAGCCATGGACCCGGAACGGACCGAGCATGTGCTGACATCGCAGGCGCTCGACAGGTTGTCAGAGAGGGTCGAGATTCTCGACACAGGCACAATCCGCGATTTCCACGATCCTGCGGTGAAAGAGCAGCTGGCGAAGACGGATATCCTCCTGACCGGCTGGGGCTGTCCGGATATCGGCGCGCAGGAACTGGCGCTGATGCCCCGCCTCAGGCTTATCTCCCATGCTGCCGGCACGGTAAAATATTTCCTGTCGCAAGCGGTGTTCGATCGGGGCGTTACGGTGTGCAGCGCCGCAGAGGCGAATGCGCAGCCGGTCGCAGAATTTTCGCTGGCGATGATCCTGCTGGCCGGCAAGCGCACCTTCGGTTTCCGACGTCTTTATCTGGAGCATCGCGACCGAGCCCCGGTCGAGCGATTGCAGGCGCAGGCCATCGGCAATCTCGGCCTCACGGTCGGCATCGTCGGCGCGTCACGCATCGGACGTCGCGTCATTGGTCTATTGCAGCCCTTCGATCTCAATCTCATGCTTTTCGACCCGCTTCTCGATGCTGCGGAAGCGGAAAAGCTCGGCGTCCGTCTTGCCTCGCTCGAGGAGCTGATGGCGGCGAGCGACGTCATTTCCCTGCATGCGCCCTCCCTGCCGCAGACGCGGCACATGATTGGCGCGGCAGCGCTTGCCCGCATGAAGGACGGCGCAACCCTGATCAACACGGCGCGCGGCGCACTTGTGGATGAAGACGCGCTTCTGGCCGAACTGAAAACCGGACGCATCGAAGCCGTCATCGACGTGACCGATCCCGAAGTGCCGCCGCCGGACTCACCCTTTTACAGCCTGCCGAACGTCTTCCTGACGCCGCATATTGCCGGCGCCACCGGTCTCGAACGGGCGAGGCTCGGCGACATGGCGATTGCCGAAATCGAACGCTTCTGCTGCGCAGTGCCTTTGCAGCAGCAGGTGCGGCCCGAACATCTGGACCTGATCGCGTGAGACCTTTCGAACCCGGCCTGTGCTCCGTCACCTTCCGCTCCCTGACGCCACAGGTCGTGATAGAGCTTGCGGCCAGCAATGGCATCAGGGCGATCGAATGGGGTGCGGATGTCCATGTCCCGCCGGGCGACCTCGAAAATGCGCGGCAGGTTGCTGCGCGGACGGCAGAAGCGGGCCTCTCCGTCTCGTCCTACGGTTCCTATATCTTCGCGCCGGATTTCACACCTGACGATGTGACCAGTGTGCTCGAAACGGCAAGGGCGCTCGGCACACGCCATATCCGTGTCTGGCCGGGGCAACGCAAACGTCCATCCGCCGATTACACACCCGCGGAACGCCGCGTGGCAACGGAAGCGCTGGCGACAATTGCTCGCCGAGCGGAAGACTACGGCATGACAATCGGCCTCGAATATCACCCGAATTCGCTGACCGACGCCCTCCCCTCCGCCCAGCAGCTGGCGCAGGATTTGCCGATGCCCAACCTGTTCTTCTACTGGCAGCCCGCCCCGGGCCTGCCGCTGGAAGAGGCACTCGCGGAAATATCCGCGCTAGGCCCACGCATCTGCCATCTGCATGTTTTCGCCTGGTTCGCCGACGCCAGCCGCCTGCCGCTTGCCGACCGCGCAGACTACTGGCGGGCGTGCATCGAGGCTTTGCCTGAGGGCGAATGGACGAGACCCGCCTATGCGATGCTGGAATTCGTCAGGGGTGATGACATCGGCCAGTTTGCGGAAGACGCGCTGACACTAGGCAAGATACTCGCTGGCCGCGGAGTGGCCGATTAGCGCACGATTAACCTCACACGCGGCGTCACCCCGGCCTCGTGCCGGGAACCTGATCATGTGGAACAAACACGTTCTTCATCCTCGGGACAAGCCCGAGGATGAAGAACGCAAAGCTTTCTGGACTTCGTCAGCCACTGTGGTGAGACAGCTCGCCACTCGTTCTCATATCCGCCGTCCATCCGCCCCAAACAGATGCGTCTTGCCCAGATCGAACGCAAAGGGAATCGTTTCTCCGATGCGGATCTGGCGCTGGCCATCGAGAAGCACGGTCGCTGGCTGGCCGTCGGGGGTGCTGGTGTAAACCACTGTCGAGCCACCGAGATGTTCCACGAGCTGGATGGAAGCTTCACCGAGAGAGGATTGCGCCTGCGGGTTCACATGTTCCGGGCGCACACCGAAGGTGAGCGGTTCCCCCTGCTGAGCAGTGACCGGTTTTTCAAGCACGATGCGCTGTCCCGCCACTTCGATGGTGCGGTTGGAGGCGTCGCCTGAAGCCACTTTTGCGGAGAGGAAATTCATCTTCGGTGAGCCGATGAACCCCGCAACGAACTGGTTTGCGGGATTGTTGTAGAGATCGAGCGGGCGGCCGACCTGCATGATGCGGCCGTCGCGCAGCACGACGATCTTGTCGGCCATGGTCATGGCTTCCACCTGGTCATGCGTCACATAGATCATGGTGCTGCCGAGCGTCTGGTGCAGCTTGGCAATTTCGACGCGCATCTGCACGCGCAGTTCCGCATCGAGGTTGGAGAGCGGTTCGTCGAACAGGAAGATTTTCGGCTCGCGCACGATGGCGCGACCGATGGCGACACGCTGGCGCTGGCCGCCGGAAAGCGCCTTCGGCTTGCGCTGCAACAGCGGGCCGATCTGCAGGATATCGGCGGCCTTCTGCACCCGTGCCTCGACTTCCGGTTTTTTGTAGCCAGCGGTTTCCAGCCCGAAGGCGAGGTTCTTGTAGACGCTCATATGCGGATAGAGCGCGTAGGACTGGAAGACCATGGCGATGCCGCGCTTGGAGGCAGCGGTTTCGTTGACCCTCTCACCGTCGATACGCAGATCGCCTTCGGAGATTTCCTCAAGCCCGGCGATCATGCGCAGAAGCGTGGATTTGCCACAGCCCGAAGGGCCGACGAAGACGGTGAATTCGCCCGGCTCGATCTTGAGATCGATGCCGTGGATGACCGGAAAAGCGCCGAACCGCTTGACGATTTTTTCGAGCGTAATGCTGCTTGCCATGCTGTTTCTCCCGACTGTCGCGCCGCATGCGGGACGGCTGCGACAGTGTTGATTGTCTTAGAATACGTTCCCGATCCGGGATCCGCTCAGCGTTTCATTCCCGTCGTCGCGATGCCTTCAATCAGCAGCCGCTGGAAGAACAGGAAAAACAGGAAGACCGGCACCAGTGACAGGTTGGACATGGCGAAAAGCGAGGTCCAGTCCGAGCTGCCGGTGGAATCCACGAAGGACCTGAGACCAAGCTGCACGGTGTAGGTGTTGATGTCGTTCAGATAGATCAGCGGACCGAAGAAATCGTCCCAGGTCCAGATGAAGGAAAAGATGGCGGCCGTTGCCAGAACCGGCAGCGACAGGGGCAGCATGATCTTCCAGTAGATACGGTAGGGCGAGCAGCCATCCATGACAGCCGCTTCATCCAGCTCACGCGGAATACCGCGGAAGAACTGCACCATCAGGAAGATGAAGAAGGCGTCCGTCGCGAGATACTTCGGCACGATCAGCGGCAGCGATGTGTTCACCCAGCCCATTTCCAGAAACAGGATATATTGCGGGATGAGCACAACGTGATAGGGCAGCATCAAGGTGCCGAGCATCAGCGCGAACCAGAAATTGCGCCCGCCGAAGCGAAGCCTTGCAAAAGCGAACGCCGTGAGCGAGCAGCCGACCACGTTGCCGATGGTGGCCAGCACCGAGATGAAGAAGGAGTTCCAGAAGAACTGCCCAAAGCTCACCTGCAGCCCGGTCCAGCCTCTGATATAACCGCCGACATCCACCGCCGAGGGAATGAGCGAGGATGAGCCGAACAGCTCGTCCTGCGGCCGGAAGGAGCCTGAAATCATCCACAGGATCGGATAGAGCATCGCAAAGGAGGCGATGATCAGCGCCGTATGGAGCATCACCGATTTCAGCGGCGAGCGTTGCGGGCCTTGTCCCGGCCGGGGAGCGGTAACAGCGTCAGTCATCGTAATGCACCCAGTATTTTGCGCTGAGGAACGAGAAGGCCGTGAACAGCGAGATGATGATCACCAGGATCCAGGCAAGCGCCGAGGCATAACCCATGCGGAAGAAACCAAAGGCTTCCTGGTAAAGATAGAGCGTGTAGAACAGAGTCGAATTGATCGGCCCGCCGGTGCCCTCGGAAATAATGAAGGCCGGCGTGAAGGCCTTGAAGGCGTCGATCGTCTGGATCACGGCGTTGAAGAAGATGACGGGCGTCAGAAGCGGCAGCGTAATGCGGAAGAACTGCCGCACTTTGCTCGCGCCATCGATTTCGGCGGCCTCATACATGTCCTGCGGAATTTGCCTCAGACCTGCGAGGAAAATGATCATCGGCGAACCGAACTGCCAGACCGAGAGGATGACCAGCGTGTAGATCGAATAATCCGGATTGGAAATCCAGCTCGGCCCTTCATAACCAAAGGCCTGCCAGAGTATCATGTTGACGAGACCGTCAGAGGCGAAAAGCTGACGCCAGAGAACGGCAATCGCGACGCTGGAGCCCAACAAGGACGGCAGATAGAAAATCGCCCGATAGAGGGTCAGGCCGCGGATGCCGCGGTTGAAGGCGAGCGCCACCAGCAGCGCGAAGATCAGCTTCAGCGGCACCGACAGCAGCACATAGGTGAAGGTGACCTGCATGGCGGCGGCAAACTTCGGGTCGGCCGTGGCGATGCGCACATAATTGGCCGCACCCACCCAGTCCGGCGACTGCAACAGGTCGTAGTTGGTGAAGGACAGATAAAGCGACGCAAGCGCCGGGCCCAGCGTGAGGCCGAAAAAGCCGATCAGCCAGGGCAGGAGAAACAGGTAGGCGTGAATGTTGCGGTCGAAGATCCGCGTCAGGCCGCCCCGTTTCGGGAGAGCCGCGCCACGGCTCTCCCCCACAAGAGTTTCAGATTGAAAGGCCATAAACCATCACTTCCGTTTGATAACGGTTTCGGATTCCTTGACGAGGCGGTCACCGCCTTCTTCCGGGGTGATCTTGCCGAAGCCGACTTCTTCCGCCGTGCGTTTCAGGACAAAGGCGAATTCGCCCGCACCCGGAGGTGGCGCCGGCGGCAGATCGCCGACGCCGGGTGTAATTTCGGCGATGTATTCCACCATGCTCTTGCTGACTTCATCGAGTTTCGGGGTCAGCGCGTTGCGCATGGATTCCGACGCCGGAACGCCGCGCTCCACGCCGAGAATATCGATGCCTTCCGGCTCGGCGACGAGGAAATTGATAAACCCGACGGCCTGTTCGATACCGGCACTGCCATTGGCGACGCTGATGAGCATGGAAGGTTTAAGGTAGTGGCCGGAAGGGCCGTCCTTCGTGCTCTTCGGATAGGAGCTGATGGCAAGTTTGGCCTTGTTGAGCTTCTGATACCCGACGAACTGGTTGGAATGGGCAAATGCGGTTGCCGCTTTGCCCGTCGTCAAAGGGTTGGTTTCGATATTGAGCTGGTCGAGCGCCTGCACATCGGCGGGCACGCAGGCACCACTCTTGCGCAGATCCGCCCAGAGCGTGAACCACTTGGTCGCGTCGGTCGGATCGAAGCCGATGCCGCCATCCTGCGTGTAGAGTGACTTGCCGTTCTGGCGCAGCCAGTTTTCAAAGCTCGGCTCCACGCCGCTCGCATCGGCTGTGGCGTAATAACCGGGCTTCGGCTTGTTCTTGCTGAGCTTGGCGGCATTTTCGGCAAACTCCTCCCAGGTCTGGCCGATGGCCGGCGGTGTCGCGCCGGATTTTTCCCAGGCCGCCCTGTCAAAGAAGACGGCGCTGGAATTGACCCCCAGATTGATGCCGTAAAGCTTTCCATCGACCCGGCCGGAATCGATGTTCATCTTGCCGAAATCCTCGATCTTCAAGCCCTTGCCGATGTAATCATCCAGCGGCGCCAGCGCGCCGCGCCGGCCATATTCGAAGATGTAACGATAATCCATCTGGATCAGATCGGGCGCATTGCGGCCAGCCACCTGCGTTGCAAGGCGCGGCCAATAATCGCTCCAGCCGGCGAATTCCCCGGCGATGTCGAGATCGGGCTTCACCTGCTTGTAGGCTGCTATCGCCTTGTTGGTGCGATCGGCACGCTCCTGCGACCCCCACCACAACATGCGAAGGCGCGCGGCCTGCGCCTGCGCCGAACCACCTCCCAATGCTGCAAGCGACAGGGCCGCAAGCCCTGCCGAAAGCACAGTTCTCCTCTGAAGCATCACGGGCATTGGCAACTCCTCCCTATTGACTGCCAATTGATGATGAACGCAAACGACACTTGCCGTTTTATAACTAATTGGTTACATGGGAACACCGATCGCAAACATTGTCAAGCGGGTGCCGAAATGGAAGAAACGACTAAGAACCAGCCGTCCGATCCGGGCCCCGATCCGGCCGTGGAGGAAACGCTGCCGGCAAAGCGCAAACGGGCCACGGCCCAGGTGCGAAACCCGGAAAGAACCCGCGCCGCCATTCTTGAAGCTGCCCGCCGCGAGGTGGCCGCCAAAGGGCTGGCGGGGGCCAGAATCGATGTCGTCGCCCGCCGCGCCGGGACCAACAAGAGGATGATCTACCATTACTTCGGCGACAAGGATGCGCTTTATCTCGCCGTTCTGGAAGACGCCTACCGCCATATCCGCCATACTGAAAGACGGCTTGATCTGGCCCGTAAGGCCCCGTCCGAGGGCTTGCGGGAACTTGCGCTTTTCACCTGGCACTACTTTCTCGACCACCCCGAATTCCTCAGCATCCTCGCTACGGAAAACCTCAATAAAGCCCGGTATCTCAGGCAATCACCGACGATCACGGCGATGCACTCAAATTTCATTTCCGAGCTTGAGGACGTGCTGCGGCGTGGCAGCGACGCCGGCGAATTCCGTGACGGCCTCGACCCGATCGACGTTTATCTGACCATCGCTTCGCTCGGCGCCTTCTACCTGTCGAACAGGTTCACCCTGTCAACGATCTTCCAGCGCGACCTGACAGACCCTGCCGAGCTGGAGCGATGGGGCCAGCACATCGTCGACACGTTGCTTGCTGCAGTGCGGCGGGTCTGAACGAGCCAAACCGGATTCCTGTTTAACTACAGCGATGACGCGCCATTCGCATCCGCGAAGCGCGTCATTTTCTTTTGCGGCGCAGCGAATAACTGCAAGGGCGAGCCTTCAAACCTCATCAATTTCTCCTGTCAAAAAACACCTTGACAGATCGTGTTCTTCGCGATCACAAATAACCAAATGGTTACAAATTACCATGTTTGACGGAAGCGGCCTTGCGGGAAAAGGTCGCCTTGGGAGGAAATTCATGAAACGTATCGGCGTCATCATGCACGGCATCACCGGCCGCATGGGTTACAACCAGCATCTCGTGCGCTCCGTTCTCGCCATTCGCGATCAGGGCGGCGTGCTTTTGAAGAACGGTGAAAGGGTGATGCTCGATCCCATTCTCGTCGGCCGCAACGGCGCGAAGATCGAGGAAATCGCCAAAAAGCATAATGTCGCGCGCTGGACGACCGATATTGATGCCGCTCTCGCCAACCCTGACGACACACTTTTCTTCGACGCTGGCACGACACAGATGCGTGGCAGCCTTTTGGAAAAAGCCATCAAGGCCGGTAAGAACGTCTATTGCGAAAAACCGATTTCGGACACGATGGATGAGGCGCTGGCGATTGCCCGCCTGGCCGAAAGTGCGGGTATCAAGCACGGCGTGGTGCAGGACAAGCTGTTCCTGCCCGGCCTTCGCAAGCTCGCCATGCTGCGCGACAGCGGCTTCTTCGGCAAAATTCTCTCCGTGCGGGGCGAGTTCGGTTACTGGGTCTTCGAGGGCGACTGGCAGCCAGCGCAACGCCCCTCATGGAACTACCGCCTGAAGGATGGCGGCGGCATCATTCTCGATATGCTTTGCCACTGGCGTTATGTGCTCGACAATCTGTTCGGACCGGTGAAATCCGTGAGCTGCCTCGGCGCGACGCACATTCCGGAGCGTTTCGATGAACAGGGCAAAGCCTATAAGGCGGATGCGGACGACGCCGCCTACGCCACCTTCGAACTGGAGGGCGGAGTTATCGCCCACATCAACTCTTCATGGGCGGTACGGGTGCGCCGGGACGATCTCGTCACCTTCCAGGTGGACGGCACCCACGGCTCGGCCGTCGCTGGCCTGACGAAGTGCTTCACCCAGCACCGCACCAACACGCCGAAGCCGGTATGGAACCCCGACCAGCCGCAGACCATCGATTTTTACAAGACCTGGCAGGAGGTGCCGGACAACGTCATTTATGACAACGGCTTCAAGGCACAGTGGGAAATGTTCATCCGCCACCTCGTCGACAATGATCCGTGGCCCTATGGCCTGATGGAAGGCGTGAAGGGCGTGCAGCTTGCCGAACTGGGGCTGAAATCATGGAAGGAACGCCGCTGGCTCGACGTTCCCGCCCTTTCCTGAGGAGGCTGACGTGAGTGAACTCAAGCTTCCGAAGGACGACCGCAGCATCGAGGTCTACAGATTATCCGGCACACCGGTCGCGGCTGAGAAACGAAGTGCCGCCGATTTCAACCGCGTCGCTTTCGCGGCCGCCCACGTGGTGGCCGATCCACTCGCCGACAACGACCCGTGGCTGACCCCCGCGATCGATTGGGATGCGACCTTGCGTTTCCGTCATCGCCTTTGGGACCTCGGCCTCGGGGTCGCAGAAGCGATGGACACGGCGCAGCGCGGCATGGGGCTGGCATGGCTGCAGGCCCAGGAGCTGATCTCCCGGTCGCTCAAGGAAGCCGCCAGCCGCAAGGATGCGCTGATTGCCTGCGGGGTGGGCACCGATCATCTGAACGGAAGCGGTTACGATCTGAATCAAATTATCCACTCTTACCTCGAACAGCTTGATTTTGTTCAGGGAGAAGGCGGGCGCGTTATCCTGATGGCCAGCCGCGCGCTCGCCGCCGCCGCCCGTTCGCCCGATGATTACCTCAAGACCTACGCCAGGGTGCTTTCCCGCGCCGAACAGAAAGTGGTGATCCACTGGCTGGGCGAAATGTTCGACCCGGCGCTCGAGGGCTACTGGGGTTCCGGCGACCATATGACCGCCATGGACACCTGCCTTGCCATGATCGAGGAAAATGCCGACAAGATCGACGGCATCAAGATTTCACTTCTCTCCAAGGAAAAGGAAATTGCCATGCGCCGCCGCCTGCCCGCTGGCGTGCGCATGTATACCGGCGACGATTTCAACTATGCCGAATTGATCGCCGGTGACGAACAGGGTCATTCGGATGCGCTCCTCGGCATTTTCGATGCCATCGCGCCTGCTGCGTCCAAGGCGCTGGCCAGCCTGAAGCGCGGTGCTGACAATGAATTTTTCGATATTCTGGAGCCGACGGTGGCGCTTTCACGCCACATCTTCAAGGCGCCCACCCGCTTCTACAAGACCGGCGTGGTGTTCCTCGCCTATCTCAACGGATTGCAGGATCATTTCACCATGGTCGGCGGCCAGGAAAGCACCCGTTCCACGCAGCATTTCGCCGAGCTTTTCCGGCTGGCGGACAAGGCCAACGTGCTGGCTGAACCTGACCTGGCGACGCACCGGATGAAGGCATTTCTCGCCGTCCGGGGTATCAGCTAAAGCAGAACGAGGGAGGATAGAACATGAGCCTTGAAGGCCTTTCCATCAATTTCGCGACCGTGCGGCAAGGCGCAAATTTCGGTGCCATCGTGGATGCCTGCCTCGCCCATGGCATCACCACCATCTCACCGTGGCGCGAGCAGGTGAACGGTATCGGCCTTGCGGAAGCCGCCCGCATCGTTGAGCGGAACGGCCTGCGCCTGTCCGGTCATTGCCGCGGCGGTTTTTTTCCCGCTCCTGACGCTGAAGGCCGACGTCTCGCCATCGAGGACAATAAACGCGCCGTCGATGAGGCCGCCGCCATGAAGGCCGACTGCCTTGTGCTTGTCGTGGGCGGCCTGCCCGCCGGTTCGCGCGATCTGAAAGGTGCGCGGCAGATGGTGGAGGACGGCATGGCAGAACTTCTTCCTTATGCGCGGGCTGCCGGCGTGCCGCTCGCCATCGAACCGCTGCATCCTTTCTATGCCGCGGACCGCGCCTGCATCAACACGCTGAAACAATCGCTCGACCTCTGCGACCGGCTGGGTGCCGGCACCGGCGTGGCCATCGATGTCTATCATGTCTGGTGGGACCCGGAACTGGAGGAGCAGGTGGCGCGGGCCGGCAGGAATGGCCAAATTCTCGCCCATCACATCTGCGACTGGCTGGTGCCGACCACTGACCCGCTCAACGATCGCGGCATGATGGGAGATGGTGTAATTGACCTCAAGGCATTTCGCGCCATGATTGAGGCTGCGGGCTTCCACGGCCCGCAGGAAGTGGAAATCTTTTCGCATCGCTGGCAGGCGCGCCCGGTGGACGAGGTCCTCGCCACCGTGGTCGAGCGTTTCAAGACTGTTTGTTGATAGATCCGGGAGAGAGACAATGCCTGAAAGGGTGAAACGCAAACGCTATGCGCTGGTCGGCACCGGCAATCGTGGCACCACCATGTGGGGCCGCGAATTGCTGGCCGGCTGGAGCGACTATGTCGAACTCGTCGGCATTTGCGACCTGAACCTGATGCGCGCCGAGCGCGCCCGCGCCATGATGGGATCGAGCGCACCGCTTTACGACGATTTCGACCGGATGATGGAAGAGCAGCGCCCGGAGCTGGTGATCGTCTGCACGCCCGACGATACGCATGACGACATCATCATCCGCGCGCTGGAAGGCGGGGCAGACGTCATCAGCGAAAAGCCGATGACCACCACCCCCGAAAAGATTGACCGGATTCGCGCAGCCGAGGCCAAAAGCGGTCGCCGGGTCGATGTCTCCTTCAATTATCGCTTCTCTCCCACCGCCGCTCGCATCAAGGAACTGATCGACGAAGGCGCCATCGGCACCGTTACCTCGGTGGATTTCCACTGGTATCTCGATAACCAGCACGGCGCGGATTATTTCCGCCGGTGGCACGCCTTCACAGAACATTCCGGCAGCCTGTTCGTGCACAAGGCCACGCACCATTTCGACCTCCTGAACTGGTATCTCGACTCCGACCCCATCGAGGTGAAGGGCTTCGGGCAATTGCTGCATTATGGCAAGAACGGCCCGTTCCGCGGAACGCGCTGTCGCACCTGTCCGCACAAGAATGAGTGTGATTATTTCATGGACCTCGGCGCCGATCCTTTCCTCGATGCGCTCTACGAGGACCCGTCGAGCATTGACGGATACATGCGTGATGCCTGCGTCTTCCGGGAGGACATCGACATTCCCGATACCATGAGCGCTTCGATCCGTTATGCCAGCGGCGTGCAGGTTTCCTATTCACTCAACACCTACATGCCGATAGAGGGTCACCACATCGCCTTCAACGGCCACAAGGGTCGCATCGAGATGCGCCAATATGAAAAGCAGCCCTGGACGGAGCCGCCAGCCGATGAAATCCTGCTGGTGAAGAGCTTCGGCGGCGGTGTTGAGCACATCTGGGTGCCGCATGAGCCGGGCGGCCATTATGGCGGCGACAACCGCATGCGCGACATGATCTTCAAGCCCGGCTCCAACGACCGGCTACGGCAGCGGGCTGGGTCGCGCGCCGGTGCCATGTCGGTTCTGACAGGCGTGGCGGCACTGAAAAGTGCGCTGGAAGGCGGCGCCCAGCCGGTGAAATCCCTGCCCCTCTAGCTGCCTCAGCCCGTGGCGCCATCCGCCACGGGCAACCACCAAAAAGAACGGGCGATATTCCGCAGATTACGCACTCCTTCCATACCGGTAAATTGATTGCCGGGGGAAGAAAGAGTGAGTCATGTCCATTTTGCAATCCATCGTTCCGCTCATCATCATCGGCGTCAGCCTCGTCGTATTCTTCAAATGGGTGGGGCGCGATATGAATCGGGAAGAGAAGAAGCCGCGCTCCCGCCGCTGACCGATCACGCCCGCCCGCGCCCTTGCACGGTTACGGAACCTCGTCCTGCCGTCGGCGTTTCCCTGTCAGAAGGAGAACGCCATGACGCAAGAGCAAAAGACGAAAAACGACGACAACAGGGCTTCGAAGGCCAGCGACATTCCTCCTGCAGGTCCGCACGCCAAACCTTCCCTGACCGACCATGAAAAGACACCAGGCGCAGGAAGCCTGCCGGATGGCGACAGCAAGGATGTCACGCCTGGCGCCGGTTGATGACCATTTGCGCCGAAATATCATACATTTATTATATTTCGGCGCATTAACAGTCACTTAGCCCCCGAACCGTCGCGAAATACCTGTTTCTTCAGGTTGGTCATTGCAAAATCGAATATTGAGCTTATATTTGCCTTATCGACCATTGCTTGTGACGTCGTTCTGGAACAGACTGTTCCCCGTCGGATTTCCTCTCAAATAATCGATCTTATCCCGCAAGGTATCGCGGGAACCACAACGATTCTACGAAAGGAAATCGTTATGAACACTGGTACTGTAAAGTGGTTTAACGCCACCAAGGGCTTCGGCTTCATTCAGCCTGACAATGGCGGCACGGACGTTTTCGTCCACATTTCCGCTGTCGAGCGCGCTGGCATGCGTTCTCTGAACGACGGCCAGAAGATCAGCTACGAGATCGTCCAGGACCGTCGGTCCGGAAAGAGCTCTGCCGACAACCTTCAGGCAGCTTGATATTCGTCATTTTGGCACCGCAGACCACGGATGTACTGGCTGCGCTTGCCGATGACTGTGAGAGGTCGGGTTAAAGCCCGGCCTTTTGTTTTTGGGCCATGGAGGTCCTCATGCGTAAAAATTCCTATCATTGCGGTGACACCGTCTTTTTGAAGTCCGGCGTCCTTGGCAATGCACAGCCCGATGGTCCCGGCCGGATCGTGTCAGTCATGCCCGAAGCCCAGGGAACGGTTCGTTACAGGGTGCGTTTCCAGCACGAGAATTTTGAGCGCAGCGTCGCACTCGATGAGATAGACGCATCGATGTCGACGGCCTCGCGGCTAGGCAAAGGCGAAAGCCTCTCGCCACGCGAAACCGGATCAAGCTGGATCAACCTGAACACGATCAAAATCAGAAAGTAGCGGCATTGGCCGCTTAAAGGAGATAGTCTTGCAGGTACTCGTTAGAGACAACAATGTTGAACAGGCCCTTCGCGTCCTGAAAAAGAGAATGCAGCGTGAAGGCATTTTCCGCGAGATGCGCGCCCGCGAATCCTATGAAAAGCCGTCGGAAAAGCGTGTTCGCGAAGAAGCCGAAGCCGTACGCCGCCACCGCAAGCTGGAGAAAAAGAAGATGCAGCGCGAAGGGCTGCTGCCAGCGCCCAAAAAGGCCGCCCGTACCCGGTAAACGCCCTACACCGCACTTCCGCGAAGGAGACTGCCATGGCCGCCACGAAAGAAGTTTTTTTCAAGCCCGGTAAACTGTCCGCTCAGGACAAAGCATCATTGACCGACAGCGCGGCAAAGCAGATCATCAACGCCGAAGCCGACCAGCGCGCCCGCAAGACGGAACGCCTTCGCCAGCTTCGCGAGGCACAGGAAGCGGCGGTTGTCGCCGCCGATCCGGTGCCCGCAAAGAAACGATCCGGTAACAGATAGCGGGCGCTTTTACATCACCCGGTCAACGCAGGAGGACGACACCATGGCAAAGGGTCAGTTGCGCAGTAACAAGGAAATCCGCAAGCCGAAGAAGGACAAGACGAAAACACCCGCCGCGGCGCCAGCCGGTTCGCAGGTGAAGTTCGCAAACGCCACGACAGCGGATGGCAAGAAGAAGTAGGGCACGGTATCGGCGCGCAGGTCACGACGATAAATGTCTCGTCTGGGAGACCGGACTTGTTTTGGCCATATTGGTCTTCTATATATCTCCCATAGCAACTGCTGGTGAGCGCGAATGAATTCGTCGTTCGCAGTTGTTTTAGTCGCTTCAGACTTTTGACCACGGATGTACTGGCACTGGTGTTGAGAGCGATATGAGGAAGGTCGGTGCAATATTGCCCCGGCCTTTTTTGTTGCCGTGAGCAGCCGAAGATAAATATGCACGACTGCCGCCGACTGCGACGGAATTAACTTGCCTATTCCGCCCAATGGGCGCACCCTCCCAATCACTGAAAAGGGCGTTACCGCCGCTTTACGACGGCCGCTGAAGCCCTCGTCCTGCTCATGTCGTTGACCCGCAGGAACGATACGGACCCACACGACATGAATGTCCAAGGCGCGACGCTTTAATGGCACGGCCTGTCGCTCGGATGCACGGAAGCGGCGTCGCATGACATCCGCAGCGACGCGAGACACCACAGTTTTGGTGAACCCCATAGAAAGGAGGACGTGATGTCTTCCGCATATGAAAATTGCATCATTTCGTCACAGGACCTCAAGATGCTCCAGTCGGTGCTGGCAGACCTCGGTTATGACCGGCACACCATGGACGAGGAAGTCATGCTTTACAACAATGCCGCCCGAAAGGTGATCCAGCTGTTTCAGGGCGGGCTGACCGACCCTGCCGAGCTTTCGAAGGAAATGCGCTTTCTTTTTGGCGTTCATAAACATGATCGCAGTAAATCATGGAAACCGTTGCCACGTTACGCGATTCAGGGGCTGCCGCCTCTTTACCGATAACGGCGCTCTTCCATCCATGACGACAGGGAAACCAGGCCTTCAAAATCACCGATGAAAATAACGGCTTGGCAAATGATGTATATCAGGCAACACTGAAATGGATACCTCCGTGCGCGGATCAGGCGGCACGAAGGTGACGGATGGAACATGCGCGCTGAAGGCCGGGACAGGCCTCGACGTCAGCGGATTTCATACCGGCGAGTTTGCGTCTGCGTGGAGAGAGAGTATGACGTATGACTGGAGCGGCCGCAGAATGCGCCGCATGCGAGCGGCGAAACTGACGATCATCAGCCTTGTGGCCGCCTTTGTGCTGACCGCGCCTATCTTTGCCCACTACTGAATTTCAGGCCCGCTTGTTTCGACTAGATGGGCTGGCGGGTTTCTGCGCGTTTCCGCAGACGGTTTTTCACCCATTTCTGAACGGGCTGATCGTAACGGACCGTCAGCCACCATGAAATCCACGTCGTGCCGATGAGAAACAGGACGCCGGCTGGCAGGGCGATATTCTGCTGCGTGATGGACGGGACCAAAAACTCCGTCCATGCCAGAAGCGGAATATGCAGGACATAGACGGCGTAAGACGCCGTACCAAGAAACCCCGAAAGTGCGCTCACCATGGGGCCCGGCACCGTTCGGCTGGCCACGAACAGCAGCAGCGGCCAGAGGAGCAGGACGATTGCGAGGTCGAAGAAGGGCCGGACTTCGCGTGATACGGGCACGGCAAGGATAACACAGACGAGCACCAGACACAGCGCGGCCTGGACGGGCTTCAGCTCCGGCACACGGTTGCGGAACCGGTAAACCAGCACGCCGGCGAAAAACGAAAAGAATACCCGGCCCATGCCGGCATACATTTCATGCCAACGGAAACCGAGATGCAGCTTTCCAGACGCGGCGGCGGCCACCACCAGTACAATGGCGCTGGCAACAATGACGGCTGCGATCTGTTTCACCGTCGCCCGCACGCCCCAGCGGGCATAGACCACGTTCACCACCAGTTCGTTGAAAAGCGACCACGCCGGGCTGACGAGAAACAGCGCGCCATTGAGGGTCAACGTGAAAGGCGCCGGCAGAAAGAGAAGCCCCGTCACCAGCGCAAAGGCCAGTTCACCGGGATCGATGAGACGATGCAGATCGTCGATCGGCGTCGGCAGACCCAGCACATAAAGGCAGATGAAATAGGCCACCATCAACGCCAGTGCCAGCACATAAAGCGGATAAAGCCGGGCGAAGCGCGCCTTCATGAAAAAGCCGGGCGTGATAGCCCCGTCACGCAATCTGACGCCATAGGCGTGAGCCAGCACGAAGCCGCTGAGAGCAAAAAACAGATCAACGGCAAGATAGCTCGAGGCCGGATCCCTGCCGAAAAACTGCTCGGCATGGCGATGGACGATAAAGAGCGCAGCCACGCCCCTTATGCCGTCAAGCAAGATGAAGCGTTCCGGGGATGATGGGGCCATGGCGTTGATGCTCAATGAGATAGCGGCAATTGTTCAATGGAAACCAGCTTTACCGCGTCCCGGTTCTCCGCTTCCAGTCACAAACCGTTTAATCTTGCAGTCGCCGCGAATTTTTCCGGACATGGGGCCGAGGCCGGCACTCTTTCGCAGCGGAGAAAGGCGTGCTACGTCCGGATGTCATCGATGTTTCGACCCCGTGGCACAGCCGTGTTGTTCCTGCAAATGTGTGATTTTGCAAGAACAAGTTCCGGCAATGTCCATGGGGCAGGTTCGGCGACAACCACTCTCGCGGAGCCTTCTCATGCCCACAATTGCCGAACGTATCAGAAAAATCATCGTGGACCAGCTTGGCGCAGACCCTGCCGCCGTCGTGGACGATGCCAGTTTCGCCGACGATCTCGGTGCAGACTCTCTGGAAATAGTTCAGGTGGTCATGGAGATCGAAGAGGAATTCGGGGTGGAGATTCCTGATTCCGCCGCCAATACGATCCTGACCGTCGGCGACGCCATCCGCTTCATCGAAAAAAGCACGGCTTGATGGTGCAGCGCCAGAGGCGGGCCTGATCCGCTGATAGCGCCGCAACCGGGCCAAATTTCGGGGTGTCCCGCTCTAACTATCCTGCTCATCGAGGTGGTGGCACATCAGACCAGCAGGAGGTTTTCGGCAAAGGCCATCATCAGGGGACCCACTCCCTTGGCGTCATCGCTAACCACTGGCTCGGTCAGATAATATTCCGGCGAGCCGTCGCGATAATTGCCCTCGAAACCACCAAGTCCGGCGACGTGTACGATGCCGGCAAGACGAGTGACACCGTCTTCGCCCGCCAGAAGCCGGGTCTCCAGCAGAGCCGAAAACGCGCGACGACCTGCGGACAAAGCCGCTCCCGCCGCCTCTCCCTGCAACAGCCCAAGACGGACCGCACGCAGCAGCGCATAGGAGAACATTGCGGAGGCGGATGTCTCCTCGTAATTGCCCGCCAGATCCGGATTATCGAGAACCTGCATCCACAGACCGTTGCCTGTCTGGCGTGCGACGATCTCAGCCAGGAGGCGCCGTGTGCTCTGTCGCAATTCATTTGTCCGGCCATCATCCGGCAGGATCGTGAGCGCATCCACCAGCGCCATGGCCAGCCAGCCGACCGCACGGGCCCAGACGGCCGGCGATTTGCCGGTCTGCGGATCGGCCCAGCGCTGGGTGCGGCTTTCATCGTAGCCATGAACATAGAGCCCGCCGGTATCCGCCGTCAGGGCAAGTGCCGTTGAAAACTGCCTCAGCGCGTCGTCGATCAGTTCGGCCCCCCCCGTTGCCTGCGCATATTCAATCTGGAACGGAAGACCCATATAGAGACCGTCCAGCCAAACCTGATGCGGATAGCGTTTCTTGTGCCAGTAATTGCCGCAGGCGATGCGGGGATGGCTGCGTAGCTGCCCCGCCAGATGGTCCGCGGCAGCGAGATAACGTGGGTCGCCCGTTTCTTCCGAAAGGGGAAAGAGGATACGGCCGGCAAGAATATGGTCGATATTATATTCCTGCGGATCGTAACCGGCGAGCGCGCCGTCGGTCGCTATCTGCACATCGGCGAGCCGGTGCAGATGGTCGCTCCAGCGCGCCTCTCCGGTGGCCTCGGACAGCTGCTGCAGGCCGCGGTAGATGCATCCATCCTCATAACACCAGCTGCCGCCCTTGTAATGCCTATAACGACTGCAGAATTGCTCAAAATATTCAGTGGCTTTCATGGATTTTCTCAATCGCGATCTGAAACAGTGGAAATGGAAGCGTCGCTCAGCATGGCAGGATCGTCGCAGACTATATGTGTCTGCTCGACAACAATCGCCTCATGGCGCATGGGACGAACCCGGTCGGCCATGATGGGAGGTGCGGCGATGGCCGATGGATCGCGCGAGACGATGGTGAGATTGCGGATGGCGACATTGCGGATGGGTGCTTCGGGAAGGCCGAGAAAGACACCCGCAGCATGGGCGAGATTGCGTATTTCGACATCTTCCACGGTAATTCCATCGATGAATGGCGTGCCCTTGTCGATCGGCGCCGGCTGCCGCGACTGTACCCGCTCGTCATGTCCATCAGCATCGCAATGATAGTGTGCATTGGCGGAAAGCGCGGTTTGCACGCCGTCCAGCAGCACCCGGCGCATGGCGATATTGCTGACGATGCCACCCCGTCCGCGCCGCGTCTTGAGGCGCAGGCCGCGATCCGTGCCGACCATGTCGCAATCCTCCACAGACACGTCATGCACGCCGCCGGACATTTCCGAGCCGATCACCAGCCCGCCATGGCCGCGCTCCATCAGACAATGGCGCACACGAATGCCACGGGTTTCCGCGAGATGATCGTCCTCGCCATCCGGGCCGCGCTTTCCTGCCTTTACGGCGATGCAATCGTCTCCGACCGAAAAACGAACGCCCGATATCGTGACGTTGCGGCAGCTTTCAGGATTGAAACCATCGGTGTTCGGGCTGTCATGCGGCGCGTTGATGGTGAGGCCGGCAGCGATCAAGTCTTCGCAGCCCTGCGGATGGATTGTCCATGAGGCGGCGTTTTTTATCGTAAAGCCGAGAAGCTGGATTTTGCGGCAGGAAACGAGATGCAGGCCGCGCGGCCGCCGCGCGCCGTCGCGGGTTTCTTTTGGCCAGCTCCACCAGTCACCCCTGTCGCCCGAACCATCGAGAACGCCCCTGCCCTCAATGATGAGATTATCTGTCCCGATGGCATGAACCGGCGCGGCGAAACAGGCATCCGGCAGGCCTTCCCAGCTGCCGAGCATATGGCCCGCATCATCGCGTGCCGGCAGGATCGGCCAGGCTTTACGGCTCGAAGGGGCGCGCAGCACGGCTCCCTCGGCAAGATGGAAGGTCATGTTGCTTCTGAGGCGGACAGGGAAGGACGTCCAGAGACCGGCCGCAAGCCGCAATGTGCCACCATGCGGCACCGCAGCCACCGCCCTTTCCAGCGCCTCGGCATTGGCACGCGCGCCCTCTTCATCATCGAGCGCGACATCCGGCGTCAGGGAGAACGCCGCAGCCTCCACAAGCCCGGCGCAAGGGCTGGTTCTGAACTCCAGCGCTGCGAACCCCTCGGCCTCGAACAGATAGCAGGTATCCGGTAAGAGATCATGCAGCAGCGTCACCACGGTCGCAGTTTCGCCGCGCCGCTCGTCGCCTTCCGTCGACGACAAACGCCACTCCGTCCTCGCCGGAAGGAAATGGCGAGCGCCGGGTGCGGCGAGGCAAAGCGCTGCCGTTCGCGCTGAAGACGCGATGATAAGAGGTTCGTTCATGTTCATTTCCCGTCTTTCGTCCCTATCCGGCCAGGCCCTGGCGGACATGCCTCGCATGTTCCGGCAGCCGGTCAGTGAGCCCGCCGCCACGGACGCGGCGGCGGGCGATTGCCGTCAATCGAACTTCGCCAGAACATCATTGGTGGAATCGACGATCTGCTCGGCCGCATCCTCCGCCGTCAGCTGGCCATAGGCATATTCTTCCAGCGTATCGATGAAGGCCGAGCGGATTTCCGGATGTTCGTTGAAGGGCGATACCACCGGCCCGGATGCGGCCATGACGATGGCATTGGCGGCTCGCACTTCCGGCTCGCCCTTGTCGCCCAGACGTGCAGCCGCAGCCTTGGATGCCGGCAACCCACGCGAGGTGCCGAGTGCGTCGATACCCTCAGGCTCGTTCAGCAGGCAGTTCAGTATCTGCGCCGCTGCTTCCGGGTTCTTCGAGTTTTTAGAGATCGAGAACACCATTGAAGGCTTGCGATAGACCCCCTCGGTCACCGCGTCTGCAAGCTTCAGCATCGGCACGGGTTTCAGAACCTGCCCCTGCTTCAGGGGATCGGCATATTTTGAATAGGTCGAATCCCATTCATAGGAGCCGGCAATGCGGCCTTCAGACCAGGACGGCTTTTCATAAAGATTGACATTGCCATCGGCCGCTTCCTCTTTCTGGGAGCGGATGGATCCGGTTTCGACCAGCTTGCCGACAAAGGAAATGCCCTCGGCCAGTTCCTCCGGCGTCCAGGCCACGCGGTTGGTCTTGGGATCGACCAGATCCTTGCCGGTTTTCTGCACAACGGCCAGCGTCACCAGAAGCTGGGCGGTCTCCTTGACGGCGTTGAAGGTATAATAGTCCTTGCCGAGCTTTTCCTTGATGGTCTTCGTCGCCGCGAAGAACTCATCCCAGGTCTTCGGAATTTCGACACCCGCCTTTTCGAAGGTCGTGGCATTGAAGAAGAAGACGCGGCCGGTGGTGGAAACGGAAAGCCCCTGCAGCACGCCGTTCATCGACCCCGCCTCCAGATCGCTCTCGGCCCATTGGGAAAGATCGAGCGGCTTCAGCTGGCGCAGATCGGCAAAACCTTCGCCATTCTTGGAAAACAGCGGCAGCCACGGCCAGTTGACCTGAACGATATCAGCTTCCGTCTTGCCCGCCATCTGGGTGGTGAGCTTTTCGAGATAACCGTCGAAACCGGTGAACTCGCCCTTGATCGTGTGGCCGTATTTCTCGCCACAGGCGGCAATCGCTTTCTGGGTGGCGACATGGCGGCTCTCGCCGCCCCACCATGACATGCGCAGTTCCGCGGCACCTGCCGCAGGAGCGGTCGCCATCGCCACATAAGCGGCACCGGCAAGCATCGCCATCATTCTGGTCATCATCTTCATTGTTCTTCTCCTCCTCGAAAAATCAGGCACGCCCGTCCGCTCCTCACAGCGAAACGTTGCGCCCATCAGCCTTGTCGAAAATATGCAGCTTCTCCGGGTCCGGCTTCAGCCGCAGAAGACCATCGCGGCCGAGCGCCTCGAATTCCGCCGCGCCAACGACGCTGACGACCTTCTGGCCGCCGAGATCGGCGTGCAGATAGACCTCGTGGCCCATGAATTCCGCATTGGTGAGTTTCGCCTGCAGCGCCGAACCATCGGTCGCCTCCGCCAATGAGAAATGCTGCGGACGGATGCCGATGACGGCGTCCGTGGGTCTCGCCGATAGTCGCTGTTCCAGATGCGCGCCGATCGGCAGGCGCTGACCGGCGATCACGAATTCAGTACCCTCGATTGCCACATCCACGAGGTTCATTTCCGGCGTGCCGATGAAGCCGGCGACGAAGAGATTGGCGGGATGGTTGTAAAGCTCCTTCGGCGTCGCGACCTGCATGATGCGACCTGCCTGCATGACGCAGATGCGGTCACCCATGGTCATGGCCTCCGTCTGGTCATGGGTGACGTAGATAACGGTCGATGACAGGCCTTCCGCTTTCAACTGCCGGTGCAGATCGGTAATGCGAACCCGCATCGAAGCACGAAGCTTGGCGTCGAGATTGGACAGCGGCTCGTCAAACAAAAACACACCCGGTTTCTTGATGAGCGCACGGCCGAGCGCCACACGCTGCGCCTGCCCGCCGGAAAGTTGCTTCGGCAGACGGTCGAGCAGCGGCTCGATCTCCAGAATGCGCGCGACATTGTCGATGGCCTTCTCGATCTCCGGCTTGGCGACACCGGCGATCTTCAGGCCGAAGGCGAGATTGCCGCGCACCTTCATATGCGGATAAAGCGCATAGTTCTGGAACACCATGGCAATGGAGCGCTTGCCGGGCGGCAGATCGTTGACGCGCTGATCGCCGATCAGGATTTCACCACCGGTGATTTCCTCCAGCCCCGCCACCATGCGCAGCGTCGTGGATTTGGCGCAGCCCGAAGGGCCGACGAACACCATGAACTCGCCATCCTCGACGTCGAGATTGATGCCGTGCACCGCCTTGAAGCTGCCGCCATAGACTTTTTCGAGATTTTTAAGTTGAACGCTTGCCATTTTCAGCCCTTGACCCCGCCAGACGAGATCCCTTCAATGAAATACCGTTGCGCCGCGAAGAACACGATCAGCGCAGGCGCGATCGTCAGCACCGACATCGCCAGGATGCGGTTCCATTCAAAGGCTTCGGTAGTGTCGATGGAGAGTTTGAGCGCCAGGCTCACCGGATATTTGTCGACCGAGGACAGGTAGATCAGCGGCCCGAGAAAGTCGTTCATCGTCCACATGAACTGGAACAGGCAGACCGAGATCAGCGCCGGCGCCAGCATCGGCACGACGATGTAGACCAGTGTCTGCAGGCTGTTGGCGCCGTCCACCCGGGCGGCCTCTTCCATGTCCGAGGGCAGCGAGCGCAGGAACTGTACCAGCATGAAGACAAAGAAGGCATCACCGGCGAAAGCCGAGGGCACCCAGAGCGGCAGGAAACTGTCCAGCCAGCCGAGATCCCGAAACAGGATATATTGCGGAATGCGGGTGACGACATTGGGCAGCAGCAGAATGGCGATGACCGAGCCGAACAGGATCTTCTTCAGCGGAAAATCGAAGCGGGCAAAGGCATAGGCCGCCATGGTGCAGGAAATCGCCGTGCCGATGACCTTCGGCAGGATGATCAGGAACGAGTTCCAGAAGAACCGGCCGAAGGTGTAGGGCGTCGAGGTTTCCCAGCCGCGGATATAGCCATCCAGCGTCGGGTTTTCCGGGATGAAACCGGCACCGGAGAAGATTTCCGAATTGGTCTTGAAGCTTGCGCCCACCAGCCAGATCAGCGGGTAGAGCATGACGAGTCCGACCGCGAAGAGAAGCACGTAGCGGACCGAGGTGGAAAGCAGCCTGAGCCGCGCCCGGCGGGCCGCCTGCATGTCGTTTAGGGTTGCGATATCGGTCATGGCATCAGTTCCGCTTGTCGCCGGCGTAATAGACCCACTTCTTCGAGGACCAGAAGGCCACGAGGGTCAGCACGGTGATGATGGTGAAGAGCACCCAGGCGATTGCAGAGGCATAGCCCATGTTGAACTTCTTGAAGGCCTCGTCGTAGATATAAAGAGGCAGGAGATAGGTGGACTTCAGCGGCCCGCCCTGGGTGATGATGTAAGGGCCGTTGAACTCCTGGAATGCCTGCACCATCTGCATGATGAGGTTGAAAAAGATCACCGGCGTCAGAAGCGGCAGGGTGATGAAGAAGAAGGTCCTCACCTTGCCGGCACCATCGATGGCGGCCGCTTCGTAAAGCGATTTGTCGATGGATTGCAGGGCCGCAAGGAAGATCACCATGGCCGAACCGAACTGCCAGCAGCGCAGCAGCGTGATGGTGAAAAGCGCATTGCCCGGATCTCCGAACCAGTCCACCGGCGACAGTCCCACGGCGGCAAGCGCCATATTGGCAAGGCCTTCGCTGGCGAAGATATAGCGCCACAGAACCGCAATCGCGATCGAGCCGCCGAGGATGGACGGCACGTAAAAGGCGGTGCGGAAAAAGTTGATGAATTGCAGCTTGTAATTGAGTATTGCCGCGATGAACAGCGCGAAGGCAAGCTTCAGCGGCACCGTCAGAAACACGTAGAACAGGGTGACGTTCAGGGATTTCATGAAGGTGCGGTCGCGGGTGAACAGCCGCTCGTAATTGGCAAGCCCTGCCCAGCTGGGATCGCTCATCAAGTCGTAACGGGTGAAACTGAGATAGAGCGAGCCAAGAAACGGAATGGCCGTGAAGACCAAAAGCCCGATGATGTAAGGCGTCAGATATCCCAGCCCCAGGAAGCGCTGAGATTTCATGATGCTCCTCCCCGCGTCCCGGCGGAACGCGACTGACAGAATACAATTTCGTACAAGTGATTCTCCCGGAACGGCCAGCGGCGGGCGCAATAAAGCGTATTTCCTCGCCGCGACCGATCTCCTCCCTCATTGATACGGCGCGTAAAAGCAATTTATGCGGTGACAAAACCAAATTTCAGCGCCAAGGTGAATTAACAAAGACGAGGAAAAAGATGGACGAAATCGAAGGTGGCATTCTGTCATCCGTTCCGCCTGCGGCGCTCAACCTCAACCTGACGCGCGCGACGATCAAAATGGAGCATTCGCGCACCTGGCAGATCGACAAATCCAATCCGGTGGACGATCTCATCATCTGCCTGGAGGGGCGCGGGCACTATCTCGTTGATGGCGAAGCAAGGGTACTGGAGCCCGGTGACGCCATGCTTATTTTCCGAGGGCAACGCTTTGTGGGGTGGAACGAGCAGGCCGTGACCTATCGCGGCGTGGCGCAGCATTTCACGCTCGATATTTACGGCCGCCACAACCTGATCGCGCAGATGGACCTGAAACCGAAACTGCGGCTGAGCCGCTGGTCGCTTCTGGAGCCGCTGGTGCGCCACTACCGGCAGAGCGCGCCTCCTTCCTCCGTCACTCTGGGTCAACATCATCTCTTCATGGTGCTTCTGATCGCCTTCATCGATGACGCGTTTCTGGGTTGGGTCGACCGCCCGAGTTTTCAGCCGGAGGGTACGGAAGGCCTCGACCTTGCGGTGATGAAGGCGATCACGATGATTTCCGCCAATCCGTTGGACCCCGACATTGCCGGGCGGGCCACCGATGCGGCGCCCTATAATCGCGATTATTTCCTGCGGGAATTCCAGAAGCGGGTGGGACGGACGCCGCGCAAATATCAGGAGTTCAAACGCATGGAACGCGCCATGCATTTTCTCGAGGCCGGACTTTCGGTCTCGGCAGCGGCGGCCGAGGTGGGTTATGGCGACCCCTATTATTTCTCGCGCATGTTCAAGCGGACATTGGGATTAAGCCCGCGTGACCATATGAACCGGATACGCCGCAGCCGGCACGGCAACCTGATGGCATTTGACGAGCATGAGCAGCAAAGGCTGCTTGCCGACGAGACGGAAAAGGCCCCGGCATAACGGGGCCTCCTCGTTTGAAAGCGCTGGAATTACCGGAACAGTGACGGCAACCACAGGGATAGTGACGGAATATAGGTGACAGCAAGCAGCACGGCGATGCTGGCGCCGAAGAACGGCCAGATCGTCCGCATTGCCTCCCGTATCGATATGCCGCCCACCGCGCAGCCGACGAAGAGCACCGTTCCGACCGGCGGCGTATTGAGACCGATGCCGGCGTTCAGGATCATCACCACGCCGAAATGCACGGGGTCGATGCCGAAGGCCTTTACGACAGGCAGAAGCACCGGCGTGGAAATGATGACCATCGGCGCCATGTCCATGAAGGTGCCGAGCAGCAGCAGGATGATGTTGATGACAAGCAGCACGATGATCGGGTTGTCCGAAATCGCGCTGATTGCGGCAATCATCAACGTCTGCACCTGCAGAAAGGCCATCAGCCAGCCGAAGGACGCCGCCGTGCCGATGACCAGCAGCACCATGGCCGTGGTGCGGACAGCACCCATCACCGCTTCCACGAAGCCGTCCCAGTTGAGTTCGCGATAGACCAGCATGGCGACGAGGAAGGCATAGAGCACGGCGATGCAGGAACTCTCCGTCGCGGTGAAGATGCCCGAACGCACGCCGCCGAAGATGATGCCGATCAGCAGGATGCCGGGGAAAGACGCCAGCAGATAATACATCAGCTTCGAGAAACCGGGGAACGGCTCGGACGGATAGCCCTTGCGCCGGGCGACGATATAGGCCGTCACCATCAGCGCTGCGGCAAGCAACAGGCCCGGAATGATACCGGCGGTGAAGAGATCTGCCACAGAAACATTGCCGCCCGCCGCGATCGAATAGAGGATCATGTTGTGCGAGGGCGGGATCATCAGCGCAATGATGGCGGCGTTGACGGTGACATTGACGGCGTAATCCCTGTCGTAACCGCGTTTTGCCATCTGCGGGATCATCAGCCCGCCCACCGCAGAGGCATCGGCCACGGCCGAGCCGGAAATGCCGCCGAAAAGTGTCGAAGCCACGATGTTGACCTGACCGAGACCGCCGCGCAGGTGCCCCACGAGGCCTGCCGCGAAGCGGATGAGGCGGTGGGCGATGCCGCCGCGCACCATCAGGTCACCGGCGAAGATGAAGAACGGTATCGCCATCATCGCGAAGACATTCATGCCGGAATTCATCTGCTGGAACACCACGATGGGCGGCAGGCCGAGATAAAGAACCGTGGCGAAGGACGCGATGCCGAGGCAGAACGCGATCGGCGTTCCGATCAGCATCAGCAGGGTGAACACCCCGAAGAGAATGGTGTAAGCCATTTATGCGGCCTCCTGCACGATCACGTCTGCAGCGATTTCCTCGCCGATGGAAAGATCGACGAAACGTTCGGCAGCAAACAGCGCGATAAGGAAACCGCCGCCGATCAGCGGAAAGAAATCCGTCCCGCCCGGCCAGCCGAGAACCGGGATCGTCGCCGTCCATGTCCCCATGGCAAGCGAGGTGCCATACCAGGCCATGCCGGCACCGAAGAAGAAGATCAGCGCAAGGCTTGTCAGGTCCATGCCCTTCTGCACGCGCGGCGGCATCATGTAGCGCAGAATATCGAGCCCCAGATGCACGCTCTCGCGCACGCCGACGGCGGCGCCGAGCATGATGAACCACGACATGAGATGCAGCGACAGCGGCTCAGACCAGCTGGGTGAATCGTTGAGAATATACCGCGCAAAGACCTGCCAGCCGACGATAAGCGTCATGGCGATCATGCCGATACCGGCAATATAAAGGGACGCGTGGCTAAGCGCGCCGAGAAAAGGGCGGATGGCCCGCATGAAGTGTCGCATTGTCTGTTCCTTCCGCATCAACGGCGACAAAAGAAAACCGGCCCTGTTTCCAAGGCCGGTTTCCCACGCGTTACTTGACCGCTTTCACCCGTTCCAGAAGGTCCTTCATCTTCGGATCGGTGACGAACTTGTCGTAGACCGGACCCATCGCGGCGGCGAATTCCTCCTTGTTGACCTTGATGACATTGACCCCGCCGGCCCCGACCTTTTCTTCCGATGCCTTTTCGCGGGCGCTCCACAGTTCGCGCATCTTGCCGACCGAATCCTTGGCCGCCTGGCGCAGCAGCGTCTGGTCTTCCGGGGAGAGCTTGTCCCAGGAGATCTTCGAAATGACGAGGATTTCCGGGTTCAGAGAATGTTCGGTCAGAGAATAGTTCTTTGCCACCTCATAATGACGGGCGGATTCGTAGGATGGCCAGTTGTTTTCGGCACCGTCGACGACACCGGTTTCAAGTGAGGAATAGACCTCGCCCATCGGCATCGGCGTCGGGTTGGCGCCGAAGGCCTGCATCATCGAAATCCACAGGTCCGACTGCTGGACACGGATTTTGAGCCCCTTCAGATCCGCCAGCTTTTCGATGGGCTTTTTGGTGGTGTAGAAGGATCGGGCGCCGGAATCGTAAAAGGCGAGACCGACGAGACCGTGCGGTTCGAAAGCAGCCAGAACCTCATCACCAATCGGACCGTCGACCGTATTGTGCATGTGCTCCGTCGAGCGGAACAGGAAAGGCAGACCAAGAACGGTGGTTTCCTTGACCAGATTGTTGAAAGGCGCGGCATTGACGCGGTTCATGTCGATGACGCCGAAGCGGGTCTGCTCGATGGTGTCCTTTTCACCGCCAAGAACGGAATTGTTCATGACCTGTATCTTGATACGGCCATTGGTCCGCTCGGCCAGAAGCTCGCCCATATATTTCACGGCTTCGACCGTGGGATAACCGTCCGGATGAATATCGGCCGAACGCAGGGTGATTTCCTGCGCCATGGCGGAAACGCCTGACAGCGCGATCCCCATCGCGACGCACATCATGCTTGCAATCTTTTTCATGCTTTCCTCCTCCATTGTTGAAACGGCCCAGCCCCTCCAAGGCTTGTCGGGCCGATTTTTCACGCCCATCCGGGCCGGCATGCAAAGACCTTTCATGTGAAAAGGATGATGGGGCCTCCCTTCCCCAACCATCCCGGATGAAATTAGGCCGCCTTGACCGGCGACAGCTTGAACAGCTCTTCGGGGTTTTCCACCAGCGCCCGACGGCGCGCGCTATCGTCCGGCAGCCAGCCGAGTGTGAGTTCCGCAAGACGGGCATCATCAGGGTATACCGCTGTTTCGCGCACGGAATTATGCGGCCAGTTGGTGCCCCAGACGATGCGTTCCGGCGCATGGGCGGCTATCACCCGCGAAAAGGCGGCGACATCCTCGTACGGCCAGCTTTCGCGGGAGCTTTCATAAACGCCGGCGAATTTGAACCACAGATTGCCGCCGTCGATGAGTTTCAGAAGCGCCGCCATTTCCGGCCCATCGGTTTTGATGCCCTTGAAGAACTTGCCGTGATGATCGAACACCCAGCGCGAGCGGATTTTCTGAAGACGCGGCAGATGGTCGAGAAGACCGTTTCCGTCGAACTGTACCGCCACCATCCAGTCGGCCGCATGCGCCCGCTCGTCCACCGCTTCCAGTTCGGAAAGGTTCACCGCGCCACCCGGCAGATCCATGATACGCGCGCCGACCGCACCCGCGGCGGCAAGCTTCTCCATGTCCTTTTCGCTCGTGGTGGCATCGATGATGACGACCGCGCACGCCGCCTCGCCCATCTCGGCAACACAGGCCAGCGTATTGCCATTGTCTCGCTGATGGGCGTTACCCTGCGTGATGATGACCCGGTCTATGCCGAGCCATTGCATGAGGCGACGATAATCCTCCGGTCCCGGCAGGGCGCCCGGCGGAAGGCCGGGGCCACCCGGCAAGGCGGGATATCCGGGCAGATACATGTGCATCTGCGTATCGACCGCGCCTTTCGGGAAAGCGGGTCTCGGCGCGGTGCCGCTCAGCTTTCTGACGAGTTCACTCATGGGTCTGGCATCCTGAATTCAACGAGTGCATCCCGGTTGATCTCAATGCCGAGACCGGGACCATCGGGAATGGCGACGATACCGTTCACCGCTTCGAGAGGTTCACTGAGAACCGCCTGACGGAACGGATTATGGGTGCGGTCAAATTCCATGATCGGTTCGATGGGATTGACCCGCACCGGATCAGGCGTCATCGCCGCCATGAATTGCAGCGCGGCTGCGATCTGTACGCCGGTGCCCCAGACATGCGGCACGATGCGCACGCCGTGCAGCGTGGCAAGCGTGGCAATCTTCTGCGTTTCCGAAAAGCCGCCGCATCCGCAGAGATCGGGCTGGAGAATATCCACGGCACCGGCGGAAAGCGCCTGCCACATGCCGTGACGCCCGTGCCAGGTCTCGCCGCCCGCAACCGGGATCGGCTGCCCTGCCCGTACACGCTGATAGGCATCGAGCTGTTCGGGAACCACCGGCTCCTCGAACCAGTCGATGCCATAGTCGGCGGCGCGGTTGCCAAGCGTGACGGCTTCGGCGACCGTATAACCGTGATTGGCATCGATCATCAGCCGCATGTCAGGCCCGATCGCCTCTCGAACCGCGGCTATGACCCTGAGGTCCTCCTCGATGCCGAAGCCGATCTTGATCTTGCAGGCGTGGAAGCCGTCAGCGCGGCGCTCCGCCATTTCGGACGCATTGTCTGAAACGCGGTCGACACCATCACGCTTGAAGCTGCCGGTGGCATAGGCGCGTACGCTCTCGCGCCAGCGCCCGCCGAGCAGCATCGAGATGGAAGCACCGTAATGCTTGCCCTTGATGTCCCACAACGCGATATCGATGCCGGACAGGGCCGTAAGACTGAGGCCGCGCTGGCCCTGATCGCGCAGGGCATTATAAAGCACGGCCCAGATTTTTTCGGTCTGGCGAGGGTCCTGGCCGATGAGCCAGCCGGAATAAGCCTGGACCACGGCGGCGTTCGGCCGCGCCGGGCCGAGGCATTCGCCCCAGCCGACGGTCCCGTCGTCGCATTCGATTTCCACCAGAACATGGGCCCGCCGGTCGAAACGCATGGAGGCGCTTTCGAACGGCGTGTCCAGACGATGTTCGAGCAGATGCGTGCGCACTGCCGTGATTTTCATGGCTCCCCTCCCGTTATGCCGTGATCAGGCTTTGCGCTTGTGCGTGCCGATCAGCGCTTCGAGCATGCCGATTTCCTCATTCGTGAGGTCCTTCAGCGGCGCACGCACCGGACCGGCATCGAAGCCCTGCAGGCGGACGCCGGCCTTGATGGCGGAGACGGCATAACCCTTGGCGCGGTTGCGGATCGCCATGAACGGATAGAAGAAATCGACAAGAATGCGCTCGCAGGTGGCGCGCTCGCCGGCGCGCAGCGCCGCGTAGAACTCGTTGGCAAGGCCGGGCACGAAGTTGAATACGGCCGAGGAATAGGTGGTGAAACCGGCGCCGAGATAGGCTTCGGCAAACAGTTCCGCGGTTGGCATTCCGCCGAGATACATCAGGCGGTCCCCCATCTTGGCGGTGATCTGGCGAACGAGGCCGATATCGCCGGTGCCGTCCTTGAAGCCGACAAGGTTCGGGCACTCGTCGCACAGCCGCGCCAGCGTATCGGCCTGAAGAACCGAGTTGTCACGGTTATAGACCATGACACCGATGCCGACCGACTGACACACCTTCTTGATATGGGCGTAAAGCCCTTCCTGCGGCGCATCGATGAGGTAATGCGGCAGAAGCAGGATGCCATCGGCGCCGACCTTTTCGACGGAGCGGGCGATATCGACCGCAATTTCAGTGCCGTAACCGCAGCCGGAAACGATGGCGGTTTCGCCGGCGACTTCCTTGGCGGCGGAAACGATGGTCGGAATCTCATCCGGCTTCAACGAAAAGAACTCGCCGGTGCCGCCTGCGGCAAACAGCACCGGCGCCTTGTAACCGGCAAGCCATTCGACATGGGCCCTGTAGCTGTCGGCAGCGAAACGGCCCTCGGAATCGAAATGGGTGACCGGGAAAGACAGAAGGCCGGAGCCGAGAGCCGTTTTGATTTGTTCAGGGTTCATGATCGGTATTCCTTTGAAGTTCAATGACTGAAAGTCACCTAAACCACTTGCCGTATATTTGTCAACAATTCATCATACAAGTTATATGATAAATTTTACAAGCGGGCGCGGCTCAGCGCGCCAGCCAGCCGCCATCGACATTGAGAATGGCGCCATGCACATAATCCGCCGCCGGCGAAGCAAGGAAAACCGCCGCCCCGGCTATATCGTCTGAATGACCCCAGCGGCCAGCCGGAATGCGCTCGAGAATGGCCCTGTTGCGGGCCGCATCCGCGCGCAGCGCCTCTGTATTGTTTGTTTCGATGTAACCCGGCGCAATCGCATTCACATTGATGCCCTTCGCCGCCCACTCATTTGCCAGAAGCTTGGTGAGACCGGCGACGCCATGTTTTGCAGCCGTATAGGACGGCACACGAATACCCCCCTGGAACGACAGGAGCGAGGCGATATTGACGACCTTGCCGGGGTGGCCGTTCGCCAGCAGCTCCTTTGCAAAGGCCTGTGTGGTGAAAAACAGCGCCTTGAGGTTGACGTCCATCACCTCGTCCCAGTCCAGCTCGGAAAATTCAACGGAATCGGCACGGCGGATGATGCCGGCATTGTTGACGAGAATGTCGAAACCGGCACCGGCAAAACTGTCTTTTGCCGCCAGCGGATCGGCAAAGTCGATAGACAATGCGCTGGCCTTGCCGCCGTCCCTCGCGATGATGGCAAGCGTTTCATCCGGCGCACGACGGGCGGCGCAGACGACGTCCGCACCGGCAGCGGCGAGACCCACCGCAATCGCCTGGCCGAGCCCCGTATTCGCGCCGGTGACGAGCGCCTTGCGCCCCTGAAGCGAAAAGGGGTTCCTCATTTCAGGTCTCCCGGCTGAATGAAGTCCATGTCGGTATAGTCGACATTGTCGCCGGCCATGGCCCAGATGAAGGTGTAGGAGCCGATGCCCGCACCGGAATGAATGGACCAGGGCGGGGAAATCGCGCCTTCTTCATTTGAAATGAACAGGTGGCGGGTCTCCTGCGGCTCGCCCATCAGGTGCAGCACGCGCGACTTTTCATCCATGCCGAAATAGAGATAGGCCTCCATGCGACGGTCATGAATATGCGAGGGAATAGTGTTCCAGACCGAGCCGTCCTCCAGTGTCGTATATCCCAGCACCAGCTGGCAGCTTTCCATGACCAGCGGATGGATGAACTGGTTGATGGTGCGCTTGTTGGAGGTTTCGGTTGCACCAAGCTTGACCTCCTTGCTGTTCGCCAGCGTCACCAGCTTCGCCGGCAGGCTGCGATGCGCCGGGCACGAGGTGATGTAGAATCGCCCGGCGCCGTCGAAGGTCACCGCGCCGCTGCCGGCACCGAGATAAAGCACGTCACCGCGGTTCAGCGTGTAGGTTTCGCCGCCGGCGCTGACCGTGCCCGCCTCACCGATGTTGACGATGCCCATTTCACGCCGATCGAGGAAGGAAGGCGTCCTGGTTTCCTCCACCTTGTCGAGCGTCAGCGGCTTTCCGTCAGGCACGGCGCCGCCCATCACGAAGCGGTCGTAATGGGTGTAGATCAGCCTGATTTCACCGGAACGGAACATGTCGCTGGCGAGGAAATGCCGGCGGAGACCTTCGGTATCCAGCGTTTTTGCATATTCCGGGTTCACGGCCTGCCTTGTTTCGACGGTCAGCATCAAACTCATCCTTCATGATTGTTGCGTATGGCACATAATATATGTTATCCGCTTTTTGTACGATCTGTATGACAAGGTCAAGAGGCGCTGCCATATCTGACTGCGTCGATGACGTATAATGCTGATGGAGAATTGCGATGAAACGGCTTCTTGTTACCGGTGCGGCAGGTCAGCTCGGCCGCGTCATGCGCGAACGCCTCGCACCGGTGGCCGAGATATTGCGCCTCGCCGATCTTGCTCCGCTAGACCCGGCAGGCCCGAACGAGGAATGCGTGCAGTGCGACCTGGCGGACGCAAATGCCGTGGATGCCATGGTCGCTGGTTGCGACGGGATTATCCACCTTGGCGGCATATCGGTGGAAAAGCCGTTCGAACAGATCGTTCAAGGCAACATCATCGGGCTTTATAATCTCTATGAAGCCGCCCGCGCCCATGGACAGCCGCGGATCGTTTTTGCCAGTTCCAACCACACGATCGGTTATTATCCCCAGACGGAGCGTCTTGGCCCCGACGCCCCCTTCCGACCGGACGGGCTTTACGGCGTCTCCAAGTGTTTTGGCGAAAACCTGGCCCGCATGTATTTCGAGAAGTTCGGGCAGGAGACGGCGCTTGTGCGCATCGGTTCCTGCACCCCGGAACCCACCAATTATCGCATGTTGTCCACCTGGTTCTCGCACGACGATTTCGTATCGCTGATCGAAGCGGTATTTCGGGCACCGTTCCTCGGCTGCCCCGTTGTATGGGGTGCGTCTGCCAATGACGCCGGCTGGTGGGACAATTCGCATCTCGGTTTTCTCGGATGGAAACCCAAAGACAATGCGGAGGCCTTCCGGCGGCACATTGCCGAGACAACGCCGAAACCCGACCCCGGCGATGCCATGGTGCGGTTTCAGGGCGGTGTTTTCGTCGACAACCCGATCTTCAAGGCGACGTGAAAAGCGGCAGGGAACGTTCCCGGCAGGCGGTGGGATTGCAAGCCGGGCCGCGAATAACGTATCGAGGAACGGTAGACGCAACCGATATTTTTAGAACGGCGACGAAGATGACAAGAACGACGACCTCCGAACCGGCAGCGCCACAGGCCAAAACGCTTGTGGTGAAGGTTTCGGAGGAACTCCGCAGCCAGATCGCCAAGGGCCGTTACAAGACTGGCGACCGCCTGCCATCGGAAGCGCAGATGACACAGGAATTCGGCGTGAGCCGAACCGTTGTGCGCGAGGCGATTGCCTCCCTGCGCTCAGACGGTCTCGTCGAACCGCGTCAGGGGGCCGGTGTCTTCGTACTGGAGCCCGCCCCGGTCGAACGGCGGCCTTTCCATAATGTCGATCTGGCCCGCGTCTCCTCGCTGATCGAAATGCTGGAACTGCGCACCGCGGTGGAAGGCGATGCCGCGGGCCTTGCTGCGATCCGCCGTTCGCCGGCGCAGGAAGAAAAGATCATCGAGGCCTTCGACGCCTTCCGCGCCAGCGCCGCCAAGGGCAGCCCGACGGCCGAGGCCGATTTCGCCTTCCATCTGGCCGTTGCCGAAGCGACCAACAATCCCCGCTTCAGCGAGTTTCTGCAGGTGCTTGGCCCGACCGTCATTCCCCGCCGCGCCGTGGCCGAAAACGGCTCCGAGACCGTGCTTTCGCCCGCTGATCTCAGCCGTCTGGTGGGAGAGCACGAGGCGATACTGATCGCGATACAGGACGGCGACGAGGAGGCGGCGCGAAGCGCCATGCGCAACCACCTGAAAAGCAGCCAGATGCGATACCGCGCGATGTTGCGCGCACCGCGCTGAGATTGCCGCCTGAACCGCATTGACTGAGGAGAAAGATATGCAGCAGCTTCCGACCTTCCCCACTGTTTCGCCCGACGATGGCGTAGAACGCACCGTGCTTTCCGAAGCGCCCGAACTGATGGTGGTATCGTTCCGTTTCAAGACCGGCGCGGAAGGCAAGCTGCACAGCCATCCGCATGTACAATCGACCTATGTCGCCAGCGGCAGCTTCCGCTTTTACCGTGATGGCGAGGCCTACGACCTCAAGAAGGGCGATAGCCTCGTCATTCCCGGCCATATCGAGCATGGCTGCCTGTGTCTGGAAGAGGGCGAACTGATCGACTGCTTCACGCCGCGCCGCGACGATTTCCTCTGATCCGGCGATCAGTCCGCAGATAAATCCCGCAGGGTGCGTGGCAGGCTGTTCATGCACTCTGCGCCAGACGCGGTGACGAGGAACTGGTCCTCGATCATCAACGCACCCACGCCTTCCCCATAAAACGGCGCTTCGAGCGCGACGACCATGCCGGGAAGGATGACTTCCGGATTGTCGTGGGAAAAGAACGGCCATTCCTCGATACCCACGCTGCCACCAACGGAGTGGCCGAAGTGGCCGCGATAATATTCACCGAAGCCGTCCTTGCGCATCGAGGCCAGCATGGCGGCGTGCACTGCACCGAATGTATTGCCCGGGCGGAGCGCGTCCAGCCCGCGGGCGAAGGCCGCTTCCAGAGCCTTGAAGATATCGCCCGCCAAAGGCGAAACCGGCCCCCATGAAAAAGTCCGCGCGCCATCCGAAGAATAACCGTCCACCAGCGTGCCCACATCGGCCTTGATCAGCGCACCCGGCGCGACCGCTGCCGTCATATCTGACAAAGCCGGGCCGACCGAAATGAAGTCCCAATGCCCGCTCAAAGAAAAACCGGATTTCGCGGCATATGCCTGCGCGCCGGATTTCCAGGCGGTAGAGAGTTGACCAAGAGCTGCCCCCGGTCGGACGGCGGCTGCCATCTCGACCAGCCCCGCCTCGGCTGCGGCTGACGCCTGCCTGAGAAGGTTAATCTCGCGTTGAGATTTCACCGCCCTCAGACGTTTCAGCACCGTCGAACCATCAACCCAGTTCACCTCGGGCAATGCCTGACGCAGCGCTAGGAAATCGGCCGCGGGCATGAATTCAAGGTCGGCACCGATGCGCGCCGCGGACAGTCCGCGCTCCCGCAGCAGATCGGAGAGCAGGCCGAAGCAGGCGGTACGATCGAATGTCTCCGGCCGCGGCCCACCTGAATTGTTGCGGCGATAGGCAGCATCCACCTGCGCGATGGTGTCCACACCCGAAAGATCGACCAAATCGATCCAGATGCGATGGCAGCGCAGATCGATATCAGGTGCCGCCCTCCTGATGATCGGCGCGGCATGATCACTGACGACGGCGGCCAGCCCTGCCCCGGCATCGGCAGGCACCAGCGCAATTGCGGAACCCGCTTTGCCCCACATGGTCGCAACACCGGCAGGCGCACCAACCGCATAACGAAAGGCCTCAGGCTGGAACAGTACCAGCGCATCAATCTCCGCCTCCCGCATCAGCTGCTGGGCGCGGCCTCGGTCGATATCGCTCATGGGAACTCCGGTGATTGTTTGGCGGCAGGTTTGTGAACCTACGCTTTAGCAGTCACCGGGAGAGGAAAGAAGGTGGAAGATGATGTCTCAACCCTGAGATTCGTCAGTGGGAGCGAGCGGATGCCCCTTGTTTCTTCTCCCCGCCGTCGAGAAGTCCGCGGCAGCGGGATGAGGGGGCAATGGTAGAGATATCCGGAGAGCTAGCCCCCCTCATCCGACCCTTCAGGCCACCTTCTCCCCGGCGGGGAGAAGAAATATGCCGCAACAGCTTGCCCTATCCGAAAGAGGCGGCAGATAAATCCGCAGCCTCAATCCACTCTTACGCCTCCAGCCACTTCACCTGCTCGTCCGTCAGCGCAATATCCAGCGCCGAAAGACTATCCTCCAGCTCCGCAATCGTACGCGGCCCGATCAGCGGGATGACCGGGAAAGGCTGGGCGATGACATAAGCGAGAGCGATATGGATTGGGTGGCGCCCGAGTTTCTGCGCAAGCTCGATCGCCCGATCGCGACGAACGAAATTGCGGTCGGAATACCAGACGCGGACGATTTCCTCATCGTCATGCTTGTCCCGCCCTGCCCGCTCGGTGAAGAAACCGCGCCCCTGGCTGGACCAGGCGAAATTGGGGATTTGTCGGGATTTGAGCCATTCTTTCCATTCGTGATCCGATGCCGCCACGCAGCCCGCCCAGATGGGATCGAGCATTTCGGCAAGCGAGAAATTGTTGGAAAGCGCGCCGGGGGCCTGTTTGCCGTTCTTCTGCGCGTAAGCCGCGGCCTCATCCATGCGTTCGCGCGTCCAGTTCGAGCCACCGAAAATGCCGCGAATGCGCCCGCGCCGAACCTCGGCATCCATGGCATCAACGAACTCGCCCACCGGGATGTCGAGATTATCGCGATGCATGAAATAAACATCGACGTAATCCGTCTTCAGACGCTCCAGCGACTGATCTAGCTGTTTGGCGATCATATCGGGATAGCAGAGCGGCGAATGCGCACCCTTGCCGATCAACACGATCTCTTCGCGCGGCACGTTGCGGCTGGTGTGCCAGTCGCCGAAAATCGCCTCCGTTTTGCCGCCGCCATAGACATAGGCCGTATCGAAGAGATTGCCGCCGGCCTCGTAAAAGGCATCGAGCGTCAGGGATGCGGACGCGAAATTGGGGAAGAATTCGAAACCGAGCGCGACTACCGAAGCGGGTTTGGCAAGGCCCGGTATCTGCCGCTTCGGGACCGTATTTCCGGCCACGACCTTGCCACCGGCAATATTGGCGATGCGCGACGTCGCCTTTTCGACGCTGTATTCCAGCCCGACGGAAGCGCGCCACTGGTCCATGACGCGCAGGTTGCCGAGGCTGTCCGCCCAGGCCATGCCGGGTGCATCGAATTCCTTTTTACCCTGGCGAATTGCTTCGCCCGCCGCATCGACCTCGAAGGAATAAAGCCAGCGATCCTCCGGCAGCTCGATGGTTTCGACCTTGTCGCCCCTGATGATATCGATCCGCCCGGTGCCGCCCTTGTGGCCGGCGGCAAACCAGAAATCCCTGACCTCGATCCGGCCGTCCGAACCGATGATGCGCAGCACATTGTCCTGCGCCGCCATGATCGAGCACGAGACTTCGGCGACGATGCCGTTTGGGAATTTCAGCACGGCCGAGGCCCATTCATCAACGCCCGACTGGCCGAGATGGGCAGCACCCGCCACTTTTTCGGGCTCCGCAAAAGGCTTTCCATCCACAGCGCCTGCGATCATCCGCACCATGGAAACCGGATAACCGCCGACATCGAGAATGCCGCCGCCCGCGGTTTCATTGGCGAAGAGCCGGTGATCGGCCCGGAACGAGCCCATGTTGAAGCCGAAGCTGGAGCGGATGATGCGGATATCGCCCACCGCGCGGGCTTTCACCAGTTCCAGCAATTTCGCCGTCTGCGGATGCAGGCGATACATATAGGCTTCACCGGCAAAAACGCCGGCCTTTTTCGCCTCATGGAAAATGGCGTCGGCGTCATAGGCGGAAATCGCGATCGGCTTTTCCACCAGCACGTTTTTGCCCGCCCGGATTGCCTTGATTGCCCACTCGGCATGGCCCGTATGGGGCGTGGCGATATAGACCGCGTCGATATCGGGATCGGCAAGCAGCGCATCGTAACCCTTCACAATGCGCGCGCCGGCAAAGGCTTCGGCAAGACCGGGCTTGTCCGGATTGCGCGTGGCGATGGCCTCAAGCCTGCCGGTGCGGGAAAGGGCGATACCGTCAGCAAAGGTTCTGGCGATGGTGCCCGGGCCGATGATGCCCCAGCGGATCGGTTGTTCGGTGGTCATGAAATCCTCGTCTTTCGTATCGGTCTTGGGTGCTTGGGAAAGGGTTCAGCGCAGGCGTTCGCCCTTGCTGTCGAAAAGGAAAGCGCGGCGGGCGGAAAGGCCGACCGTCAGCCGGTCGCGATTGCCGACATCACGCGATTCCGGCCGCTCGATGATGAGCTGCTCGCCGCCTTCGGTTCGGGCATAGACATAGCTGGTATTGCCGAGATGCTCGGCGACATCGACATGCACGGTGAGATCGGCATCGCCCCCGCCCGCATCGGCAAAATGCTCCGGCCGGATGCCGAGCGAGACCCTGGCGCCCTGGTTGACGCGCTCTTTAATCGGCAAAGTCAGCCGCACCGCAGGATCGCTGTCGAGGGCGAGCGTGACGCTGTCGGCGCCGCCGCTGATGACAGTGGCGTCGAGAAAGTTCATCTTCGGCGAGCCGACAAAGCCGGCGACAAAGCGGTTGGCGGGATCGTCATAGAGATCGAGCGGCGCGCCCACCTGTTCGATATTGCCCGCCCGCAGGACCACGATCTTGTCGGCCAGCGTCATCGCCTCGGTCTGGTCATGCGTCACATAGATCATCGTGGTGCCGAGTTGCTTGTGCAGGCGCGAAATTTCGACGCGCATCTGCACCCGCAGTTCCGCATCGAGGTTGGACAGAGGCTCGTCGAACAGGAAGGCCTGCGGCTCGCGCACAATGGCCCGGCCGATGGCCACACGCTGCCGCTGGCCGCCGGAAAGCTGTTTCGGCCGGCGATCCATCAGTTCATTGATCTGCAGGATTTCGGCGGCGCGGTTGACCCGCTTTTCCGTATCGGCCTTTGGGTTGCCGTTCATCCTGAGGCCGAAGGAGAGGTTTTCGGCCACCGTCATATGCGGATAAAGTGCATAGGACTGGAACACCATGGCAATGCCACGATCGGCCGGATCAGCATCACTGACCGTCTTGCCGCCAATCACGATATCGCCACCGGAAATATCCTCCAGCCCCGCGATCATTCTGAGAAGCGTGGATTTTCCGCAGCCGGACGGGCCGACAAAAACGACGAATTCCCCGTCTTTCACCTCAAGGTTGGCGCCATGGATCACCTCCAGCGCACCGTATCGCTTGACCACGTTTTTGAGCGAAAGTTCCGCCATGCGGCCTCCCCTTACTTGACTGCCCCGGCTGAAATGCCGGCGATGAAGTGACGCTGCAGGACCACGAAAACCACGAGAATGGGTGCGGTCAGCAGCACCGCGCCGGCCATGATGCCGCCCCATGACACCTTGGTGAGCCCGATAAGGGTGCCAAGCGCCACGGGTGCGGTCATCATTCCTGGGCGGGAATTGATGAGAAGCGGCCAGAGGTAATTGTTCCACGAGGCCAGGAAGAGAATGATGGAGAGCGCCGCCATTGTGGGCCGCGCCAAGGGCAAAGCAATGCGCAGAAAAATCTGCCATTCCTTGACGCCTTCCACCCGCGCGGCATCGAAAAGCTCCGTCGGCATCATCGAGAAGGATTGCCGCATGAACAGCACGCCGAGCGAGTTGAAGAGCGGCGGCACGATCAGCGCCACCCAGGTATTGGCGAGCTTGAATTCCCGCGCCACCATGATGAATTGCGGAATGACGACGACTGCAAACGGCAGGGTGATGGTGCCGAGAATGATGGCGATCACCACGCCGCGTCCCGCAAAACGGTACCGCGCCAGCGCCCAGCCCGCCATCGACGTCAGGAAGACCGAAAGGACGGTGTAGATGCAGGCGACGGTGATCGAGATGAACATGGCCCTGAGGAAATTCGTATCCGCCTGCAGGTTGTTGAAATTGTCGATGAAGTTGGTGGACGGCACCAGAACGATATCGGGGCTGAAGATGCCGTAATCCGGCATGGTCGAGAACACGAACATCATCCACAGCGGAAACAGCCAGATGACGGCAAGTGGCGTCAGCACCGCGTGCAGCGCGATCTTTTGCCAGAAAAGCGATCTCGATTTCGATCTCATTTCGGCTCCCTCCCGACCCAGAGATTAAGCAGCGAAATGGCGATGGCGAGCGCCGCCATGGTGTAGGCGATGGCCGAGGCGTACCCGAAATTGAGCGAGGTGAAGCCCTGCCGATAAAGGAAAAGTCCCAGCGTTTCCGTGCCGCCGCCCGGCCCGCCCCTGTTGGTGATGAGGAAGGGTTCGGCAAAGAGCTGCATGGTGCCGATGACCGACAGGACAACGCAGAACAGGATGATGGGCTTGAGGAGCGGCAGCGTGATATGAAAAAACTGCTGGCGCTTGCTCACCTTGTCCAGCGTCGCCGCCTCATAGACATCGCCGGGGATCGATTGCAGACCGGCGAGAATGATGATGGCGTTATACCCCGCCCAGCGCCAGGTCACCGCGATGATGACCAGCGCCATGGCCGCATTGGCATTGTCGAACCACGAGATGGGCGCAAGGCCGACTGACGTGATGAGCTTGTTGATGATGCCAAAATCGGCGCTGAACATCAGCCGGAACACCGCCGCATAGGCCACCTCGCCGACAACGACAGGCGCGAAGAAGGCAAAACGATAGAGCGGCCGCGCTTTCAGCAGCGGCGAATTCAGGAGCACCGCCATGACGGTGGCGAGCGCGATCATGACCGGCACCTGAATGACCAGAATGATCAGCGTATTGTAAAGCGCGTTATAAAATGCCGGATCGGAGACGAGCCGCCCCCAGTTCATGGACGGTGCAAACCGCCACGGGTTAATGCGGGTATTCTGGAACGACAGCATGAACGAGCTGATGATCGGCCAGACCCAGAAGGTGGCGAAAATCAGGAGATAGGGCGCAAGGAACGCATAAGCGATCCTGTTCCTAGACGGCATGACGACCTCCAGATGCCGGACAAGGGCCGGATAAATGGAAAAGCTTGAAGGCCTGCCCGATTTCGAGGGCGAGACCATTGCAAGGCGGTGCGGCCTATTTCTTCTCCCCAAGGGGGAGAAGGTGGCCCGAAGGGTCGGACGAGGGGGTTAGCTCGCGATCTATCACCAACGTTGCCCCCTCATCCCGCTGCCGCGGACTTCTCCCCATCGGGGAGAAGAAGCCCGTGGCACCCGCTCGGTCCGGGCCGCCGGCTTACTGCGCGACAGGCAGCCCCGTGGCCGTTTCGATCTGCTTTGCCGCATCATCGAGCGCAGCCTTCGCATCGGGATAGCCACCTGCGAAATATTTCGTCTGCGTCGCCTTGTAGATCGCATCCGCATCGGACTGGAATGCCGTGCCGCGGCTTGGAACGATCTTCGGCAGCGTGGCGAGAATATCGGTCCAGACCGCCTGCCCGCCCCAATAGGGGTGCTTCTCCTTCACGAAGGGATCGTCGATGGCTGATAGCAGCGAGGGAACGAGGCCGAAGGATTTCAGCATCGTCACCTGGCCCTCATTCGTGGTCAGCGCATAATCGATGTATTTCCATGCGGCTTCCTTGTGCTCGGACGTCGAACTGATCGCCAGCGAAGACCCGCCGAGATTGGCCGCATGCGGACCGTCAGGCGTGAGGCTCGGCATCAGATAGACGCCCCATTTGCTCGCGAGATCGGGCGAGCCGGAGCGGATCGTGCCCTCGTACCAGGCGCCATACATCTGGCTGGCGGCCTTGCCGGCGGTATTCGCCTGGATCTTTTCATCCCAGATCGCCGCCGTGATGATGCCGGCGTCCTTCATTTCCTTGACCTTTTCAAGGGTCGCGACACAGGCGGGCTGGTTGATGGTAATGTTCTGGCCATCGGTCGAAAAGTAACCGCATCCCTGCTCATTGGCGATCATGCGGAACCATTCGCTATCGCCGTTGAAGTCGGCCTGCGCCATGACCGTTCCGGGATTGGCAGCCATGACCTTCTTGCCGGCGGCGATGAAATCATCCCAGCTCTTGATGGTGGCCGGATCGACGCCCGCCTTTTCATAGAAGTCGCGGCGATAGAAAACCGCTACCGGGCCGGAGTCCCACGGAACCGCATAGGCGACACCGTCAACCTCCAGTTCCGTGCGCTTGAAATCAGGGAAAAGCGCCTGCTTCTCAGGCGTATAGCCAAGCTCGGTCAGATTGGCGAAACAATCGGGAAAACGGCTCCAGAACAGTTCCGCTTCGAAATTTTCAATGGTGACGATATCTGGAAGCCCATCGCCCCCGGCAGCGCACGCAGCCAGCGTCTTGTCAAAAACCTGATTGTTTCCAAGGTCTTCAACGACGATCTTGATATCCGGATTCTGCTTGTTGAAGCCCTCTACCGTGGATTTCAGCGCGGAAGCCGCGACATTCCAGCTCCAGATGGTGACGGTCTCGGTTTGCGCGAAAGCCGGGGCTGCAAGAAGCAGCATGGCCGTAGACGCGCCAAGAAATTTCAAGCACATTGAAAACCTCCCTTTTTCAATTGCCGTTCTTCAGCGAACATGGGCACATTACCGGCGGCAGGAAATCTGTCTCGTAAAAAGGGAACATCGATTTGGCGGAAAGTAAGATTGCTGAAAGAGCCTTCTACCAGCCGGGTGCAAGCAGCATCGAAGGCATGCCGACAACCCTTCAGCTTTTTCACAATCACCCGCCCATCATGCTCAGGCCACACTGGCACGCGCAGGTGGAGGTGAATTACGTGATGGCAGGATCGGTGCATTATCGCATGGGCGATCATGACCTTACGCTTAATTCCGGCCAGATGTGCATCTTCTGGGGTGGCCAGCCGCACCAGATGGACCACTCTTCCGACGATTCGTTTTACGCCGGCGCGCATCTTCCGCTCGTGCACTTTTTCCGCATGCGCCTGCCCGCTACCGTTTCGAGCCTGCTGATGGGCGGTGCGACGATGGTGAGTGCTGAGACGGACAAGGCAGACGCCGAAAATTTCGGCCGCTGGTTTCGCTATGTCACCTCCGGCGACCCGGCGAAAGCCCAGCACGCGGTGGAAGAATTGCTGCTCAGGGTCGAGCGGATGTTCCTCGAGCCATACGCCGTCATATCTTCCGCCGCCAGCGGCAAACGCAGAGAGAATGATGAGGGCATGGCGCCCTCCATCGGCGTGGTACGCATGTGCGATTTCATTGCCGCCAATTTCCTCGACGATATCGACGCAACCGACATCGCCCGCGCCGCCGCGCTTCACCCGAAGTATGCGATGAACCTGTTCCGCAAATCCACCGGCATGACGCTGATCAAATATCTGACCCTGCTCCGTCTTTCGCGCGCGCAGGCCATGCTGATGACGGGCAAGGAGAATATCCTGCAGATCGCCATGGAAAGCGGTTTTGGCTCGGTCAGCGCATTCAACAAGGCATTCCGCCAGATATCAGGCATGTCGCCTTCCGATTTCCGCCGCGACATGCGGGCGGCGGCGGCTTAGGGTACCCTCCTCATTCCTGTGCTCGTCACAGGGATGAGGTTGAGTGAGCACCCCAACTCTTAGCCACCCATCTCTTCAAAATCGGGAAAAGCAGCGCTGCGCTGCCGCGCCGCCTGGCGATAAGCCCGGGGCGAGCTGCCCAGCATTCGCCGGAACATCGTTGTAAAAGCGGGGATGTTCTCATAACCGGCATCCAGCGCCACGTTCGTCACGGCCTCCCCCGCCGCCAGCCGCGGCAGGGAGGCGAAGATGCAGGCCTGCTGACGCCATGTGGCGAAGCTCACCCCCAGTTCCTTGCGAAACAGACGCGTAAAGGACCGGCGGCTGATGCCCATGGCCGCCGCCCAGTCATCGATCTCCACCCGCGCCACGGGCCTGTTGAGGAAATCCCGGCAAAGCGCTGCCAGCCGCTGATTGTCCGGAAATGGCAAACCCAAAGGGCGTTCCGGCAGGCGGTTCACTTCATCCAGCAAAAGTGCGCGCACGAGACCCTGCCGGTGAAAAGCAGCTGGCTGATGTTCCTCGGCCAGCAACTCGGAAATGAGGCTCGAGGCGAGATCTGTTATTTCCACGACCCTTGGAGACGTTGCCTGGAAGAGATCGGGATGGACGTAGATGGAGTGCATCTCGACATTGGAGATGACTTCGGCCTCATGTTGCAGACCGGCGGGAATGAGCAGCCCGTGACCCGGCGGTATCATCCAGCGCCCATCCGCCGTGCTGACCAGCACCACCCCCCGGCGCGCGCACCATATCTGCACGCGACTATGGTTATGGGGCGGCGTGCGATGCCCCGTCGGATAGATGCGATGGAGCGCCAGCACCGGCTCATTGGTGCCGTCGATCAATTTCAGGCTGCGCTCATGCTCCTCGAGCGTCACACCGACTGTCTGTCGCGATTTGATTTTTGCCATTTGGCCCACTCACAAAGAAACTCGTCCAGAACACAAATGCAGGCCAGACACAATATGAATAAAAGCGGGAGCAAATAAAGACATGTTTCCCGTTTCATCGGCGGGGATCTGGAGAGGATAATTCATGGCCACCGTCACCAGCACCGGGTTCAACCCGCAACGCACGGCGTTTTCAATCATCGCAGCCGCGAGCTTCTGCCACATGCTGAACGACATCATGCAATCGCTGCTGACGTCGCTTTACCCGTTGCTGAAAGCCAATTACGCGCTCGATTTCGTACAGATCGGACTGCTTACCTTCGCCTTTCAGGTCACGGCATCGCTGCTGCAGCCGGTCGTCGGCATGGTGACAGACCGTTGGCCCATGCCGTTTTCCCTGCCCGTGGCCATGCTCTCCACCTGCGCCGGCCTCATCACGCTCGCCTTTGCCCATAGTTTCGAGGTTCTGGTGATTGGCGCCTGCCTCATCGGCATCGGCTCGGCGATCTTCCATCCCGAAGCCTCGCGCGTTGCCCGCCTGGCATCCGGCGGCCGCCATGGTCTGGCGCAGTCCTTCTTCCAGGTGGGTGGGAATACCGGCACGGCCATCGGCCCGCTGCTCGCCGCCTTCATCGTCATTCCATTGGGCCAGTCGAGCCTCAGCTGGTTCTCGCTGATTGCGCTCCTCGGCTTCGGCGTGCTGTCCTGGGTCGGCGTCTGGTATACCCGCCACCGCCGCGCAACCGTCGGCAAGGCTCCGGCCAGCCGCGCCCTGCCGCTCTCACGCGGAACCGTGATGATGACGCTTCTGGTGCTGGTGGTTCTGACCGCCACCAAGAATGCCTATCTCGCCAGCCTGTCGAGCTACTTCACCTTCTACACAATCGACAGGTTCGGCCTTGGCGTGCAGGACGCGCAGGTACTGCTGTTCCTCTTCCTCGGGGCTTCGGCACTGGGCGTGTTCTTCGGCGGCCCGATCGGTGACCGTTTCGGCTCGCGCGTCGTCATCTGGTTCTCGATCCTCGGCGTCATTCCCTTCGCGTTGATGCTGCCCTATGCGAAGCTGTTCTGGACAGCCGTTCTGGTCGTCGTCATCGGCTTCGTCTTCTCTTCCGCTTTCTCGGCCATCGTCGTTTTCGCGCAGGAGCTTGTGCCGGGCCGCGTCGGCCTCATCGCCGGCATGTTCTTCGGTTTCGCCTTCGGTTTCGGCGGCATCGGGGCTGCGGTTCTGGGGGTCTATGCGGATAAGGAAGGCATTGAATTCGTCTACCGCATCTGCTCCTACATGCCGCTGCTCGGCCTTTTGACGGTCTTCCTGCCGAAACTGCCGAGCCACCGCTAAAAGCCTCGCGTTCAACGCTTTTCAACACGGCGGTCACCTGTGATACTCGGGTGACCGCCGTATTCCGTTGAGCAAAGCCCTACCCATGCAAATCCCGATAAAATCGATCCTCGTTTTCCACGCCGCGGCAAGGGCGGGCAGCATTTCCCGGGCGGCGGAAGAGTTGAGCGTGACACCTTCGGCCGTTTCCCAGCAGATCCAGCTGCTGGAAGGCCAGCTCGGCACGACGCTGATGGCGCGGACGGGCCGCAAGGTGACATTGACGGAAGCGGGCGAGCGCTATTTTTCGATGATCACCGCCCAGATTGAGCAGATATCCGACGCGACCGACAGCATTCGCGGTTTCCGTTCCGTCACGGCACTGACGATCCGGGCGACGCCGACCATTTCCAACAAATGGCTTCTGCCGCGTCTCGGCTCCTTTCTGGAGGAGCATCCTGAACTGGAAGTGCGCTTGGACGGCACCAACGAGCCGACCGATTTTTCGCAGGAGCTCGTCGATGTGGAGCTGCGCCACGGCGATGGTCGTTGGCCGGGCCTCTTCGTGGAAGGGCTGGTGGAAGAGGAATTCCTGCCGGTGTCCTCACCGGACTATGCCGCCACCGGAAGCCTTCAGGCCGCCGATCTGCTCGAACTGCGGCTCATTCATTCGGTGAAGGCGCAGGCGCAGTGGACGCACTGGTTCCCGATGGCGGGCGTGCATTCAGACAAAAGATGGCGGCGCGTGCTGTTCGACCGCAGCCATATGGCCATCGACGCCGCGGCCGGCGGTCTGGGCGTCGCGCTGGAGAGCACGTTGATGATGGAACGGGAACTGAGCACCGGGGCGCTTGTCTGCCCCGTCATCGACGCACCGCGCATCAAGCTCGTTACCCAATGGATCGTTTGCCCGCATTCTCACCTGCGGCAGCGAAAGGTGACGCTTTTCCTGGAGTGGATGCGAAAACAACGCGACGAGTGGCGTGACCGTCGCGTTGTCTGAGTTTTTCAGGCGTACTGTTTCGGCTCAGTAGAGACCCATCAGCCTTATCGGCCCAAGCGTCAGGATCGGGAAAAGCACCAGCGCAAATATGGCGAGCGTCAGCACCGTCATCGGCGCCAGCGAACCGCGGATGACATCCTCGATCTTCATGTTCGCGACCTGGGCTGCGGCAAACAGGCAGACCCCGACTGGCGGCGTCACCAGCCCGAGCGTCAGCGTCATGACAGTCACGATCAGGAAATGGATCGGATCGATACCGAGCGCTTCGACCGGCGGCATCAATACCGGAATGAGGATGAACATGGCGGGGATCGCTTCCATGAAAATGCCGATGATCAGCAGGAACACGAAGATCACGAGCATGCCCGTCATCGGCCCGAGGTTCATCGCCTTCAAGAGTTCGGCGACCTGTTCCGGCAGGCCGTCAAAGGTGAAGACCCAGGCAGCCAGCTGCGAAGTGGCGGCGATGAACAGGATGGTTCCGGAAATGCGTGCCGTCGAGATGAGGATTTCCGGCAGTTCGCGCACCGGCAGCGTGCGGTAGACGATGACGCCGAGCACCGCGACATAAACGACCGCGATGGCAGCGGCTTCCGTCGGCGTGAACAGGCCGCTGGCGATGCCGATGATGAGGATCAGCGGGGTGAGCATCGGCAGGATGGCGCGAAGTCCAGTGATGACAACCAGACGGAAGTTGAAGGGGGTCGGCGGGTTATATCCGTAGTGCACGGAATAGAAGTGATTGAAGACCAGGAAGGCGAAGGCGATGAAGAGGCCGGGCACCAGGCCCGCGATCAGCAATGTGCCGATGGACACGTTGGCAATGGAGCCGGCAATGACGATCAGGATCGACGGCGGAATGATCGAGGAGAGCGTGGAGGTGCAAAGCGTCATGCCGACGGCATAACCCTTCGGGAAGCCATGCCGCTCCATCGCCTTGATCTCGATGGCGCCGACAGAGGCGATGTCGGCGACGGACGAGCCGGAGACACCGGAAAAAATCACCGAGGAGATGACGTTGACGTGACCGAGGCCGCCGGGCAACCAGCCCACCATGGCCTCGGCGAAATCGAAAATGCGCTCCGCCACACGCCCCCGCTCCATGACGGTGCCGACGAGGATGAACAGCGGCACGGCGACGAGCAGGAAGGAGTTCATGGACGAGAACATCGTCTGCGACAGCAGGTCCATCGGCATGGAGGTAAAGAGCCAGAGCGTGCCGACGCTGGCGAGCGCCAGCGCAATGGCAAGCGGTACACCGAGCATGCTGAGACCGAAAAAGGCGACGAGAAGAAAGACCGACATGGATCAATGTCCTGCTGAAATGGAGATGTCGGCGTGTGCGATCTCGTCCGCCGGCAGGCCAAGCTCGGGAAGCGCGATGAGCTCCCGGCGGCTGCGCAGCGATTCGACGATGGCGAGCACGGCGATGATGGCGGAAACCGGCAGAACGATGCCGATGGTCCACATCGGGATGGGAAGCGTGGCGGCGGTTTCGTTCATCATGACCTGCTGGCGCACCATGGTCAGGCCCGTCCAGCCCATCATGCCGAAGAAGAACGCGGATGAACCGACGTAGATCGGCACCGCGAGCCGCCGGAAGAAGCGGTGAAACAGCACGAGAAACACCACAACACGGGCGCTTTCAACGGTGCGGAAGCCGGCGGCGAGGCCCAGAAACACCATCCAGATGAAGAGAAAGCGGGTCGCTTCCTCGGTCCAGGGGAGAGGACTGCCGATGAGGCGGCCAATGACCTGGAGGAGCACGACGATGAGAATGCCGGCGCAGGCCGCGCCTGCGGCCACATCGGCGATGAGTCTTACGATGGTGCCGAGCACCGAAGGTTTCGTATCGTTCATGACAATACCCTTCCACTGCTGAAACCGGATATCCGGTAAAACGAATGCCACCCTGCCCTCACGGCAAGACGACCCTGCCTGACATTTGGGAAGGCCGGATCGAAACCCGGCCGTCCGTTTGCGGAAAGGTCAGTTCGTCTTGAGGAACGCCTGCGTCTTGTCGAAGAAAGCCTGATCCTTCACCAGAGCGGAGAATTTCGCCGAAAGGCCGGCCGCCACGGCCACGAAAGCCTTGCGCTCGTCATCGGTCAGCGCGTTCACCTCCATGCCGTTCTTTTTCAGCGTTTCCAGTGACTTGTCGATATCGGCAGCGTCGTTCTGCGCCTTCCAGGCCTCCGTTTCCACGGCGGCCTCCTTGAGCGCGGTCTTGAAGTTCTCATCAAGACCTTCAAAACGGGCAGGATTCATGCCCAGCACCCAGGCGTCGGCGATGTGGTTGCTGATCGTCAGGTATTTCTGCACCTCGTAGAGCTTGGCGCTGACCGGCACATTGACCGGATTCTCCTGTCCGTCGACCACCTTGAGCTGGAGGGCATTATAGACTTCGGCAAAAGCCATCGGCGTCGGGGCGGCCCCCATGGCGCCGAAGAATTCAACCCAGAGCGGATTGTTCGGCACCCGCAGCTTCATGCCCTTCAAATCGGCTGGGGATTTGATCGGCGCCCTCGAATTGGTGATCTGGCGCAGCGGCCGTGACCAGAGATCGAGCCCGAGAATGCCGATCTTGCTCAGATCGCTGGAAAGCTCCTTGCCGAGATCGCTGTCGAGATAGACCCGGAGCTGGTCGATATCGCGGAACTGGTAGGGAATGGCGATAGCTGTGAATTTCGGGTTGAACGTCGCGTAGAGCGATGTCGAATTCAGGAGCATGTCAAGCGAGCCGCCGGCCAGCTGCTTGACGCCCGCCGAAGGATCGCCGCCATAAAGCGTACCGTTGGGGAATACCTTGATCTTGAGTTTGCCGTCGGTCTTTTTTGAAACCAGTTCCGCGAACTTGTTGGCGGAAAGCGTGATTTCGGAATTGTCTGCATCCGGCGTCGACAGCGTCAGCGTCTCGGCCCTTGCAATCGATGCGACCAGCATGGTGGCGGCAAGGGCCAGCCCGTAAAGTTTTGAAATTTTCATGTGTTCCTCCCTTTGTTGTGTCTTAAACAGTTTCGAGCGTTCCTCCGAACGCATTCATGCGCTTAATTTCAAGGATCACACCGCTGTGATCAAGCTCGCCCGCGCCATGCTCGACCATGGAGCGAAACAGCCGGTCAACCTCCTCGCTGACCGGTAATGTCAGGCCGCGGCTTCTGGCGAAGGCCAGCGCCGTGGACGTATCCTTGACCTGATATTTCGCCGGCCCGCCGGGGCGGAAATCGCCCTCAACCATGCGTTTTCCGTGCTGACGGAAGACGGTGGAATCGGCAAATCCGCCAAGCAGGGCGTGGCGCACCTGTGCCGGGTCCGCTCCCCCTTCTTCCGCAAGGGTGAGAGCTTCGGCAACGGCGCAGATTGTCGAGGCGACGATCAGCTGATTGGCAAGCTTGGCCAGAGAGCCGCAGCCCACCGGCCCTACGTGCGTGACGCGGCCAAGACAACCGAGGAGCGGCCGCAGCGCATCCACATCCCGCTGTTCACCCCCGGCCATGATGGCGAGCGTTCCTTCGATCGCTCCCTTTTCACCGCCGGACACGGGCGCATCGACATATCTGACGCCGCATGCCATGGCGGCTTCAGCCTGTTCCATTGCAATTTCAACGGGAATGGAACTCATGACCAGCAGAACCGCACCGGGCTTCATGGCTGAAACGATGCCCGGCGAACCGAGCAGAACATCGTTGCAGACCGGCCCGGAACTCAGCATGCAGAGCACCACATCCGCTTCGGCCGCAGCCTCGGCAGCCGTTACAGTCGGCTGCACGCCCTTCTCTGCCAGAACCGCAGCCTTGTCGGCACTGCGGTTCCAGGCCTTGACGGAAAACCCGGCCTCTGCCAGGCGCGCCGCCATGGGTGCGCCCATGATACCCGTACCGATAACGGCGACCTGGCGGATGTCTGCCATCGTTCCCATCCTTCAAAGCCACTGCCGGTTCAGGAAGCGCACCGGCAGTTCTTCTTCGATAAGCGCCGGGAACGCCTCGCGGAATCGGTCGAGATGCGGTGTCTTCAGGTGGTCGTCAAAAGCCTGTTTGTCGTCATAGACCTCGTAGAACACCACATTGTTTCCCGTTTCCGGCCGCACCACGTCGAATTGCCGGCAACCCGGTTCATCACGAACCGAATGGGTGGCGTCATCACGCGCAGCGTCGAGAAAGGCCTCCATCGCGTCGGGCTTGACCCGAAATTCCGCTATCACCACGAAGGCCCCCTTCGACATGTCCTGATCCCCGCCCGTCACGCCGCAGCGTCCTTTTGCGGGCGGAAGCGGTTTTCCATGTCCTGACGCAGCTTCACCACGTCGAGATCGTTGACCAGCTCCACATCGTCGAAGCTGACGATCTGGTCTTTCCTGATGGCGCGCTTCAGCTTGACGTTATGGGCGAGGCCGATCGGCAGCGCTTTCATGTCCAGGCTGCGGGTCGCTGGAATGGCGTTCGCCCAGACCGCATAACCGCCCTCGCCGTCCAGCATTTCGCCGGGCTGCATGTCCTTCTTGGCTGTGGCGACGGCATCGCCGCGGAACTCCTTCGAGCAGCCGGTTGCCTCGTTTCGCAATACGGCAGAGAGCACGCTGATCGAGGTTTCGAGTCCGATGATATGAAACGGACGCCACATGGAGGCGTACCAGCCGGACGGATCGGTCAGCAGGCCATATTGCTTGAAGCAGGCGCGGGCATATTCATTATGCGCCTTGAACGTGACGAAGACGCCGTAACGGATGTTGTTGAACACCTCGCGTCCATCCGGTTCCTGGCTTGCGGCGATATCCACCAAGCCTGAACGGGCCATGCGGCCGCCATCGGCGGCGGGACGGAAAACACGGGCGAGATCGTGCAGGCCGGCGGGCGGGAAAGCCAGACCGTCATCCGGGCAATCCAGCCCCGTACCATTGGCGACAGCCGCCATTTCGATGGCTGCCTTGGTGCCATCGGTGAAGGAATTATACATCTTCGGATTGAAGTCGCCCTTGGCCACTTCCTCGTCCGTCCAGCCGAAATAACCCCAGACCGTGTCCGGCGTCGAATAACGGTAACGCGGCTCGAAGTTCATGCCCTTGCCGGCGGAAACGACCTCGAAGCCGGTGGCGCGCGCCCAGTCGACAAGCTCGCAGATCAACGCCGGCTGGTCGCCGTAAGCCATGGAATAGATCAGGCCCTTGGCGCGGGCCTTTTCGGCAAGGATCGGGCCGACCATGACGTCGGCTTCGACATTGACCATGACGACGTGTTTGTTGTGGTCGATGGCGCCCAACGCGTGGCGGGCACCGGCCAGCGGATGGCCGGTGGCCTCGATGACGCATTCGATCTCACCGCAGGCGAAAAGCTCGTTCACGTCGTCGGTCACATAGGTCTTGCCGCTCTTCAGCGCCTCGGCGCAGCTCTTCGCATCGTAGCGCTCCTTCGGCCAGCCGACGCGATCCAGCGATTCCTTCGCCTTTCCGACATTGAGGTCCGCAACGGCGACCATGTGGAAACCGGCGATGCGCTGCGCCTGCGCCAGCACCATGGAGCCGAACTTGCCCGCGCCGATGAGACCGACGCGGACAGGCCTGCCGCCGGCCGCACGTTCTGACAGAAGAGAATAGAGGTTCATGTTTCATCATCCTTCGCTGGGGAAATTGCTGGCGAGAATGTCCAGTCAGCCCGGCGAAAACCATGCGATACCGCGGCTGCGAGGCTCCCCTCACGGCACTGGAGACATGGCAATCTGACGTTCCTCCCGAAGCCCGGCACACCTGTGCGCCGGCTCTCGCGGTCGCCTCCCAAAGCAACCTTGAGAACAGAGTAGGAGCGTTCAAATATTAGTTCTATTTAGAAAATCACATTTTTATTTTAGTTTTTCTAACGATCCTCAGGCCGATTTCCGCAGCATCAGATCGGCGCTGAGCAGGATGCGCTCCCGCATTCGGGTGGCATCGTCTGCCTCCTCGTTCAGTTTCTGAAACAGCAGCTCGATCGACAGCCTGCCGATCTCGTTGTAGTTCTGCGCCACGGTGGTGATGGGCGGGCAGGCATAACGCGCCAGCGGATGATCGTCATGGCCAGCGACCCTCAGATCGTAATCGGCGCCGTGGCCAACCCTGATGCCCTTCTGAAAAGCCGCGGCGATGACGCCGAAGGCGATGCGGTCATGGGCGCACAGGATCGTCCGCGACGGCAGAAGCGTGCGCCGTTCCAGAAGCCGGCCTGCTTCCTCGAAAGCAAACCGTTCAAACTCCCATGTGATGTCGCCCGGGACGTTAATCACATGTGGCTCGAAGCCGAGTTGTTGCATGGCCTCCACATAGGCCGTGCGGCGCGTGGCGGCATTGGTATTGACCTGCGGCATGTCGAAGAAACAGGGCGGTTCTCCCGAGCGGCAGAGATAATCCACCATCAGTCCCACGCTCTGCCGGTTATCTGTGCCGACAAAGGCGGACGTCTCGTCGAGCGGCGAATCGACATAGACGATCGGGACAGTGGCCGCGAGTTGCTCCAGCGTAGCGCGATGGGATTTGACGCCAAGCGGCGCGATGATGGCACCCGCCACGTTCATCGACTTGAAGGTGCGGATGGCGCGGTCTTCGATTTCGGGCTTGCCGTCCGATGAAAGCACGAAGGCCAGAAACCCGGCTTCGCTGGCGATGAGCTCGATACGGCTCGTGAGCGCCATATAAAAGGGGTCGGTGGAACTCGGGATGATGATGCCGATGATGTTGGAACGGCGGCGGTTGAGGTTGACAGCGAAAATGTTCGGCCGAAACCCGGATTTCTTCAGCGCATCCTCGATGGCATCCCGCGTCTTCTCGCGGACCGAGGACGGATCATTGAAGTATTTCGAAACGGTCGGGCGGGAAAGGCCGACAAACTCCGAAAACTCCTCCATCGTCCTGATAGATTTGGCCAAAGTGCTTGCCCCCATGAACGTCACAGGTGGCACTTTACATCGACGGGCCTTCGCACGAAAAGCCGGTCCGATGCGGTTATCAACGGCCAAACGATCAATCGGCCGCAAATTAGAGTTTTATAGTGGTCGGATCGGACAACTCGAAAGCTCCGGTCCGTCCCTGTCAGGGCGAAAAGTCGACGGGGGTGGACGGCCAGAACCGATGGCAAGCTCGAGCTCAGGCTCGGTCAGGCCGTTTCATCACGCCGACGACGGCAGGGCGATCCCGGCCTGAATGACACGAGCGAAATCAGGGTGGCCGAAGCCACCCTGAAACTTTTCGGCTGAACGGCGGTCTTATTGTCCGAGTACAGCGGCCGAGATGGTCTCGATATTGTGGTTGACCATGTCGATATAGGTCGCGGCCGGGCCATCGGCCGTGGAAAGCGCGTCGGAATAAAGCGTGCCGCCAACCTTCAGGCCGGTTTCGCTGGCGATCTGGTCGATCAGCCGCTTGTCGGTGATGTTTTCGACGAAGATGGCCGAAGCCTTGTCGTGTTTGACCTGGTCCACCAGCTTGGCGACATCGGCGGCAGAGGCTTCGGACTCCGTCGAGATGCCCTCCGGCGCGAGGAAATTCAGGCCATAGGCATGCTCGAAATAACCGAAGGCATCATGCGAGGTGATGATGACGCGCTTCTCCGGCGGGATCGCGGCGATCTCCGTCTTCACCTTCTCGTTCAGAGTGGCAAGCTTGGCGACATAGGCGTCGGAATTCGCGGTATAGGTCGCGCAGCCGGGTTTGTCGGCCTTGCAAAAGGCGCCGGCTATGTTCTTCACGTAGATTTGGGCATTCTTGATGGACTGCCAGGCATGGGGATCGTACTCGCCATGATGGTGATGTCCTTCGTGGCCATGGTCGTGATCGTGGGCGTCAGCCGTTTCGTGCTTGTGGCCGGCTTCCTCCGCCTTGTGGTTGTGAGCCTCCTCTTCCTCGGCCTCAGGATGGGCGTGGCCCGCGGGCTCGTCGGAAAGCCTGAGCGGCTCGACACCCTTGGTCAGCTCGACAACCGGCGCCTTCGTGCCGCTCGTTTCAATCAGCCGCTTCAGAAAGCCTTCGAATTCCAGGCCGTTGACCAGCACCACATCCGCCTTGCTGACGGCGACAGCATCGGCAGGGCGCGGTTCGTAGACATGGGCATCGCCATCCGGCCCGACGAGCGTGGTGATCTCCACACGATCCCCACCGACATTTTTCGCGAAGTCGGCGATGATCGAGAAGCTGGCGACGACCTTCAGTTCGGCGGCGGAAGCCTGCGCCGTCAGAACCGGTGAGAGGGAAAGAAGACTGGCGTACGTGGCTAAGCGGAAGGTTTTGAACATTGGATTCTCCTGTTTAAAAGGCTGTTTTCAGGCCGCACGGTGGCGGCCGGAACCGAGAAGATCGATGAGCACGCCGCGCGTGCCGAAGAGGATGGAGAGCGCATAGACGGCACCCGCCGAAAGGATGATAGCCGGGCCCGATGGCAGCGACGCGTGATAGGACAGGACAAGACCCGCAAAGCAGGACACCATGCCGATGCCGATGGAAATGAAGCACATGGGCGCGACGCGATTTGACCAGAAGCGGCTGGCGGCAGCCGGCAGCATCATCAGCCCGACTGAAAGCAGCGTCCCCAGCGCCTGAAAGCCACCTACGAGATTGAGCACGACGATGCCGAGGAAGAGGAAATGCACCGGGCTGCCCCATCTGCTGACCGAGCGCAGGAAGAGCGGATCGAGGCATTCCGCCACGAGCGCGCGCCAGAAGGTGATCATCGCCGCAAGCGTAATGACGCAGATGCCGCCGATCAGTCCGAGCGCCTCATTGTTCAGCGCCAGCACCGTGCCGAACAGAACGTGCATCAGGTCGACGCTGGAGCCACGCCATGAGACGAGCAGCACGCCGAGCGCCAGCGAAATCAGATAAAGCGCGGCGAGAGAGGCGTCCTCCTTCTGAACGGTGAAACGCGACACCGCGCCGGCCCCCAGCGCGACCACGAGGCCAACGACGAGCCCGCCAATCGTCATCGGCAGAATGTCCAGCCCATAAAACAGAAAGCCGACAGCAGCGCCCGGCAGGATGGCGTGCGACATGGCATCGCCCGTCAGGCTCATGCGGCGCAGCATCAGAAAAACCCCGACGGGACCGCAGCTGACCGCGAGGATCAGCGCACCGGCAAGCGCACGCTGCATGAAGACATACTGGATGAAAGGATCGATGAAGATATCAGCCATGGCTATTCGAATTCGCGTGGAAGTGGGCGTGGGCGTGCGGCGGCGCCGCCGGATCCGGAGGGAGCGGAGGGGAAGCCGGCGCGCACCAAGGCGCATTCGCCTCCCACGCCTCATGGAAATGTCGGGCCTGGCGAAGATTCTCCGCCTGCAGGACTTCAGCCGTTGGACCAAGTCCAACCAGCCTTCGCGCCAGGAAAAGCGTCTGGGGAAAATGCTGCTGCACGAGCTGGTGATCGTGAAGTACGGCCAGAACGGTGCGCCCTTGCGCCACCCATGCCTTGATCAGCACCAGCAGGTCGGTCACCGTCCGCTCGTCGACGGCATTGAAGGGCTCATCGAGCAGAATGAGCTGCGCATCCTGCAGCATGGCCCGGGCAAAAAGGGCACGCTGCATCTGGCCACCCGAGAGGGAGTCGATATTTCGCCTTTCAAAACCGGACAGTCCGACCGCTTTCAGCGCTTGGTCGATCGCCGTCCGATCTTCGGAACGGTGTCGTCCGAGCAGGCCGCGTCTCGGCCAGAGACCGAGGGCCACAAGGTCTCGTACTTGAGCGGGAAAGGACCGGTCCAGCTCCGACTGTTGCGGCAGATAGGCGACGGAGATCGCCGGACTGACCCGACATTCGCCGCCAAGCGGCTTCAAAATGCCGGCAATGCCTTTCATCAACGTGGATTTTCCCGAGCCGTTGGCGCCGATAACGGCGGTAAGCGAGCCGCAGGCAATACTACCATTGAGATGGTGCACCGCCGCCCGGCCGGCATATCCAAGGGTCAGATTTGAGAAGATAAGGCACGGATCGTTCATCGATCCCTCCGGAAGCAGGATGTCATTCGATGACCCTTGATATGTAATGTTATTACATTCGTCAAACGAATATGTAATGAAATAACATTTACTGGTGGAAGCGGACTGGCACGCTGTCCCCTCCGCGGGGTAGGCCGTTGCTGGCAAACGGCGAATTATTCATCCGGACGCGTAACCACCACGCTCATGCCGAAGGCAATTTCTCGCTCACCTGTTGACACGCCCCATATATGTAATGTTATTACGTTACATGTGGTAACGATGCGCGCCGGATCGTTTCCCAATGCCCCGACGTGCCCGCCAAGGTCCACTCGAAACACGTTTACAGAACGAGGTCCAAATGTCGAAAAAACTACCCGTCACCGTGCTTTCCGGCTTTTTAGGCGCTGGCAAGACGACGCTTCTGAACCACATTCTCGCCAATCGCGATGGTTTGCGCGTGGCCTTGATCGTCAACGACATGAGCGAGATCAATATCGATGCGGCGCTGGTTCGTGACGGCGGGGCCAATCTCTCCCGAACCGAAGAGCAATTGGTGGAAATGACCAATGGCTGCATCTGTTGCACCCTGCGTGACGATCTTCTCAAGGAAGTGCGGGCGCTGGCGGAGCAGGACCGTTTCGACTATCTGCTGATCGAATCGACCGGCATCGCCGAGCCGCTTCCCGTCGCCGCGACGTTCGATTTCCGCGACGAGAATGGTCGCAGCCTTTCCGATGTTGCCCGGCTCGACACGATGGTGACGGTGGTGGACGCCGCCAATCTTCTCAACGATTACGGTTCGTCCGACTTTCTGGCCGACCGGGGCGAAACGGCGGGCGATGGCGACAACCGCACCATCGTCGATCTTCTGGTGGAGCAGATCGAATTCGCCGATGTCGTCGTGCTCAACAAGATCGGCACTGCAACGCCAGAGGAGCGGGATGCCGCCCGCAAGATCATCGTCGGGCTGAACCCCGATGCAAAAATCATCGAGGCCGATTTCGGCAAGGTGGCGCTGAAGGAGGTTCTGGGCACTGGCCGCTTCGATTTCGCCAGGGCCGAAGAACACCCTCTCTGGTTCAAGGAATTGCATGGTTTCAAGGACCACATTCCCGAAACCGAGGAATATGGCATTCGCTCTTTCGTCTATCGTGCCAAAAAGCCTTTCGACCCCGTGCTGTTCCAGCGTTTCATCGATCGCGCCTGGCCGGGGGTCGTGCGCGCCAAGGGTTTTTTCTGGCTGGCGACGCGGCCGCGTTATGTGGGAGAGATCAGCCAGGCCGGCGCCCTGGTTCGCACCGGCAAGATGGGTCTCTGGTGGTCCGCCGTGCCGAAAGAGCAATGGCCGCGCGAAAAGCAGTTCCTTGATATGATGAAGCCCTATCTCGACCCGGTCTTCGGCGACCGCCGGCAGGAAATCGTCTTCATAGGTTCCGATCCAATGAATGAAGCCCGCATCCGCGCCCAGCTCGATGCCTGCCTGATAGACACGGATGCCTTCACGCCCGATGCCTGGCGGCACCTGCCCGATCCTTTCGCCAGCTGGGACCGGCAGGCGGCTTGAGCGGTAGCTACCGATGCGGGGCAGTCGCGAACCCTCACCCCGGACAAGGTCCGGGCACAGCGCGGTCAAGTCCTTGATCGCGAAAAACTCTTTTCACGGCGCAGACGCGCCATGGCTGGATGCCGGATCCAGCCCGGCATGACGGAGGAGAAGCTTCATGAAAAATTCAACGTCACCATCGCGAGCACCACGTATCGCCCGACCTTCGCGATGGTGACCAGCAGCAGAAACACCGGCAGCGGCTCTTTCATGATGCCGGCCGCAACCGTCAGAGGGTCCCCGATGATCGGCGCCCAGCTGAGCAGCAGGGACCATTTGCCGTAACGCCGGTACCAGTTCTGCGCCCGTTGCAGCGCAGCCTCCTCGACCGGGAACCAACGTTCATGTCGAAAACGTTCGATGCCACGGCCAAGCAGCCAGTTGGCGAAGGACCCGGCGACATTGCCGACGCTCGCCACGACAACCAGCAGCCAGACGGGCTGGGATTTCAGAAGAATGAGCCCCGCAAGCGCCGCCTCCGACTGCATGGGCAGGATGGTCGCCGCAATGAACGCCGTCAGAAACAAACCCGCATATACAGCCAGATCGGCCATTCCCTGCCCTTCATCATCCGCGAATCCCATCGCTGTCCCTGAAGTGGCGGATAAGGGCCGCGGCGGTCAAGCGGCTCTGCCGCGTGGAGGCGGGTTCTCAAGCTGAATTCGCGGCAATGGCGCGCACAATATCGTCATGATCCACCGCGAGAAGCGCCTTGTGGATGGATAATTGCCGGGTCGTACCGGAAATGGCGAGGATGACGATCACCGTTTCCCGTGGCGGGCAATCCGGCAGCGCGCAGGAAAGCTCGCTGACGGTAATACTGTCTTCCGGCTTGAGTTGCAGCAAATCGCGTGACCATTGCTTCAGAAGACGGGCGTGCGAGATGATCGCGGAGCCACTGCGTGCAAGCGGATTGTTCATGCCCTGCCCTTCCGCCTTGCCTGCGCGGCCAATGTGTCGAAAAGCTCGCGAATGGGCTTTTGCGGCATGTCCATGCCGATCAGCACGATACGTGTCGAACGATCTTGATCTGGCCAGCGCTCCAGGCGGGTAAGCGGATAAAGCCGATGCTGCACCGCGTGGGCGACAACCGGTCGCTCCGGATCATCCGTCGCCCCGAAAATTCCCTTGAGCCGCAGAAGACCGGAATGCACATTGCTGGTGACGAGCTCGAGAAAAGTCACAATCGCCTGAGGGTCAAAAACCCCGTCAAAGGTGAGATTGAAGGCCTCGACCCCAACGCCGTGGCGGTTGACATCGTGCTGATGGGCCGCATGAAGGCTCAGCCTGTCGGCCGCGAGCCATGCAGGCGCATCCTCCGGCTTGCCACACAACGAATAATCCGATGCGTTGAACAACGACATCAGATCGAAATCGGCTGCATTGCGATCATGAAACGAGGCTGCGGGATTGAGATCGGCGAGGCTTTCGCGGTCCAGCGCCGCGTCATCGGCCAGATCGGTCTTCGTCAAAACGATGTGGTCGGCAAAGGCAAGCTGTTTCCAGCCCTCAATGAAGCTGTTGAGCATCGGCGGGCCCGAGACAACGTCGAAAGCCGTCACCACACCCGAAAGATGAAAATGCCGGGCGACGATGTGATCCCGCAGGCCCAGCGCCGGTGTGCCGCCGGCGATGAGGCTGTTGATGATCGGCGCAGGATCGGCAAGACCGGTGGTTTCGATGACAACCCGCGAGACATCAGGCATTATCCCTTCCAGAACGGCCTGATGCAGTTCGTAAAGCGAGGTGCGGATATCGCTCGTGGCGGTGCAGCAGATGCAACCCGTCGTCGTTCTGAAATATCGTTCGGAACCCGTCCGCACCAGACCGTGATCGATGGGCACCGAGCCGAATTCGTTGACGATCACGGCCGCATCCCGCATGGCCGGCTCAGCCAGAAGCGCGTTCAGCAAGGTGGTCTTGCCTGCACCGAGAAAGCCGGTAAGCAGGGTAACCGGCACCGTTCGCAATGATGGCAGGCCAGCCGAATCGTCCCTGCGCTCAACCGCCTTTTTACGCTTCAATCCGAACACATCCACCTCTTCGCCCGCACAAATTCACAGCGATACAATACGTAATGTAATAACATATCAATGGCAACTATTGGATTTCGACAGGAGCGAATCCAGCGGAGACACGCGCCGGTGGCCAAGCGCATGAAAAAACCGCGGAACGAAGGAAATGGAATAATAAATCTGTTTCCTTCACTTTCGTTTTAATCGTTCCACGTTCTATTGCATTTTCGTTAGAGTTCGCTTTTAATCGGCAATGCTAATACAGAAAAGATCGCCCGCAGCCATATCGAGGAGGATAGGCTGCAATTAAGGGGCTGTATCTTTTACTGTTTTCATAATGGGAGGAATCGCCTTGAAAAAACTCAGCTACCGCCTTGCTGCGGCATCCGCGCTTTCGTTTTTTGTCACATCGAATGCATATGCTGTGACGGAGATCCAGTGGTGGCACGCCATGACCGGCGCCAACAACGAAGTCGTGGATTCGCTTGCCAAGGAATTCAACGACAGCCAGAAAGACTACAAGGTCATGCCCGTCTTCAAGGGCACCTATCCCGAAACCCTGAACGCCGGCATCGCCGCCTTCCGCGCCAAGCAGGCGCCTGCCATCATTCAGGTCTTCGATGCCGGCTCCGGTGTCATGATGGGTGCTGCGGGCGCCATCAAACCGGTAGCGGACGTGCTGAAGGAAGGCGGCTACACCTTCAACAAGGATGAATATCTGGCAGGCATCGTCGCCTATTATTCCAAGCCTGACGGCACCATGCTGTCCTTCCCCTATAATTCGTCCTCGCCGATCCTCTATTACAACAAGGATATCTTCCAGAAGGCCGGCCTCGATGCCGCCAACCCGCCGAAGACCTGGCCGGAAGTTTTCGATGCCGCCAGGAAGATCAAGACCAGCGGTGCCGCGCAATGTGGTTTCACCTCCACCTGGCTGACCTGGATCCAGACCGAAAACTTCGCCGCATGGAACAACGTCTCCTATGGCAGCAATGAAAACGGTCTCGGCGGCACCGATGTGAAGCTCGCCGTCAATGCGCCGCTCTTTGTCGAGCATTTCCAGGCGATTGCCGATCTGGCGAAAGACGGTGTCTTCCGTTATGGCGGCCGCACTTCGGAAGCCAAGCAGCTCTTCATGTCCGGCGAATGCGGTATTCTGACCGAATCCTCCGGCGGCCTTGGAGATATCATCAAGACCGGAATGAATTATGGCATCGGCCAGCTTCCCTATTATGAGGGCCATGGCCCGCAGAACACCATCCCGGGCGGCGCCAGCCTCTGGGTCTTCGGTGGCAAGAGCGATGCCGAATATAAGGGCGTAGCGGAATTCTTCCACTTCCTCTCCCAGACCAAGATCCAGTCTCGCCTGCATCAGGTCTCTGGCTATATGCCGGTCACGATCGCGGCCTATGAGGAAACCAAGAAATCCGGCTTCTACGACAAGAACCCCGGCCGTGAAACGCCGCTGCTGCAGATGATGGGCAAACCGCCGACAGAAAACTCCAAGGGTGTGCGTCTCGTGAACCTGCCGCAGGTACGCGACATCATGAACGAGGAGTTCGAGGCGATGCTGGCCGGCAAGCAGGATGCGAAGGCAGCACTCGACAAGATAGTCCAGCGCGGCGACGCGGCCATCAAACAGGCCGCCGGCAATTAAACGATCCCCTGCCCCGCCCGCATCCTCTGACAGATGCGGGCGGCATTTCCATGTCATCAGGAGATCGCCGTGCAAAGCGTCGTATTCCCCAACAAGATCCTGCCCTATCTGCTGGTCGCCCCGCAGATCATCCTCACGGTGATCTTTTTCTTCTGGCCGGCCAGCCAGGCGCTCTATCAGTCCACCATGCGCGAGGATGCCTTCGGGCTGAACAGCAATTTCGTCGGCCTGGCGAATTTTTCCGCGGTACTTTCTGATGAAAGCTACCTCAACTCTCTGCAGGTCACCGTCGTTTTCAGCATCCTCACCGCGCTTGTCTCCATGGGGCTGGCGCTGCTGCTGGCAACGGCGGCAGACAGGGTGGTGCGCGGCAAGGGCTTTTACCGCACCATGATGATCATGCCCTATGCCGTCGCGCCGGCGGTGGCCGGCATGTTATGGCTTTTCATGTTCAATCCGGCCATGGGAACCTTCTCTTATATCCTGCGTCGCAACGGCATCATGTGGGACCCGCTGCTCAACGGCAATCAGGCCATGCTGCTCGTCGTTGCAGCGGCTGCGTGGAAACAGATCAGCTACAATTTCCTGTTTTTTGTCGCGGGCTTGCAGGCAATTCCTAAATCATTGCTGGAGGCCGCCTCCATTGATGGCGCGCGCGGTTCGCGGCGCTTCTGGACCATCGTTTTCCCTCTGCTTGCGCCGACCACCTTCTTCCTTCTGGTCGTCAACACGGTCTACGCCTTCTTCGACACCTTCGGCATCATCCATGCGGTGACCGGCGGCGGCCCCGCAAAGGCGACGGAAACGCTGGTTTACAAGGTCTATAATGATGGCTTCGTGAACCTCAATCTCGGCTCATCCGCCGCGCAATCCGTGATCCTGATGGTGATCGTCATCGCGCTCACCGCCTTCCAGTTCCGCTTCGTCGAGAAGCGCGTGCATTACGGCTGAGGACGTCCTGATGATTGAAAATCGCCCCATCGCACGCGTGATTGCCCATCTGATGCTGGTGCTCGGCATCATCATCGTGGCCTTTCCGATCTACTACACCTTCATCGCTTCCTCGATGACGTCGAACGACATCATCCGGCCGCCCATGTCGCTGCTGCCAGGCGGCCATCTCGGAGAAAACTATACCGACGCCATGGTTGGCGGCGTGGAAAGGGTCGTCGGCGTCAGCCTCGAACGGCTGCTGTTCAACAGCTTCGTCGTGGCGCTGGCCATCGCCATCGGCAAGATCATCATCTCGTTCCTGTCCGCCTTCGCCATCGTTTTCTTCCGCTTTCCCTTCCGCATGGGCTTTTTCTGGATGATCTTCATCACGCTCATGCTGCCGGTGGAAGTACGCATCCTGCCCACCTACAAGGTCATCGTCGATCTGGGCCTGATCGACACCTATGCGGGGCTCACCCTGCCGCTGATGGCTTCAGCCACGGCGACCTTTCTCTTCCGGCAATTCTTTCTGACAATTCCCGGTGAAATGGTGGAAGCGGCGCGCATCGACAATGCGGGTCCGTTCCGTTTCATGCGCGATATCCTGCTGCCGCTGTCGAAAACCAATATCGCGGCACTTTTCGTGATCCTCTTCATCTACGGCTGGACGCAATATCTCTGGCCGCTGCTCGTGACCAACGACGCAAAGATGAACACGATCATCATCGGCCTCAAGCGCATGGTGGATTTTACCGATGCCTCGACGCCCTGGAATTATGTGATGGTGACGGCGATCCTCGCCATCATCCCCCCTGTTATCGTTGTGGTGCTGATGCAGCGCTGGTTCGTCAAAGGTTTGGTGGAGACCGAGAAGTAATGGCAAAAATTGCGCTGAAAGACGTCCGCAAGGTTTATGGCGGCAATGTCGAAGCCATCAAGGGCGTATCGATGGACATCGCCGATGGCGAAATGATCGTGCTCGTCGGTCCCTCCGGCTGCGGAAAGTCCACCCTGCTGCGCATGATCGCCGGTCTGGAAGGTATTTCCGGCGGCCAGATCGTCATCGGCGACCGCGTCGTCAACGATCTGGAACCCTCAGACCGCGACATTGCCATGGTGTTCCAGAACTACGCGCTCTACCCGCATATGACGGTGCGCCAGAACCTTGCCTATGGCTTGAAGAACCGCAACACGCCGAAGGAGGAGATCGAGCGGCGTATCACGGAGGCGGCCAAGGCTCTCGAAATCGAACAATTCCTGGAGCGCAAGCCGCGCCAGCTTTCCGGCGGCCAGCGCCAGCGTGTGGCCATGGGCCGCGCCATCGTGCGCAAGCCCGCGGCATTCCTGTTCGACGAGCCGCTTTCCAACCTCGACGCCAAGCTGCGCGTGCAGATGCGCGTCGAAATCCGCCGCCTGCAGCGCTCTCTCGCCACGACAAGCGTTTACGTGACCCACGACCAGATGGAAGCCATGACACTCGCCGACCGGCTGGTGGTGCTGAATGCCGGCCGCATCGAGCAGATGGGCACGCCGATCGAGCTTTACGAGAAACCGGCCACGACCTTCGTCGCCACCTTCATCGGCTCGCCCTCGATGAACCTGCTGAACCACGGGACGGCGACGGCCAACGGCTCTTCCGGTTGGTCGGTGATGGAAAGCACCGCACTGCCGCAGGGCGCTGCCACGCTCGGCATCCGCCCGGAAGACATCACCCTTGCCAGTGAGGCCCCCACCGACGCTGCATTCACCGGCACCGTGCAGGTGGACGCCGTGGAACTGGTGGGTGCGGAAAGTTACGTGCACGGCTCCTTCGCCGACGGCACCACCATCGTCTTCCGCGTCCACGGCCGCTCGCAACTGCGCATCGGCGAAACGCTGAAAATCGCCGCCCAGGCAAAGGATTTCCATCTGTTCGATTCGGCGGGGAAGCGGATTTAAGCCACTGCGGGATGCCATTACTGCGACGTCCAGCATCTAAGTAATGGCGTCCCGTCGTGTTAGCCGCCCTTTCTCGCCGTGAAATGAAAGGTAAGGACATCACCTTGATAATGCTCGGAAAGCAAAACGTCCTTCATTCCGTTCCGACTGAACGCCGCGAGGATGGCGATAGGATCATATTCCGACATTCGCATTGAAAGTGTATTCCAGCCTTTTCCACGCAGGAATCTATATGTTGCCGCCAGCACTGGCACATTGTGGCGCAGGTGATAGCGTAGACGGTCTGACAAGCGGCGTTCAGGCCGTTTGACGCTCGCCTGGAGAATGGCGACACCGCTGGGGCCGACCTTAGACAGCAACTTGTCGATCAGCATCACTCCCCTCCTGGCATCTACGTGCTGGAGAACGATATAGCTGAGGACGAGGTCAAACTCGCCCGAAGCGTGACTTAAATCGTCGTCTGAAGGGACCATTTCAACATTTTTGACATTGTATAACTGGCAATTCTTAACGGCTTCGGCACGCATGTCTGGAGATAGTTCAACACCGATTACGGTTTCAAAACGGGACGCAAGCGGTATGCTCATTCGAGCCACCCCGGCACCGAACTCAAGAACACGTCCTTTACCCAACGGCCCGAAATACTGTTCCGCACGACCCAGCATCCAAGAGACATTGGCTTCCCCGGTTGCGAAGAATTCCCCCTTCGTTGCCTCGATATTTGAAGTGTGAAATCGGTCTTCGGAATACACGCCGTAATATGGGTTTTTCCTGCCCCATTCCAGCCACTGCGTATCGCTCATAAAATCCCTCAAACATAAGCAGACAATAATATTTATATATCAACTATTCAATACAGTAACAGATTTTACTTTGAAAAACAAATATATCTACAATAAATGCTATTAATAACACACAAGCACAACCAAAAAATATATTATGTATACTCGGACGGGCACTGACGTGTATTAAGGGGGCGATGCGGAAAGACGCGGTGAAGCAAACATCGCAAATTTCGACTGAACCCCCTTTCAGTTTTCAAATGAAAAGGGGTTCAAAAGCCTGAAATCCCGTGCTTCGCCTCCATGAACGGCGACCAATCAAGGGAGCGCCAACCTACCAGACGAGTTCCACCTGCGGCCGGCCATTGGAAGTTTTCTCAAGGGTGCGGCCTGAGGTATCGACATTGCAATGAACGCGCTGGCGGAAAGCGGAGAAGCTTTCGAAGGTCACGACATCCACGGGATCATCGAGATGCAGGGTCAGCCGGTAACGTTCGGGATCCCCGCCGAGCGCCTGCACGCCCAGAACGGAGGCCACGAAAGGCTGCCCGAGGTAAAAACCTTCCACCCTGGAACCCAGAAGATAGGGATTGAAGGCGGGACGATTTCCCGCGGCGGCATGTAGCGTATTCCAGTCGCGGAAGCCATATTGTGCGGCGATGAGTTCCAACGCCTTTGAATGGGTGATCGACTGCCCCTCATCCTCAAGAGCGGCACGCAGGCGCTTTGCCTGTTCTTTCAGCCCCTCAAGCGCGGGAAGCGGTTTGGACACGTTCATAACGGTTCTCCAACATGTGCATGCCGAATGTTCCGAAGGGGGGTCCGCGTTGCCATCGACGACATGCAAAACATGGGATGACCGTTATCAAGAAAAGAGCTTCACCAGGGGCGCAAACGCGCCTGCGGACGGCCGGGGCTCTTGCCCGTGGCCGTCCCTATAGCCCAGAAAGCGCCGCCCGTCAAAGGCCGCGCTTCATCGATCTACTGTCAGAAACGATAGGTGATACCCGCGCCAATCAGCCACGGATCCAGCTTGGCCTTGCCGCTGATCGGCGTGCCACCGAGTTCCGCCGTCCAGTCGGTCTTGAGGAAGATCTTCTTCACGTCGAAGTTCACACCCCAATGCTCATCCAGCATATAGTCGAAACCGACCTGCACCGCGGCGCCCAGCTTGTTCTTGACGTCGAGATTGCTGAAACCGGGCTTTTCGGTCTGGTTGTAGAACAGCGAATAGTTCACGCCCGCGCCGATATAGGGCTTGAAAGCGCCGAAGTCGGTGAAGTGATATTGCAGCGTCAGTGTCGGAGGCAGCAGCCAGGTCTTGCCGACCGGCGTGCCGGCCAGCACGCCCTCGCCATTGATTTTGGAATAGGTGGTGCCGAGAATGAGTTCGGCGGCGAAGTTATCGGTGAAGAAATAGCTGATGTCGAGTTCCGGGATTACGGTATCCGAATAGGACAGGCCAGCCCCTGGCACACCGTCGACGCTCCCGCTGTCGTTGGTGATGACGCCGAGGCCGCGCACGCGCAGCATCCACGGGCTTGCCGCCGCAATCGCTTCCTCCGCAGTCGGAGCCGGCGCCGCCTGGGTCATATCAGCGGCTATCGCATCGGCAGACCCGAGCATGGCGGCAACGCCCATCGCGACACTGGCAAGCAAGGCGTTGTTTCTGTTTCTATTCGTCATTCCATCTCTCCTATAGCGCACCGCAGCCGGGCAAGTCCCCGGAACCGGCTGATGACGGCGGGCCTTGCGAATCTTCGCCTGCCGCAACCGCTTGGGAGCCACTATGACGAAGGGTGACGCAGGCCGATTGAGATGGATCAAACCGGGATGCCCTTCATGTATGGAAGCGATGAACCGGCGAGCATTGTGACAATTACGCAACAATGCCGCCCGGCGACCCGCCTGCAGAAGTCAGAATAAGGAGAAGGCCACATGCGCAGGCCTCCCCCATGCATATCACGCCGTCTGCGGCGTCAGGGTCGCGGAGCCCGGCTTTCGCAGCAGCAGAACCGAGACGGCGGCAATCATGCACATCAGACCGGCAATCTGCAGCGCGGGCATATAGGTATCGAAGTCGCTCTTGAAGAAACCGGCGCCAAAGGCGGCGGTGGCTGCCCCCAGCTGATGGCCGGCAAAGACCCAGCCGAAAACAAGACCGGCCTTTTCACGGCCGAAGTTTTCCGCGGCAAGCTTCACCGTCGGCGGCACGGTCGCTACCCAGTCCAGCCCGTAGAAGACGGCAAAGACCGAAAGCTCCACGAAGCTGAAGCCTGAGAATGAGAGGTAAAGCAAGGATAGCCCGCGCAGACCGTAGAACCAGAACAACAGGAAGCGATTGTCGAACCGGTCGGAAAGCCAACCGGCGAAGATCGTGCCGAAGAAGTCGAAAATGCCGATCACCGCCAGCGTTCCCGCCGCTGTTACCGCAGCCATGCCGAAATCGCCGCAGATCGAGATCCAGTGTGTCTGGATGAGACCGTTGGTCGAAAGTCCGCAGACGAAAAACGTGCCGAACAGCACCCAGAAGACCGGGTTGCCCGAGACGCTTTTCAGCGTCACCAGCGGCGATGCCAGCGTGGCGAGGAGATTGTGGTCCTGCTTGACCGGCTTTGTCACCACCGTCTCGCCATAGGCCGGCAAACCGACATCGGCGGGGTGGTCACGCATCAAAAGCAGGACGAGGACCATGGCGGTGGCAATCACCGCGACGGACAGGGTCAAGGCGGTTCGCCAGCCATAGGCTTCCGTCAGCGCCGCCAGCAGCGGCAGGAAAACCAGCTGGCCAGTGGCGTTGCTTGCCGTCATCAGGCCGATCACCAGTCCCCGGCGCTTGGAAAACCAACGTGTCGCCACGGTGGCGCCCAGCACCAGGGCAGTCATGCCGGTGCCGACGCCGATCACCACGCCCCAGAGCAGCAGCAATTGCCACACCTCAGTCATGAAGAAGGAGGCGACAATGCCGCCCATGATCAGGGCAAGCGCGGTGGAGACCACCTGCCGGATGCCGAAATGGTTCATGAAAGCGGCGGCAAAGGGCCCAAGCAGACCGAACAGCACAAGCCTGACGGCCATGGCCGAAGAAATATCGGCGATATCCCAACCGAATTCCTGATGCAGCGGCTGGATCATCACCCCCGCAGACCCCATCGCACCGGCGGTGGCCAGCATGGTGAGAAAGGTGGTCGCGGCGACGAGCCAGCCATAGTGCAGATTTCTGCCGGCCATCCAGCTGGCGAGGCGTGTGGAGAGCATGTTCGAATTCCCTTTCCGGCGGCCGCGGCCGATATTTTACGGGTATATACCCACATTGCGGGCAGATAACCGCATATGCCCAAAAAACTACAGGGCTGCGAGCAGTTCCTGCAATTGTGCTGTCTTCTCGGGCCCAAGCCGGGCCTCGATTTCATCCTGCACCCCATCCCAGAGCGGTGCGCCCGCCTTGAGGATCGCGTGCCCTTCCTCCGTTACGGTCAGCATCGCTTCCCGCTGATCCTCACCGTGGCCAATAGCGACCAGACCCATTCGCGCCAGCACCTTGGCATTACGGCCAACGGTGGAGCGATCAAGCTCCACCCTTGCAGCCAGGTCGGTCAGCGAGACCGGCGCAACGCGGTTGATGTTCCGCAGCAGGCTGAACTGACCGATATTGACACCAAGCGGCGCCAGCGCCTCGTCATAATAGGACGAGACCTTGCGGGATGCTTTGCGCAACAGAATGCAGTGGCAATGGCTGCTAGACATGATACCGGGTATATACCCGTAGATAGTCGCGCGCAAGACCTGCCACAGGAATTGTCGACCGCCGCAGGGCCTCGCACTCGCGCGAAGCGCAAACAATAAACCCCGGCTTTAGGCCGGGGTCTGATATCATGAGAGAGTTCGTCTCAGGCGGAGAGCCGTCGGCCGCTTGCCACCAGCAGCCCGGCAGCACCTTCAAGCCAGCCAGCTTTCAGCTCCAGCGCCAGGAAACGGCTACGCTCGAACGGGCCGGGCATGATGAGATGTTGGGCCTTGTCGGCGAAAAAGCCGAAACGCTCGTAATAGGGTGCGTCGCCAACCAGAAGAATGGCGCCATGGCCGCGCCTGGTGGCCTCGGTAATGGCGGCGCGCATCAGCGCCGAGCCGATGCCCTTGCCCTCATGGGCGGCATCGACGGCAAGCGGGCCGAGCAGCAGCGCTTCGACGGCGCGGCCTTCGCGGGAGATACCGGCTTCGACGTTCCACAGGCGCACCGTGCCGATGACATGGCCGTCCTCATCGCGGGCGACGAGCGCCAGGCCTTCGGCGGGAACGCGGCCGGCGCGCAGCTTTTCGGAAGACTTGCGGCGGCGTCCGGCGCCCATGGCGCGGTCCAGCAGGTTTTCACGGGCAACGACATCGCCCGGATTTTCCTGATCGACATGAAATGTCTGCGGTGTGAAAAATGCCCGTACCGAATTCAAAAGAGCGGCCATCCTTGGCCTCCCGTCACACAACCGCCCACACGCGGCCCTTGATGAAAATTGGTGGAGCCGTTCCGGCCCGCCGACACGCTTTCCTCGGCTGGAAGAGGTGCAGCAAGCAGGGATTTGCGCAACAGCACAATCGGCAGGGCCGGAACGGAAGCTTGGTCGAGACGCCGCCCTTTCAGCGGACGGCGCTCGGATCAGATGACGTAGGCCTTCAGCGGCTCGAAACCGTTGAACGCGACCGCCGAATAGGTGGTCGTGTAAGCGCCCGTGCCTTCGATCAGAACTTCATCGCCGATGGTCAGCGAGACCGGCAGCGGATACATGTTCTTTTCATACAGCACGTCGGCGCTGTCGCAGGTCGGGCCGGCCAGAACGCAGGGCTCCATCTCGTCCTGATCGCGCTCGGTGCGGATCGGGTAACGGATAGCCTCATCCATCGTCTCGGCGAGACCGCCGAACTTGCCGATGTCGAGGAACACCCAGCGGTGGTTGTCATTGTCGGACTTGCGCGACACGAGAACGACTTCCGCCTTGATGACGCCAGCATTGCCGACCATGCCGCGGCCCGGTTCGATGATGGTCTTCGGGATCTGGTTGCCGAAGTGCTTGCGCAACGCCGTGTCGATGGCCTGGCCGTATTCTTCGGCAGCCGGAACGTCGCGCAGGTACTTTGTCGGGAAACCGCCGCCCATATTGACCATCTGCAGGTGGATGCCCTGTTTGGCAAGCGAAGCGAAAACGCGCTTGGCATCGGCGAGCGCCGCATCCCATGCGTCAAGGTTCATCATCTGCGAACCGACATGGAAGGATACGCCGTAGGACTCAAGACCGAGCTGATGGGCGTAAACCAGAACGTCGACAGCCATCTGCGGTACGCAGCCGAACTTGCGCGACAGCGGCCATTCCGCACCTTCGCCATCCGTCAGAACGCGGCAGAACACGCGCGCGCCGGGAGCTGCACGGGCAACCTTCTCAACTTCCTCATGGCTGTCCACGGCGAAGAGATCGATGCCGAGCGCATGGGCGCGCGCAACATCGCGTTCCTTCTTGATGGTGTTGCCGAAGGAGATACGGTCGGAAGTCGCACCCGCATCGAGCGCCATCTGGATTTCAGCCACGGAGGCGCAATCGAAGTTGGAGCCGAGCGAAGCAAGCAGCTTCAGGATTTCGGGAGCCGGGTTTGCCTTCACGGCATAATAGATCGCGCTGTTCGGCAGGGAGTGCCGGAACGCGTTGAAATTGTCGCGCACGACGTCGAGATCAACCACGAGGCAAGGGCCTTCGGGACGTCGGGTCTTGATGAAGTCGAGAATGCGTGCAGTCGTCATCGATGTATTCCCTGTTAAACCGGCTCCGGAAAAATCCGGAGGACAAAGGACGCTCGAGATATGCATTCGAATCAGCCGGTGGAGGCGCAGAATCGATAGCATACGCTCAAGGCGCGAATGTGAACGACGCCCTGCCAGAGCATCATTCGGCTTTGTCTGCCATGGATTGGAGGGAATGACCCGACCGCACTTCAGGCAATGATGGTGTGCCTCTTTAGTACCCCGGCTGATGGAGAGCCGGCAGAGAACCAGAAAGGCCCGCACCGTCGTTGCTTCGTATGTCCTCGCATTTTCCGGTTGGCCGGAATAGCGACTGGAGGGGTTAGTTCCAGGTACCTTACCTAAATCCTCACCACATCGAGGAATCGGCGGACACACATGGGCACGTGCGACTTTGGGCAGCACGGGAGATAAGAATATTCGCCGTCATAATCAAGAGGATTTTTTCACCATATAGCGGAATTTTTCAGCAGCGATTTTAAGGTTGAACAGTCAGGGCGCAGCGTTCAATTATATGGAACAAACTGGAGGGTTTTCATGGACACGCTGACGCGCATCCGCGCCTTTATCGATGTTGTCGAAGCGGAGGGGTTTTCCGCTGCGGCGCGCAAGACCGGGCGCTCCAAGGCGCTTCTGTCCAAATATGTGCGGGAACTGGAGGACGATCTCGGAGCGCTTCTCTTAAACCGAACCACGCGGCAGTTTTCGCTGACGGAAGCCGGGCACACCTATTACCGCACAGCATCCGACATTCTGAAGGAGATCGACAATCTCGCCGACCTTGTTCGGGAAAAGAATGCCGATCTGAAAGGAAAACTGCGGATCTCCGTTCCACGCACTTTCATCGACGCGGAGGTCGGCCAGAGCCTCATCGACTTCGCCAAGGAAAATCCGGAACTGTCGCTTGAGATCGTCGCGGAAGACCGATTCGTCGACCTGATCGAAGAAGGCTTCGATCTCGCGATCCGGATCACCCGGCTGGAGGATTCGGGCCTGATCGCCCGCAAGCTTTCCGATTTCCGGGTCTATGCGGTGGCGACGGCGGATTTCGTCGCGCAACACGGGCCGCTCGATGGTCCGCAGGATTTCTCCCGCGTTCCCTTCATCATCGACACCAATACGCGTTTTCATAATACGGTGCGGTATCTGGAGCCGGATGGCGGCTCAAATTCGGTCGCCATCAGCGGCCCCATTGAGGTCAACAGCCCACAGGCGACCCTGCGCGCCGCCCGTGCCGGCCTCGGCATCGCCATGGTGCCTGACTTTATCGCCCGGCCCTATATCCAGTCCGGAGAACTGGTGACGCTGTTCGACGATTACATTTCCAAGGATCGCGGCATTTATGCGGTCTATCCGCATCGCCGCTACCTGCCCGCCAAGGTGCGCAGCTTCGTGGATTATCTCTCGGCGTGGTTCAGGAAGAACGGGTGAAGGGCCGGGCGGCATTCGCCGAGCGTCCTTCCGTCATGCCGGACTTGATCCGGCATCCAGCCACGGCGCGTCTGCGCCGTGAAGGACTTCCTGCGATCAAGGACTTGATCGTCCTGGACCCCGGATCAAGTCCGGGGTGACGGAGTGGGGATGCAGCCGTCTCGTCAAATCCAAACCTAGGCAAAACTCTTAGCAGCATCGACGCCCGCCTTGCAGCGGGCGTCGCATGGCAGAAGCCAGTTCGTCAGAACGGCGAATCCGGGAAGTAGAACTGCTCGGCATTGTCCTTGGTGATCAGCGTCGCATCGAGGATGTACTCACCCGCGACCGGCACCTGATCGTAGAAATGCCCGGCCGTCAGCTGCATGGCGGTCGCCACCATCGCCGGCGGATAGAGCACGTCGACCGGCACAAGCTTGTCGCCGTCCATGACCTTCTTGATCATGTCCTTGGACCCGGCGCCCGCGACGATATACTGGATATCGGTGCGTTTGGCCTGCTGGATGGCTTCCAGCACGCCGATCGCCATATCGTCGTCCTGACACCAGACCACGTCGATCTTCTTGTACTTGGTCAGATAATCCTGCATCACACGGAAGGCGTCGTCGCGGTTCCAGTTGCCGTACTGGCGGTCGAGAACCTTGACATTCGAGCCGGCGATACCCTTGTCGAAGCCATCCTGGCGCTGCTGGTCGATCGGGATCGGCAGGCCGCGAATGACCACGACTTCGGCATCCGGCGTCGTCTTCTTGATGTATTCGCCGGCCACCTGGCCGAGCGCCGGGTTGTTGCCGGCCACATAGAGATCGCGGATAGAATTGTCGTTGACACTCGGCGCGCGGTCGACGAGCGCGACGAAGGTGCCCTTGTCCTTGATCTCCTTGATGGCATTGACAAGCGGATCGGGATCGGACGGCAGCACGACCAGCGCGTCGAGCCCCTGCACGGCCAGATCCTGCAGCGCATTGGCCTGGTTTGCGGCGTCCGGCGATGTCTTGACGATGACGTTGAGACCCGGATGCTCCTTCATCAGAAGCTTCGCCACACGTTCGGCATGGTAGACCACGCCCGCCGTCCAGCCATGGTCGGCCGCCGGAATGGACACCCCGATCGTGACCTTTTTGTCCTGCGCATGGGCCGAACCCGCCAGCACCGTTGCCAGCGCGGCAAAGGCCACGCCGATGAATTTATTACGCATAGTCTCTTTCCTCCCAAGACCGGGGCGTTCCTCCTCCAACCGCGCCTGCCCCACATGGCGCGGCGTGATACCTTACCTGCGGCTGAGCGAGCGCTGCACCAGCATGGCGATGATGATGATGGCCCCCTGAATGGCGCCGATCAGATATTCGCTGACGAAGTTCGACAGGATCATGATGTTGCCGACGATCTCCAGAATGAAGGCGCCGCAGATCGTGCCCCAGATGCGACCTACCCCGCCGCGCAGCGCCGTACCGCCGACGACGACGGCCGTAATCGCCTGCAGCTCCCACAACATGCCTGTCGTTGCCGAAGTAGACGCCAGGCGCGGGACGTAAAGCAGCACCGCAACGGCGACGCAGAGCCCCTGTACCACATAGGCGATGGTGCGAACCCGGGCGACCGGAATGCCGGAATAACGCGCAACATCCTCACTGGAGCCCACCGCCGTCAGATGCCGCCCGTAGCGGGTACGGTAAAGCACGAAGGCGGCTATCGCAGCCGTGACGAAGATGACGATGACCGGCACCGGCACGCCCAGAACATTGCCGAAATAGACCGGGCGATAAAGCGTCTGGATTTCCGGGTTGCGCAGCGTGATCGCGCCGCCCTGCGACAGCCAGGTCGTCAGCCCGCGATAGATACCCATGGTGCCGAGTGTGGCGATGAAGGGTTCGATGCGGCCGATGGTGGTGATGAGCCCGTTTACCAGCCCGCAGGCCGCGCCGATGGCGAGCGCGAGCGCCATTGCCGCAAGAAGCATCAGCAACGGGCTCGCTATCGCGCCGCTGTTCATGAACAGGATCATCAGGCTGGCCACGAAAGCAACCATGGCGCCCACCGACAGGTCCAGCCCGCCCGACGTGATGACATAGGTTGCGCCCAGCGCGATGATGGCGATGAAGGCGCTGCGGGTGATGACATTCAACAGATTGTCGATGCCGATGAAATTGGGATTGGCGATGGTGCCGAGAACCAGCAGCAGTGCCAGCGCCACGAAAGGCGCGACGGCGCGCAGGTCCCAGTCCTTCGAGGTCTTCGGCGTTTTGCCGTTATCAAATGCGGCCTCAGTCATATTTCCCCTCAGTTTCTTTTGTCAGGCCATGTTTCCCGGAACGCGGGCGCTCAGGCGGGTTCCTGCGTGTGAACACCCGTCGCCAGCGCCACGATGTCGTTTTCAGTCATGCGCTCCCCCGTCACCTCACCGACAATCCTGCCCGAACGCATCACCAGAATGCGGTCGCAGATGCCGATCAGCTCCGGCATTTCCGAGGAAACCACGATGATCGACCGTCCCTCATCCGCAAGCCCGGCGATAAAGCGGTAAATCTGCTCCTTGGTGCCGATATCGATGCCGCGGGTCGGCTCGTCGATGATGACGATGGACGGGTCGAGCAACATCATCTTGGCCAGCAGCAGCTTCTGCTGGTTGCCGCCGGAAAGCTGGCCCGCCAGCAAGTCCTTGCGTCCTGTGCGAATGTCGAAGTCGCGCACTGCAGCATCAAGCGCGGCCGTTTCCCGGCCAGTGTCGATCTGGAACAGACGGCTGAATTTTTTCAGCGACGCAAGCGTGAGATTGACCCGCAGATCCTTGGTGAGCAACAGCCCCTTCCCCTTACGGTCTTCGCTGAGGTAAACGATGCCGGCCCTGAGGCTGTCCTCCGCCTTGGCGAAGTGCACCGCCCGGCCAAGGTGACGCACCGTCCCACGCCCGGTCCGCAGGCCCAGCACACCCTCCATCAGCTCCGTCCGGCCCGCCCCAACCAGCCCGGCAAAACCGAGGATTTCGCCTTTGCGCAGGCTGAAACCGGCATCCTGCGCATAACCGGGGACGTTAAAATGCTCCACCTCAAGAACAGGCTCGCGCTCGCCGCCGGCGTTCCGGTCGGGATAGAGTTTCGCCACATCGCGCCCCACCATCAGCCGCGCCATATCGGCCGGCTCCAGCTCCGAGGCCGGGTGAGAGGCGACCAGCCGGCCGTCGCGCAGCACGGTCACGCGGTCGGCGATTTCCTTCACTTCCGGCAGGCGGTGCGAGATATAGAGCACGGCCACGCCTTTCGCGCGAATATCGCGGATGACGTTAAGCAGCGCCTCGGTTTCGATAGGCGTCAGGCTGGCCGTCGGTTCGTCAAAAATGACCAGCCGATGTGGCACGAGCAGCACGCGCGCGATCTGCACCAACTGCCGCTGGGCGATAGACAGGCTGCCGACGATGGCATCGGGGTCTATCACGCCGCCCAAGTCGGTGATCGCCCTGCGGGCGCCGTCGCGCATGGCACGATCGTCCACCACCGGGCCCTTGCGCAGTTCGCGGCCAAGGTAGATGTTCTGCGCCACCGTCAGATCAGGCGCGAGCAATATTTCCTGATGGACGAGCACAATGCCGCGATGTTCGGCATCCACCGGCCCGCTCAGCGTGACGGGGTCGCCGTCGACACGGATCTCACCGCCCGAGGGCTTTTCATTGCCCGCCAGCAGTTTCATGAGCGTCGACTTGCCGGCGCCGTTCTCACCGATGATGGCATGCACCTCACCGGCCCGCACGTCTATCTCTATGTCCTTCAGAACCTGAACCGGTCCGAAAGATTTCGATAACCCGACCGTCCGGACAAGTGCCGGTTCCGCAGTAACCTCAGCAATAGCCATGCGCCCTCACCGACATCCGGTGCGAACGGGCGGCTCCTGCCCTTCGATTGTCCTTGAAGTGACCATGAACGAACTCCTCCCAAAGCTCGGAGAAGAAGCTAGCGTTGGTTTTGAGGTACGTAAAGCAAATTTCGCTTGTCTGTTAGAATACACTGAAATGTGAGGGCCGTCCGGTGGACGAGGAGCCCGCAGAACGCCTCACTATGCAGGGGAACGCTGGAAGCCTTTCATGAGGCGATGTACCGCTTCGGCGCCGTCGCTGGCCAGATCGAATCGTTTGCCGAACAGCAGCCAGTCGGAGCACATGCCCTTCAAAAGCCAGTAAAGCGCGCCAAGCGCGGATTCCGCCGTCCAGTTGTCGTTAAACGCGCCTTCCGCCTGCGCCCGCTCGAAAGCCGCCTCCAGCCGCTCCTTGTGGTATCGATCCAGCTCCTCCTGAGCATGAAGAACGGGCGCGAACTCATCGGAATAATTGGTACGAAGGCTGATCGTCATGATGCGCTGGCGCTGTTCGTCGCCCGCCAGGAGCGCCAGCCATTTGCAGGCCGCTTCTTCTATCCTGGAGAGCAGCGCCGCACCCTTGAGGTCGGGATCGCCGAAATCGAGCAGGTCGGATTCCGGCAGTGCCACCGATTGGTAAAGGCCGATGAAGAGATCGGTCTTGCTGGAAAAATGCCAGTATATCGCCCCGCGTGTGACCCCGGCCGCGGCCGCCACCTCGTCCAGCGAGCTGTTGGCAACGCCCTTCTTGAAGAACACCCGCTCGGCAGCGGCAAGGATCGCCTGACGCGTCTCTTCTGCCTCGGCCTTGGTACGGCGCATTCCGTTATCTCCTTCCACTGCCGGCACGGCGCTTCCGCACCGTGCCTTTCCTCAATGCCGGGGCGTCATGACATGACGGTGTCCCGGCTTTCCCTCGATGTTATTCCGCCGGTGAAACGGCGTCAGCAGCAATCTCGTTCTCCTTCTTTCGATCCCCGAAAATCTTCATGACGAAAACAAAGAACACGGGAACGAAGAAGATCGCGAGGATCGTCGCCGAGATCATGCCGCCGAGAACACCGGTACCGATGGCATTCTGGCTCGCGGCGCTCGCGCCGGAGGCGATCGCCATGGGCAGCACGCCGAGCGAGAAGGCGAGCGACGTCATCAGGATCGGCCTGAAGCGCAGATGCGCCGCCTCCACCGTCGCATCATAGGTGGATTTGCCCTCTGCCCGCAAATCCTTGGCGAATTCGATGATGAGGATCGCATTTTTCGCGGAAAGGCCGATGATGGCGACGAGGCCGACGAGGAAGTAGACATCGTTCGGCATGCCGCGCAGCATCACCGCCGCCACCGAGCCGATGACCCCGAGCGGCACCACCAGCATGACGGAGAGCGGAATTGACCAGCTTTCGTAAAGCGCTGCGAGCAGCAGGAAGACGAACAGCACGCTGAGACCGATGAGCGCCGGTGCCTGCGAACCCGACTGGATTTCCTGCAGTGACTGGCCGGTCCATTCGAAACCGAAACCGCCGGGCAATTCGCGCGCCAGACGTTCCATTTCGGCAATGGCATCACCGGAGGAGTAGCCCGGCGCCGCCTGGCCACCGATACGGATCGCCGGATAGCCGTTATAACCGACCACCTGAGAAGGACCGCGCACCCATTCCACCGAGGCGAAAGAGCTGATCGGCACCATGCCGCCATTGGCGTTGCGGACGTTGAGGTTCAGAAGATCCTCGGTCTTCATGCGCTGGCCCTGTTCGGCCTGCACCGTCACGCGCTGCATACGGCCGGCATTGGGGAAGTCGTTGACGTAGGACGAACCCATATTGGCCGAGATGGTGGCGTTGATATCGCTGAAAGTCACGCCGAATGTGTTTGCCTTCTCGCGGTCGATGACGAGATTGACCTGCGCCGCATCCGGCATGCCTTCAATGCGAAGGCCGGCAAGGATGGGGCTCTGCCGCGCCGCGGCCATCAGCTGCGCGCCGGCGGCGCTCAGTGCCGTCTGGCCCGCTCCGGACCTGTCCTGCAGGCGGAAGGTAAAGCCGCTGGAGTTGCCGAGACCCTGAATGGGCGGCGGCGACAGCGCGAAGGACATTGCGTCCGGCAGGCCCCAGAGCTTGCCATTGATCCGGGCTGAGATGGCCGCTGCAGAATCCTCCGGTCCACGTTCGCTCCAGTCCTTCAGCGTCGCGAAGGCGAGGCCGGCGTTCTGGCCGGAACCGGAGAAGGAGAAGCCCGACACGGCGATGACGCGTTCAACCGCCGGCTCTTCCAGGAAGATCTTTTCGATCTGCTGGATGGACTGCAGGGTGCGGTCGCTGCTGGCTTCCGCAGGCGCCTGGATGTCCACGATCAGGTAGCCCTGGTCTTCGTTCGGCAGGAACGAGCTCGGCAATTGCATATAGGCCCAGCCGAGACCGACCAGCAGCGCCGCATAGATCACCATGAAGCGGCCGGAGCGCTTGATGATGCCGCCGACCGAAGACGAATATTTGTGCGACGCCTTGTCGAAGTTGCGGTTGAACCAGCCGAAGAAGCCCTTCTTTTCATGATGGCCGGCCTTGATGGGCTTCAGGAAAGAAGCGCACAGCGCCGGCGTCAGCGACAGGGCCAGGAAGCCGGAGAACAGGATCGACACCACCATGGTCAGGCTGAACTGCTGGTAGATGATGCCGACGGCGCCGGGGAAGAAGGCCATGGGCACGAACACGGCCGTCAGCACCAGCGTGATGCCGATGATCGCGCCGGAAATCTGGCCCATTGCCTTGCGGGTCGCCTCCTTCGGCGACAGATGCTCTTCCGCCATGATGCGCTCGACATTCTCAACGACGACGATCGCGTCATCCACCAGAATGCCGATGGCGAGAACCATGGCGAACATGGTCAGAACGTTGATCGAGAAACCCGAGACATACATGATGGCGCAGGTGCCGAGCAGCGCCACGGGCACCACCAATGTCGGAATGATGGTGTAGCGGATGTTCTGGAGAAACACGAACATCACCACGAAGACGAGGATGATCGCCTCGATCAGCGTGTGAATGACCTTCTCGATCGAAATCTTGACGAAGGGGCTGGTATCATAGGGAATTTCATACTCTATGCCCTGGGGGAAATAGCGCGACAGCTCCTCCATCGTGGCGCGTACGCCCTCCGATGTCTGCAGCGCATTGCCGGTCGGCGACAGCTGCACGCCGATGGCGGCGCTCGGCTTGCCGTTCAGGCGGCTCGAGAAGTTATAGCTTTCGCCGCCCACTTCCACACGCGCGACATCGCGCAGCCTGACGGAAGAACCATCCGGGTTGGCGCGCAGCACGATGGAGCCGAATTCTTCCGGCGAGGTGAGCTGACCCTGCACGTTGACGGTCGCGGAAATCTGCTGGCCAATCGGGTTTGGCGATGCACCGATGCGGCCGGCGGCGACCTGCGAGTTCTGCGCCTGGATGGCGCCGATGACGTCGCTCGACGTCAGGCTGAGGCCCAGCATCTTGTCCGGATCCATCCAGATGCGCATGGAGCGCTGGGTGGCAAAGAGCTGCGCGCTGCCAACGCCGGGAACGCGGCGCAATTCGCCGAGCACGTTGCGGCTGAGATAATCGCCGAGACCGATGGCATCGGTATTGCCGTCGACGGAGGTGAGCGCCACCATCATCAGAAACGAGGTGCCTGCCTGTTCCACGCGCAGGCCCTGCTGCGTCACTGCCTGCGGCAGGCGTGGCTCCACGCGTGCGATGCGGTTTTGAACTTCGACCTGCGCCTCACCGATATTGGTGCCTGGTTCAAACGTGACGTTGATCGAAATGCGGCCGGAAGCCTCCGATGTCGACTCGAAATAGATCAGGCCGGGAACACCGTTCAGTTCCTCTTCTATCGGGCGCGTGACGCTCTGGTAGATATCTTCCGGCGCAGCGCCGGGATAGGTCGTGGAGACCGAAATCTGCGGCGGCGCCACATTCGGATATTGCGCAATAGGCAGCATGGGAATGGCGAGCAGGCCCGCCAGCATGATGAAGATGGCGACGACCCAGGCAAAAATGGGCCGATCGATGAAAAAACGTGCCATGAAATCGGTCCTTATTGCTTCTGGGCCGGAGCCGCGCTCTCGCTGCCTGCGGCAGCGGCGACATCGGCCTCGTCGGACCAGGGTTCAGGCTTCACCTTGGCTCCCGGGGCGGTCTTCTGGAAGCCTTCGGCAACAACGCGGTCGCCATCCTTCAGCCCTTCCGAAATCACCCAGCGGTCACCGATGGAACGGCCGACGCTGACGCGCCGCTGCTCGACCGTATCTTCGGCGTTGACGACAAGCACGCTCGCCTGACCGCCGGCATCGCGCTGAACCGCCTGCTGCGGCACCGCGAATGCAGCCTTCTGAATGCCCTGCTGGATCTGCACGCGGACATACATGCCCGGCAGCAGATCGCCGTTCGGGTTGGGAAATTCGCCGCGCAGCGTCACCTGGCCGGTGGTCTCATCCACCGCTGCCTCCGAAAACAGCAGACGGCCGGCCTGCGGGTAACGGCTGCCGTCATCGAAGAGCAGATTGACTTCAGCTTCATTCGGACCGGTCATCAGCTTGCCGTCCTGAAGCGCCTTGCGCAGCCGAATGAGATCGGCCGCCGGCTGGGTGAAGTCGGCATAGATCGGATCAAGCTGCTGGATCGTCGCCAGGTTTTCAGAGCCGGTCGCGCTGACGAGCGCGCCTTCCGTAATACGCGCGCGGCCGATCCGGCCGCTGATCGGGGCTTTGACATCCGCATATTGAAGATTGAGCTTCGCTTCCGCCAGGCCTGCCTCAGCCACCGCCACCTCCGCATCGGCCTGCGCCAGCTGGGCAATGGCGTTGTCGAATTCCTGCTGCGAACCAACGTTGGAACGGCGCAGCTGCTGCTGCCTGTCGGCCGTCTGGCGCGCCTGAAGCTGCGCGGCCTGCGCCCGGCGCAACGTGCCCTCGGCGCTGTCGACGCGCACCTGGAACGGGGCGGGATCGATGCGGTAGAGGACATCGCCTTCCTTCACCAGCGAACCCTGCTCGAACACGCGCTCAACGATGATGCCTGAGACACGCGGGCGCACTTCCGCAAGTCGCGTCGGTGCAATGCGGCCCGGCAGGTCGTTGGTTATCGGCAGCTCTTCCTGCTTCACCGTCACGACCTTGACTGCACCAGGCGGCGGCGCGCCGGGGGCAGACGCCTGCTCGTCGCTACATCCGACCACAACGATGCCCGCCAACAACACCGCCACGATCTGCCCCAGTCTATTCGCCATTCTGCGCTCCGAATCCATGAAAAAGGTCACTTTTACATACATACTAAGACGTATGTAAATTTCTCACAATAGAATTGTTGCAGCGCAAAACCAGCCTCACGCGCTTGTGAAGCCGCGCGAGACGGCGTGGAAACACGGCCTAAATTCGCAAGAGCATCGGGAAACGGAAGGGGGCCGGGACCCACGACGGCGCGGGTCCCGCCTTGGGCCTTATGGCCGGAAGATCAGAAATAATTGCGCGAGCGAGGGTCGATGACCCCTCTTACCCTCAGGACAAACGCTTCAGCGAGCTGGCTTCCGGCTGGGGGCCGGCATTGGTCTTGTCGTTATTGTCGGCAGATCTGTTACGCAGCGCTGCGTAATAGGCATTTTTCTGCTCGTACATATTCATATCGGCGCGGCGCACCAACGATTCCATCGTCTCGCCTGCCTCGCTGGTCGCCACACCCAACGACAGGCTGAGCGGTGCGCTGGAATAGAACTGGTTGTTGATCTTCAGCAGCTCATAAACGGTTTCGACCATGGCGGCGGCCACCTGCTTGTCGGCGCCGGGAAGAAGAATGGCGAATTCGTCGCCGCCGATGCGGGCTGCGTGGTTCGGCGCGGTCACCACGCCGTTCAGCACCTCGCCCATGCGTCGCAACAGGGCGTCGCCGGCATCGTGCCCCAGCTTGTCATTCGCGTCCTTCAGGCCGTTGAGATCGATCACGATCGCCGATACGGGCCGCAACGCGCTGCGCTCCAGCCTGTTCAGCTCGTCGGAATAGAAGGCGCGGTTGTGCAGCTTGGTCAGCACATCGTGCTTGCCGAGATATTCGAGGTAGGCTTCGGCTTTCTTGCGCGCGGTAATATCCGTCAGCGCCACCTGCACCAGAGACCAGTCCCGCTCATACCCGGGAAAAACCGAAAAATGCAAAAGCAGATGCCGCTCGGAACCGTCCAGCGCGTAGTTCACCACTTCGCGGTGATGGCTGAGATTACCGTTCCAGAGTTCCATCAGCTGTTCGCGGAACGGCTTTTCCATCTCGTCGCGGAAAATATCGCCTAGTCGCTGCAGCAGAACCTGCCGGTCCGGCGCACAGAACAGGTCGAGCGTCGCGCGATTGACGTCGATGACGCGGATTTCGCTCATGCATTGCCGCACGAATTCCGGATGCACATCCATGAAGACCCGGAAATCGATGATGCCGCGCTCCCTGACCTCCTCGATCAGGCGCCTTACCCGGCTGAAATCCTCCACCCACAGGGACACAGGCGAATGTTTGAACATGCCCTCGGCATAACGGCGGTTGAGCAGCTCCTTGCGGCGGGCCTCCTCCCGCTCCGTTACATCCTCGGTGGTCAGAAGCAGCCGGTCGAGCGTGTCCTCGTGGCCGGGTATCACCGCGCCGCGCAACTGAATGTCCAGCCGCTTGCCGCCGATCGAATAATTGACAGCATTGCTGGTGAATTCCGTCTTGCCGGCCCAGAGTTCGGAAAGCTCGTTCACATGGCTCTCTAGCATGTCATCGCGAAAGATGCGGTGCAGATTGTCGACGAGATGGTTCTGGTCGTGGGCCTCGAACAGTTCCAGCGTCCTGGCGTTGACCTGGATGACGCGGATCTTCTGCGAACAGGCCGCCACCCTTGTCAGATCGTCCAGAAGAAACGCCCTGAGATCCTCTACGCCCTCCGCCCGCCAGATATCGAACTGGCGCTTTACCTCGCTGAAATCCTCGATCCACATCGCCACGGGCGCAAGATTGAAGACATTGGCATCGATCGTCTCAGTCATACGGGCGAGTCTTCTCAAGGATAGGTGCAGGCGGATCACCAAACGGAGCGGCGCAGCAATAGCCGCCGCCTACGGGAATTTATTAGGGATATTCGATCCAAAGCAAGCATTTATCGCGCAAGCCGCCGGATTGCGCGACAATTCATGTTTTTTTGCAGACCGCAGGCCCGTTACCAGAGCTTCACGTGTCGGTTTACATCCTTATAGAGCAGATAGCGGAATCGGCCCGGCCCGCCCGCATAACACGCCTGCGGGCAATAGGCGCGCAGCCACATGAAGTCGCCGGCCTGCACCTCCACCCAGTCCTCGTTCAGCCGGTACACGGCCTTGCCTTCGAGAACATAAAGGCCATGTTCCATGACATGGGTTTCCATGAAGGGAATGGTCGCGCCCGGCTCGAAGGTGACGATGTTGAGATGCATGTCGTAACGCACGTCATCAGGATCGATGAAACGGGTCGTCGCCCATTTGCCGTCGGTGTCCGGCATTGCCGAAAGGGCGGTCTCGTCTTCATGGGTGAAGATCGCCGGCGGCGGCTCCAGCCCGTCTACGGCCTGAAACGTCTTTCGCACCCAGTGGAATTTGACCGGCGCCTTGCCCGAGTTACGAACCTGCCAGCGGCTGCCTGCCGGAAGGAAAGCGAAGGAGCCCTCCCGCAGCTCATGCCGGGCGCCCTCGAATTCCACGGTCATCTCGCCGTCGACGACGAAGATCGCCGCCTGCGCCCTTGCGTCCGGCTCCGGCCGGTCGCTGCCGCCGCCGGGCTGCACTTCAACGATATATTGCGCGAAAGTCTCGGAAAAGCCGGTCATCGGCCGGGCGATGATCCAGGCACGCGTGCCGGTCCAGTGGGGCAGCACGCTTGTCACGATATCGGACATCACGGTCTTGGGGATGACAGCATAGGCGGTCTTGAATACAGCCTTGCTCGACAGGAGTTCCGTCTGCCCGGGCAGACCGCCCATATCCGAATAATATCTCTTCATTTCAGCCATTCCATTCTGCAATGCATTCGGCGCGGATTCTTAGGCCCGCGACGAGGTTTAAGCAAATGGTTATTGGCAGGAAGACGGGCCGAAGGATGTCATGCCTTCTTACGCATCGTCGCGTAGACGATATTGTGGTTCTCGCCAAAGAACACCTCAGCCTCGATGCTGTCCGGATCGGCGCTGGCATTGACGATCCGCCACATATCCGCCTTCGAGCGCAACAGCAGCGCCCAGTTCATGAAGGTTTCCATGTAGCCGTCCACAACGATGTCCTCGGAGAAGTTGGCGAAAAGGAACATGCCGCCGGGTTTCAGCATCTCCATGCAGCGCCGCGTGAGTTTGATCGCCACACGGTCGTTCAGGTAGTCGTATAGACCGGCTGCGTATATCAGATCGAAAGTGCCGAGCTCCTGCGTGCGCAGGACGATATCGCGCACCGAGCCGTCGATCGCCTCGATGCAGGTGCCGGCGAAATCGCGGGCAACGGAACCGACGCTCAAGGGGTCCTGATCGAGCGCCACCCAGCGCCGCAGCCTGCCCTCCTTCAGCGCCGCGGAAGCATCCGCCTCGCGCAGATGTCCGGACGCTATGGTGAGGATTTCGGTATCTTCACCGTGCCGGGCCGCCGCTTCGTCGACAAAGCGCGTCAGCAGATCCCGTCGCTCGCGCACCGCCACGGAAGAACTGGCGTCCTTCGTATAGTCGTAAAGATCACGCCCCAGCGGCGTCGCATTCTTCACCAGACCGGCAACGCTTTCGTGGCCATAGATAAAATCCAGCAATTGCGCATCGCCGGAATAACCCCGCGGCTTGTCGAACGACCAGCGCGTGAACGGATCCTGCAGAAAACGCTCCGACACGGGGTGATTCTGTATGATGGGGATCAGTTCAGCCCACACGCTTGAGTGGAGTTTTTCTCGCAACCCATGCAGCGCCCCCGCCGTTCGATGTATTATGTCATGTGCTGAAATACCATTATCGAACTGCTGCTGTGCCAATTCGAGAATGATGGCAATTTCTGCTTTTGCAACTGCGAACTGCTCATCGAACGTTTTCGTTTTGCGTGCAAAAATCTCTTTTGCGACAGTATCCGGGGTGATCAGACTTGCCCCATCCAGATTTTTCTTCTTTACCCGCACCACTTCAGCCTCCAGTGTTAACACATTGTTAACTATACGTTTCTGGGACACCGAAGGCCACTCGATTTCGATTTTTGCGCGGTGTAGGGATAGATTAGTAAATTAGCGTATTTTTTTGGTCACACTCTCGGGTGGCGGCTGGGAGGATAGGCGGTTTAGTGAAACTTAATGTTGCGAACGTATGATGCGTTCTTCCTTTCCATGGTCTCAATCCGCTTTGGCAGAGATCGACAGGAACCCGAACTGGGTGCGACAGCACACGGAAAAGTGGAATAAGCAGTTACTTAATAAGTATACGCAACACTATGGGAAAGTGCATGAAGCACACATTGGGAGAGGTGAGTGGACAGCAAGACTATCGGCGGCCGGACTCCCGGTTTTCTGATGAACTTCTTGCCCTTTACCAGCAGGAAGGCGAACGCAGCCGCCGGGGTTCTATCCGTCGGGGCCTGTGGACGGCTGTCTTCATTTATCTTCTGTTTGCCGCTTCAGACATCGTTCTGATACCCGACGTCGCGTTTTACACCATTGTCGCACGTTTCGCGGTCGCCGTATCAGCGCTGCTGACACTGGAAATCCAGCTACGCCGGGGAGCCAGCACCGCAGCGCTCGACCTCACCTGTGCGACCGCCCTCGTCATGGGTTATATCGGTTGGCTGTTGCCATCGCTGCTGACCGACAATATCGAAAACATGTCCTATTACATGGTTTTCGGGGCGATCTTCATGATGGGCGCCAATCTGTTTTTCACTTTCAGATTCCATCTGTCGCTGGTGTCATCGGGCATCATTCTCGTCACCTATTTTCTGGCGGCGACGCAGTTTCCTGAAGACGCTTTCTACAAATTCGCTTTCGGCACCTTCTATATCTCCTGCTTCGTCTTCACGTCTTATGTGAACTGGAACCTGAACAGGGAACGCTACCATGTCTTCGTCAACGGGCTGGAAGCGAAGGCCCAGCAGAAGGCGGCGGATGAGCGTGGCCAGGCGCTGCTGCGTCTTTCCAACACCGATTCCCTGACCGGGCTGCAGAACCGCCGCGCCATCGATCACCATCTGCGCCTGTTGTGGGATAACTGGATGAAGAAGGAAGAAGGTTTTTCCGTATTCCTGATCGATGTCGATTTCTTCAAGAAATACAACGACCGTTATGGCCACCAGGAAGGCGACAAGTGTCTCGTGACCGTGGGCAATGCCTTGCAGGATGCAATCATCCAGCACGGCGCCTCGATCGGCCGCTATGGTGGCGAAGAATTCATCGTGCTGGCGCCATTCAAGTCCAAACAACAGGTTGGCGAGCTCGCCGAAACGATCCGCCATACCGTGGAAAGCCTGTCCCTCGCACATGACCAGCGCCGCGACGGCACCTTCATCGTCACTGTCAGCATCGGCGCCTCCTTCACCCGCCCCAATCCGGACGGCAAGCTGGAGAAGATCATCAACGAGGCCGATCGCGCGCTTTACATCGCCAAGGGCAATGGCCGCAATTGCATGAAGCTGTTCGATCCCGACGATCCGCAGACCAGCGACGAAACGGAAAACATCGCCGCCCTTCTGAAGATCGCAGTTGCGGAGAACCTTGTTTCCCTTGTCTACCAGCCGATCTTGAACATCTCGACCAATGAAACGACAGGCGTCGAGGCGCTGATGCGACTTCGCCTGCTGGATGGCAATTCCGTCGCCCCCAGCATCTTCATCCCGATCGCCGAGCGTACCGGCACGATCATGGAACTGGGCCTGTGGACCATCAAGACGGTCTGCAAGCACATATTGGCCGATGACAGGGTTGATGTCGTCAGCGTCAATGTGTCACCCATGCAATTGAAGAACCCTGGGTTCGCCACGTCCGTCGCGGCCATTCTCGTGGAAGCCGGTATTGCCGGCAACAGGCTCGCCTTCGAAATCACCGAAGGCCTGGACATGGAAATGCATTCGGATGTGCTGCGTTGCCTGAACGACCTGAAGACGCTTGGCATCAAAATCTGGCTGGATGATTTCGGAACGGGTTTCGCCGGCCTGTCATGGCTGCGCATGACGGATTTCGATACCGTCAAGATTGATCGTTCCTTCCTGCATGATAGCAAGACCCCACGCGGACGGGCGATGCTGCAGGACATGATCCGCCTCATTCGCAATCGCGGCCATAAAATTTTGATCGAAGGCGTGGAAACCGAGGAACAGCTGAGGCTCGTGCGCCAGATGGAAATCGATTACGCGCAGGGCTATTACATCGGCCGTCCGGTCGTGGCGGAAAGGCTGGGACCCGCAAAAGCACCCTATCCGCGCCCCAGCATGCTTCTTCGTCCCGCCTGAGCGGGCGCTGACAATCGTGGAAGCTTAGTGATATGCGGGCGGGCTGACCGAAAACCTTGCCGCCATTTCCGAAAAGGCCGCGCGGGTGACCGGATCGACCGGCGCTCCTTCCCTTTCCCGCTTCGCCGCCACCGCCCATTCGCGATCGCCAGGCGCCATGACCTTGCAATCCTCGCGAACGGGGGAGCCCCGCAGCACTTCGAGATAGCGCTTCATGCCCTCGTCAAACGCGTCGCGCTCAAGGAAGGCTTCCGGTTTCAGCGCCAGAACGAAGGCACCAAGCCCGCGCGGCGTGGAGAAATCCGGCCCGCCCATCGGGGCGATATCGAAGCTCAGCTTCATGCCGGTCAGAACCGCACTGAAAATCTCCACCATTCCCGCCAGCGCCGCGCCCTTGAAGCCGAATTCGCCGCCGACGGGGGCAAGCATTTCCGCAGCATTCGGATCCCTTGTATCGACGCCGTCACCATCCGAGGCAACCCCCGCAGGCAATTGCTGCCCAAGGCTGCGGTAAAGCAGCACGCGATTATAGGGCACTGCGCTGGTCGCCATGTCCAGCAGCCACGGCAGGTCATCCGCTGCAGGAACGCCGACGGCAATCGGGTTGGTGCCGTGAAAGCGCATGGCCCCATCATGCAGGCGCACGAAACTGTCCGAATTGCAGAATGCCAGGCCGATATAGCCCTGCCGGGCCGCCTCCAGCGCATAAGCCCCAGCCGGTCCGAAATGCGAGGAATTCCTGATCGCCACCGCGCCGATGCCAAATTTTTCCGCTAGCGCCATGGCGTTTTCCATGGCCGCATAGGTGGCGCGGGCGCCGTGGGCGTTGTCCGCATCCACCGTCTCCACCGCGCCGAAGCCGGAAACGCGGCTGATCTGCGGCCGCGGATTGAGACGCCCGCCTTCAAGTGCGGTGACATAATGAGCGAGCAGGCGCACACCGTGGCTGTCAACGCCAAGCCGCGTGCCATGCATCATGGCGCGGGTCGCCGCATCGGCCGTCTCGTCATCCGTACCGGCAGCGAGGAAAACGGCGCGGCAGAACCGATCCAGCTCATCCAGCCTCGCCAGAGCAGGGACGTTTTCATTGCTGTGCGACATGCGGGGAACCCTCCCGATTCCAGAATCCATGCCGCACAGGCTATTCATGGGATAGGTTTTTGCAATCGAATATCACGTGGAAAACGTCGATCGACGCGGCGGCGGCGGAAAGCGGCCTATTTGCGCGGCGGGGCGATACTGCCCCTCAGCACCAGCCGGCAACCGAGTTCCAGCCGGTGCGCCGGCCGGGTGGGATCGGCCGCCACCAGCCGCTGCTCCAGCAGCGACAGCGCCGCCCCACCCAGCCTGTCGGCGGGCAACTGGATGGTGCTGAGAGGCGGTGTGCTGAAGGCGGCTGGCATGATGTCATCGAAACCCAGCACCGAGACATCCTCGGGCACCCGGATACCGGCCTCCCCCAAGGCCTTCAGACAGCCGAGCGCCAGATTATCGGCGGCGCAGAAAATCGCGGTGGCGTTTCGCAGTGGTCGCTGCTCGGCAAGCAGACGGCGGATAGCCACCTCCCCCCATTCGGGCTCGTAGCTCTCGACCTCGATGACCATGTCGGCAGGAACGGCAAGGCCCGTTGCAAGGAATGCATCGTTATAGCCATCATGACGACGGCGGATCGTCGTGCGGCCCTTCCAGGTCACATGCACAATATTGCGATGCCCAAGCGACAGCAGATGCTCGATGCCGAGGCGGGCGCCGAACCGGTTCTCCGCCGTTACCGTATCGACGATCATGGCCGGATCTTCGCCATTGATCAGCACCACGGGCTTGCCAAGCGCGGAAAGCGCCTCGACCAGCTGCGGCCTGTCGTCATTCAGAACCACGACACCGTCCACATTATCTGTCCTGACGGCTTCGGCAACCGCCACGGGGTCGAGCCGGCTCGTTGCACTGACATAGGGAACGATGCGGATGCCGCGCCGCTCGCATTCGCGGCGGAAGCCGTTCAACATTGTCCAGCTGACCATGTTGAGGTCGCTCTGCGGTGCCGCGTCATTGGTCATGGCCAGCAGGACGACACGCAAGGTGGCGATGGTCGCCTTCTGGCGTCGATTTTCGAGATAACCCAGCGACCGGGCGGCTTCCAGAACCCGCTCGCGAACCTGCGTGGTGAGCGGCGCCGTGCCGTTGATCGCGTGCGAAGCCGTGCTCAGCGAAACATTCGCCTCCCGCGCGACGTCCCTAAGCGTCGTTTTCCTGTCTATTTTCATAAAAGGGAATTCAACCACTCTTCTTCGGACGGCCCTGGCGGAAAGACTCACGCAATCGATCTGAAGAATAACCGCGCCGGTCTGCTGCTCTCTCGTTACCGGAGACTACAGCATCATCCGTAAATGCGGAATTGATTTCTCCGGCTTTGGCGATCGTCCGGCTGCCGCCCGCGTTTCACCGCGGGCGGCAGCGCGGTCAGAGCGCGCTAGCGATGTGGTCGATGCTGGCTTTCACGGCAGCGGCCGGGTCCTTCAGGTCATGAACCTCCGTCGCAAAGGGCTCGAAGCTGTAGGGGCCCTTGTAACCGGCGGCCTCCAGCGCCCTGATCTGGGCGATATTCTCCAGCCGGTCGGCGCCATCCACCAGGACGCGGTGGGCATCCAGCATGTCGGCGACGGAGACGGCGGGGTCGGTGACGCCGGAAATGTGGACGAGACCGGTGCGTTCGGGGAAAAACGCCGTTTCGCCCGCGAGGTGATGGTGGAAGGTATCGTGCACCAGCCTGTAGACATCGCCACCGCCGGCCACATCAATGGCTCTCACCGCCTCGGTCTTGGTGCGCAGCGAGGAGACCGGGAAGCCGAGCGGTTCGACAAGACCGGTAAGGCCTCTCTCCTCAAGGATCGGCTTCATGGCCTTCAGCGCCGTCACGAGATCGTCGAAGGAAACCGCCCTGCCGTCATTGAGCGGGCACATGACCAGCGCTTTTGCACCGCTCGCCGCGGCGTAATCGGCCATGGCGACGGCGCGCTGCGGCAGGTCGCCCGACCAGACGTTGAAGGGATAAAGCGCGTTGATGGAGATGATCGTCACGCCGACCTTATCGGCCGCCGCCTTCACCTGCGCCGGTGTCACCGTACCGACAATATCCGGCAGGTCGTTGCGGATCTCGACCTCGGTGAGGCCGAGTTCGCGCGCGGTCTGGAAGAAGTCCTCGAGCGAAAGCGCCGGGGCGGTGATGTGGTTGATGGCAAAACGCATGAAAGACCTCACTGATAAAGGGCGGGA